>CANEYR010000120.1 GCA_947444055.1 Planctomycetota bacterium
CGCCGCGGCCCACAAGGCTGCCTTGCCAAGGCGCGAGTGCCCGAGGGCCATCAGGTGAGCATGGTCGATCGTTGGTTCAGTGACCAGGTAGTCCACGATGCACGACATGCCCCACGCCCACGCCCCAATCGCGCCCCATGCATGCGGGCCGTTCAAGGTGTCCGCGCGGCGAGCCGCGACGGCGCCGCGGATGCCGCCAAGAAAGCCGGTGTCGTGATCCGGCTCGAGGTCGCCGTAGAAGGCGGTGGCAACCGCGAATCCCTGTTGCATCAAGTCGGCCAACGGCCAGCTGGAGATGTCCGAGCCACGGCTCCACTTGGTGGCGTGGTGGTCCAGGAGCAACGTTCCGTCTTCGATCCAGTGGGTCGTCAGGGGAACATCGCCCTCAACCGTCACCGCATGGTTGCCGTGAAGGTTGAGCGCGACAAAACACGGCGTCGGCGCCTTGCTCTTGCTGGGCACGTAGAGCAGCAGATCAAGTCCGGTCCATTGTGGAAGGTCAGCCAGGCTCAGATGGACCAGGGTGCGCGTGGCCATTCCTTGTAGGGCGCCTGGCAGCGTTGAGTCGATTCGCACGCGCAGTTTGCCCAAGTCGAGCGGGGTGCGGCCGTAGACATGCTCGGCGAACAGGTCGCGCAGTTCGGCGCGACGTTGCTGCCATTGTTCTGATGATTTGGCCCCAAGCGGTGGCAACGAGTAAGCGCCGACTTTGGCCTCATCGATGTTGGTTGCGCGGGGCGTCGTCTGTGCCTCTACCGAGCAGGCGACGAGCAGGGCCAACGTGCACTTCAGCATGGGTTGCATGCTAGCAAGTCGTTCTTGCTCTGCTTGTCGGCGTGATGGCTCGACAGCAACGGCGGAGTGCGATGTTCCGCCCCGCGCCGCACCGCGCTACAACCTGCGTCGAGTCAAACCATGCGCCATGTTGCCATCACCGCGTTCCTTCTCGCTCCCATGATCCGCGCCCAAGAGACCCCGCCAACGACGCCAGTGCCAACGACGCCGCCGGCCCTCGTCATGCTTGGCAGCGCACCGGGTCCGATCTACCAGTGGATGTCGGACTGGGGCCGCCTGCAGGACGGCAAAGAACTTGGCAGCACGCACGGCTGCCTCGTGGTCGACAAGGACGGCAACCTGCTCGCCAACACCGACACCGAGCACGCGGTGATCACGTTCTCGCCTGATGGCAAGGTCCTGCGTTCGTGGGGCAAGGAGTTCCACGGTGGCTTGCACGGCATGTGCTTGCGCACAGAAGACGGGCAGGAAGTGCTCTACCTCGCGCACATTCGGCGTCACGAGATCGTGAAGGCGACGATCGACGGCAAGGTGCTGTGGACGATCGGTTGGCCGCAGGCGTCCGGCGTCTACGAGAATGAAGGGCAATACAATCCGACCGCAGTCGCGGTTGGCCCGGACGGCCGCATCTTCGCAGCCGACGGCTACGGCAAGTCGTGGATCCACATCTTCGACAAGGACCGCAACTACAAGAAGTCGTTCGGTGGCCCTGGCAATGGCCCCGGCAAGATGCAAACGCCGCATGGTGTGTGGCTCGATACGCGCGGCAAGGAGCCGCTGCTGCTGGTTTGCGATCGCGAGAACCATCGCTTGCAGTGGTTCACGATGGATGGCGACCACGTGCGCACGATGGACAAGGACCTGCGGCGGCCGTGCAACGTGGCGCCATTGCCCAATGGTGGGCTCGTCGTCGCCGACCTCGCGGGTCGCATCACCGTGCTCGACAAGGACGACAAGCTCGTCTGCCATCTGGGTGACAACCCCGACGAGAAGTTGCGCGCGCAGCATGGTGTGCCGCGGGCGCAATGGCAGGACGGGGTGTTCTTGTCGCCACACGGCATTGCCGTCGACAAGGCCGGCGCCATCTACGTGCAGGATTGGAACTTCCTCGGTCGCATCAGCAAGCTGGTGCCGGTTGCTGCGATGGCCCCGGTGGCCCCGAAGGCGTTGCCTCCCGCAGGCGGCAAGTGAAGTGAACCCAGGGCGCCAACAGCATCCCGAGTGGCCCCGCCTCGCCGCGGTCGTTGGGTTGGCGTTGCTCGCCGTGGTGCTGTGGCGCGCGTTCGCGGTTGGTGAGGAAGTGGCGCTGGCGGCCATGGAGAGTCGGCAAGGGGACGACATGGCACCGGGCGCCGCGGCAGGCCTCATTGCTGCAACGGCAGCGCCGTCCTTGGCGGTTGCTGCCCTCGACGACGTGCGCACGTCGGCCGCGGTGGGCACGGCGGCGATCGATCTGACGACTCCCGAGGTGAACGCCTGCATCGAGGCCCTGCGCGATGATGGCATCGTCGGCAACGGCATTGCCGCGTTCGACACCCTGTGCGACCTGCCCGCGGGGCCGGTGGCGGCGTTGGACGCGGCCCTGCAATCGGGAGATGAACAACAGCGCACCTTTGCAGGCGGCATCTTGCGGTGTCGTTGTGAACAGCATCGCACCGCCCCGAGCGACGATCTGTTGGCCGTCAGTGTGCAAGGTCTGCACAGCCAAACTCGGGTCGCGGTGTCTGGCACGCGGGCCTTTCCTCTGGCGGCTACGAGTCTGCGCTTTCTGGTCGAACACAGCGAAGCCGCCCGGCCGCCGCTGCGGCGCGCCCTCGACAGTGGCGACGAACAGCAGCGCTTCCTCGCTGCGTTCGCGTTGGCTGCGGGTCGCGACGTCGAGTTCGCCTCGCGCATCGCGCGCGAACTGGTGCAGCGGCTCGGCGACAACCAGGTGAGTGGGGATGCGTTGATGGCGAGCCACGGGCTGTATCGCTTGGGTAAGGCCAGCTTGCCCTCGGTGCGAGAATGGCGCGGCTACGTCGACGAGCAGGCGCGGGGGCTGCTGCATCTGGTCGAGCTCGACGTGCAGTCACCGCCGCGCGACAAGAAGGCTCTGCGCGCGCGCGCCGAGCACCAGCAAGTCACCACGGTCTACCACGACCCAGTCATTGAGTTCGATCTGACGCGTTCAGTCGTGCCGCGCTGGTGAGGGGGCGCCGTGCCGTTCGTGTTCACCAGCAACGGGGTCGGCTTCCTGATGGCAATGCCCGAGATTGCGATCTCGATCGCCCTAGAGACCCACTCGACAGACTCCCACTCTTGGTGTTCACCGCCGCCCGGCTGGCTTGGTCACGCCTTGATTCATGGGACGAGAGCACGAAATCGAAGCGTGGCGCAAGCGCGCGAAGGAGAGCCTTGCCGTGGCTGTTTCCTTGGCAGGTCAGGAGCCGCCGTGCGAGCCCGAGAACGGCATCACGGCGGTGAGGCCAGCGGCCGGCCGAGCAGTTCGGGCAGCACACGCGCCGGTGCATCGAGCAGCGTCAGCGAACCGTGTTGGCCGGTGACCCACAGCTCAGCACCAAGGCGCCGCGCCAGTGGACCGAGCACGGTGTCGCCATCGCCACTCGCCGCCGAGGCCAGGCACGCGCGCGGTCGCACGTGGCGAAACAACCAGGGGGCATTGGCATTGGCGCGACCGTGGTGCGGCAACACCAACACGTCGTGCGGCACCGCGATGCCGTCGGCGATGGCGGCGGCGATGCCCAGTTCTTCCGCATCGCCAGTCATCAGCACTGACGTCGCGCCGACCCGCACCTGCGCCCAGAGACTCTGGTCGTTGTCACTTGCTCCCTTTGGCAACGTGGGTGCACACACCAGCAGTTGCGGGCCGACGACGAAGCGTTCCCCGGGCGCGAGAATCTGCACGTCGACGGCGTTGGCGCGCAGCAAGGCGGCGAGCGCACTCTCGGCGAGCGCGGCTGGCAGGACCGCGCGCGCGATCGCCACCCTCGTCAGCAGTGCCGGCACGCCGTTGTGGTGGTCGGCGTCGGCGTGGGTGATGACCAACAGGTCCAAGGACCGACGCGGCATCGCGGCGGCCAACCGTTCCGCGGCAAGGAACGGGTGCTGCAGGCTGCCGCAGTCGATGGCGTATTGCTGGCCGGTCTTGGTGCAGACGAGGCAGGCTTGGCCGTGGCCGATGGCGAGCAGTTGCAGGCGATCCTTGGCGGCGGCGTGCAGCGGCAGGAAGTGCGGTGCGGACAGCAAGACGGCAGCGAGTGCGCAACGGCACCGATCGGGTCGCCACGCGACCATGACCACGGCGGCAAAGCCGACCAGCAGCATGGTCCACAGCAGCGGCACGAACGGGGCAGGTAGCGGCGTCAGTGGCAAGTGATCAGCCCACTGCACGACCTCGACGTAGAGGTTCGCAAAGCTACCGAGTGGGTGGGCCAGGAAGGTGGCCAGCGGCGGCGCGATCAGACCCGCGATGGCGACCAGCAGACCGCCGAGCAGCAAGAGGCCGACCAGCGGCGCCAAGAGCGGCGTCAGCAGCACGGTCCACGGCGCCAGTTGGCCAAAGAAGTGCAGCGTTAATGGGGCGGTGAGCAAGGTCGCCCAGGCCGACGCGATCAGTGGACCGACGACCCAACGCAGCACCCGCGAGTCACCGCGCGGCGGTCGTGCCAACGCCAAGCCCGCGACGGCGGCGTAGCTGAGCAGGAAACTTGGACCGAGCAGTGCTTCGGGTTGCAGCAGGGCGGTCAACATCGCGGGTGCAAGCAGCAGGGGGGTGGCGCCGCATGGCCGGCCAAGATGGGCCGCGAGGGCGGCAATCGTGTAGGCAACCACCGCGCGCAGGACCGGCGGCTCGTTGCCCGTGATGGCGGCGTAGGCCATCAACAACCCGAGCACGATGCACGTTCGCCGTCGCCCGATGCCAATGCGGCGGCGACCATGCCAGCCGCCGAGTCCCAACAGGAACGCCAGCATCGCCGCGTGCGCGCCACTGACCGCCAGCAAGTGACTCAAGCCGGTGGCGCGATGGGCCGCTTGCAGTTCGCTGTCGGGGCGCGTGTCGCGGCCGAGCACGAGGGTTGCCATCATGCCGCCGGTTTCGCCGGGCAGGTGCTGCAGCAGTTGCTGTTCCAAGGCTCGTCGACTGGCGGCGGCGAGGCGGCGCAGAGACCACGTTCCCGCCGTGATTTTGGCGGTGGTGGCGATGCCATGCAGCGAGCAGGGCAGCAGCGGCACCGCGGCCGGCGCCGCGTGCACCAACAACCGCACCTCGTCACCGGGCAAAGCCTCCAATTCGCCATCGAGGGCGATGCGCACAGGGGCGCGTTCGTCGCCGACCAACAACATCACCGCCCCGGTGCTCGGGGTGCGCACGATGCCGACGACGACCCCGTGGAGGACGAGCGGTCCTGGTGGTGTCAGCGGTCGCAGCCCGATCGGCCCCGGCATGGCTGCCAGGCAGGCGGGAAGGGCCGCGAGCCCCGCGCGTCGCCAGCGCGCCTTGGACCACAATGCGAACAGCAGGCCGATCGCGGCGATCGCGGTGGCGGCGGGGAACGAGATGGGGGCCAGCACCGCGGCTGGCAGTGCCCAGATGCTGCACCACACGAGCGGTGGAATCGAAGTTGGAACCATGCAAAGTGCACCCGTGCCTGGAAACTGCCGCCGGTTACATTCCGCCGATGGTTTCTGCCCTCTACCCAGGCAGTTTCGATCCCGTCACGTGCGGCCACCTGGACTTGGTCGAGCGAGCGCTGCCGCTGTTTGACCACTTGACGGTCGCGATTGCCGTCAACAGCAACAAAGAGTCGACCTTCACGGCCGACGAGCGCGTGCAGATGCTGCAGGAAGTGCTGCCGAAGGATCGCCGCGTGTCGGTGATCACGTTCCGTGGCCTGGTCGTCGACTTCTGCCGCGCCAAAGGCATCGGTGCGATCCTGCGCGGCGTGCGCACGGTCTCCGACTTTGAGTACGAGTACCAGATGGCGTTGACCAATCGCCACCTCGCGCCCGCGATCGAGACGGTGTTCGTGATGCCCAGCGTGCAGTACAGCTATGTGTCGTCGTCGCTGATCCGCGAGGTCGTGCGCAACGGCGGCGATGTCAGCAGTTTCTTGCCGCCGCCCGTCGAACGCCGCCTGCGCGAACGGCTATGCCCTGCCCCTCCCACCTCATGAAGCTCGATCCCGTTCATTCCTCTGCCGCTCCGGCGGCCATCGGTCCCTACAGCCAAGCGATCAAGGCTGGAAACCTGCTGTTCTGTTCTGGCCAGATCGCTCTCGACCCGAAGACGGCGACGCTGGTCGGCGCCAATGCGGCCGAGCAAGCGGAGCAAGTGCTAAAGAACCTGACGGCGGTGTTGGTCGCCGGCGGCGCCAGTTTGGCGCAGGTGGCGCGGACCACGATCTTTCTCGTCAGCATGGCCGACTTCGCGGCGGTCAACGAGGTCTACGCGCGGCACTTCGGCAACCACAAGCCGGCGCGGGCCACGGTGGCGGTGAAAGAACTGCCGAAGGGCGGCTTGGTCGAGATCGACTGCATCGCCTGCCTGTGACCTGACCGCAGCGGTCAGCGGTTGGCGCCACTGGGTTGCTGTCACTGGGGCTTGATCGCACCGGCCACCACGTCTTGCAGTTCGCGGCGTGCATCCGCGGTGCCCGCGTGCAGGCCTAGGCCTGCGACCTTGCCGTTGTGGTCGATGACGTTCACGCGCGGGCCCTCGACGAACCACCGCAAGGCCGGGTCGCATTCGATGCCCTTGCCATCGGCGATCACCGGGATGTCGATGCCGAGCTCCGCGACCGCTGCCGCGATGGCGTCCAAGTCGCGATCGAGGCAGATGCCGAGCACCGCCAGCTTGGCGCCGTGCCGCGTGCGCAGTTCTTTCACCAGGGCGAGCAAGGTCGGCAGGTCGCGATCCGCCAGCGACCAGAAGACCAGCATCACGGCCTTGCCTTGTTGTTCCTTGAGCACGAAGGCCTCGCCGCTGCGGGTCTTGCCTTGCAGCTCGATCGCGTCATCGCCAACCAAGAGGCGGGTGGCGCGCAAGCGGTCGGCGGCGACGCTGCCCCAATACGTCTGCGGCAGTTCCTTCGCGAGCTTCTCAAGCTCTTCGAAGCCCGCATTGTCCGGCAGATCCTCGCGGTCGCGCAGCGCGTCGGCGAGGTGCCAGCGAATGAACGAGCGTTGGTCGTCGTCCGTCGCCGCCGCCAACGTCTGCTTGAACAGATCCTCACCTAGCTGCACTTCGCGCAGCACTGTCATCAGCATGCGCGCCATCGCCAGGCGATCGGTCACTGGCGACTGCTTCTTCACCGCGGCCGCGATCCAGGCCGCACGTTGGTCCTTCAGGTTGAGGTGCTGCGCCATGGTCGCGGCGGTTACCAACAGCAGGGCTGGTGCTGCCGCCGTCTCGATGCTGCACAGGGACTTGGTCGCTGCGACTCGATTGCCGGTGGCGAGTTGGAAGTCGGCGAGCATCAGGCGGCCGTTCCAGCGGTCGTCGCCCTTGGCTTCGTCGACCAAGAACGTCTGTAGCAGGCCGATCTGCTGCGCCAACAGTTGGTCGCGCTGCTCGTTGCTGGCCTCGCGGTCGAGTCGTCGCGACTCTTTGATGAACTGCTTTTCCAGATCGTGCAGTGTGCGTTGCGCCGCGAGCGGGGCGGCTACGGAGGTGGCGAAGAACACGAACAGAACCGCGAGGCGCAACATGGTCGCGAGCATACCGGCGGGCGGTGCTGGCGCGGGAGGGCGATGCGAGCTTGCAGTTGGCGCCGCGATCCCGTGCGATGACGGACCGTGTCGACTGTGCTCGAAGTTGCTGATTTCGCCGTCCGGTCCCCGACTGGCGTCGCCATTCGCCTGCCCGGGCTATCGCTCGGGCAAGGCCAGGTCGCGGCGCTGTATGGGCCATCGGGTTGCGGCAAGTCGACGATGCTGGCGGCGTTGTTCGGCCTGTTGGCGCGGCGCGGTTGGTCCTGCAGCGGTCGGGTCAACTGCCAGGGGGTGACGGAGACGGCCGACGCCGCCAGTCGCCGCATCTTGCTGCGCCACCACATGGCCTTCTTGCCGCAGGATGCGCACGCGGCGCTGGACCCCCTGCAGCCGGTGGGGCGACAGATCGAGCACGCGACCGGTTGTTCCACTGGCGAGTGCGTGGCGATGTTGGCGCGGCTTGGCGTGCAGGATGCCGCGGCGGTGGCGGGGCGTCGCCCGCACGCGGTCTCCGGTGGGCAGGCGCAGCGCGTGCTGTTGGCGATTGCGTTCTTGCGCCGCCCCAAGTTGGTCGTGGTCGACGAGCCATCCGCCAGTCTCGACGGCGGCAGCTACAAGGAATTGGTCGCCAACCTGCGCGCGCTGATGGCGAACGGCAGCGCGGTGCTGACCTCGACCCATGACCATCGTCTGCTGCGCGATGTCGCCGCCACGGTCTACTCGTTGGTGGGGGATGCGTTCGTTCGTGCCGAGCCGCAGGAAGCACCGTGGCCGGTGCGCAGTGGCCAGGACATCGGCAGCGTGCCGGTGTTGAGCGCGCGCGGCGTGCAGCATGCGTTCGGGGACCGGCGCGTGCTGGACGAGGTCGACTTCGAACTGCGGCGCGGCGAGGTCGTCGCCATCGTTGGCGAGTCCGGTGCCGGCAAGACCACGTTGGTGCGGGTGTTGGTCGGCCATCTGCGGCCCGATGCCGGGGTGGTCACGCGCCCGGATCGTTGGAACGCGCTGCAGTTGGTTTGCCAGGACGCGCACAGTTCGTTGACGCCACGACGGGCGCTGGCGGACTTGCTGGAGGAAGCGCAGGCGCCGTACTTCGATGCGGGCGCGGGTGCCAGCGCCGTGGCGCTGGCCCCGGCGTTGCTGCAGTGCCCGCGCGAACGCATGTCAGGCGGTGAAGTGCGACGCGCGGCGCTGCTGCGCGCGTTGGCTGTGCACCCAGATGTGCTCGTGCTCGATGAACCGACGGCGTCGTTGGATCGCACCACCGCGATCGCGGTGATGCAGACGTTGCTCGTGCAGCAGCGCAGCCGCGCCCTGGCGTTGGTGATCGTGACCCACGATCTCGAAATGGCGCGGGCGCTGGCGCACCGAGTGCTCACGTTGCAAGGAGGCCGCTTATGTTCGCTGTGAAGTTGCTCGCTCTCCTTTGCGCGTTCGCGGCGGCCGCGTTGGCGCAGGCGCACGGCGGGTGGGTTTATCGCGAGGTGCCGGCGGCTTCGGCAACCGCGGTCGGTTTGATCTGGGAGCACCGTTTGGGTCTGTTGGCGGTCGACTGCGGTTGTGCTCGGGTGTTGGCGGAATGCCGACTGCAGCGCGCCCGGGCGGCCGTGCCCGACGTGCTCTCGGTGCATTTGCACGTTGACCAAGATGTCACCTGCATTGTCGCAGTGGTGCCCGCTGCTGCCGAGTCCGCGGCGATCGCCTTCATCAAGGCGCTGCTCGCCGATGCCACGCCAATGAGCGACGACGAATTGCTGACCGCGATCGCGCGGGCGGCCCTCGTGGCTGATGACGAGCAATTCATCTATCCGGGTGGGGTGTTGCGCGCCCGTTCGCTGGCGCGCCAGTGGCCGTGGGCGGCCCAAGGTGATAGCGCCACGATGGCGTCGATGACGCCGACGCAAGTGCGGGCATGGTTGTGCGAGCCCACGATGGTGGCCGGTGAAGTGCGAGGGGCGGTGTCGCCGACGCTGCGGGCGGCACTCGGCCAGATCGAATTTCCGCAGTCGGACGAGTTTCGCAACGACGAGAACCGCAAGCGTGGTGATGACGCTCGGTACGACATCAGCTACCAAGCGGCAGGCGGTGTGCGACAGGAGCTGCACAGCCGCGTCGACCAACCGTTCGTGATGGCCGCGTTCTGGCTGGCGTGTTTCGCCGATCGGCCGGCGCTGGCCGTCGGTCTTGAAGTGGCCAAGGCGCGCGCGGTGCGGCGGTTTCGCGTGCGCGGCAGCGAACTGCGTGCGCACACGCCGGTCGTGGCGTGGTCGTGGCTGGCGGGTGACGAAATCGTGCGCTTCCATCGCCAGGGCGAGCAACCGGCGGTTCTGCTGCGCGGCGAAGTCATGCGTGCCGATGCCGCCGCGGAGACCGCGGCGACGGTCGCCGAGCTGGAGTCGTTCTTGGCCGAGTTGCGGCAAAAGCCACCAACGGACCGCGAAGTGTCGAACGCGCGCACACACCTGATCACCGAATTGGGGCTGGCGGCGTTCACCACAGCCGATGGCGAACCAGCGGTTTGTGGCGGACGGCTGATGGCATCGCTGCTCGGCGGTCGGCGGCGAGTGGACAAGCGGGGCATCGAGAACGTCACGCCAGCGAGCGCCCATGCGGCCATCGTCTATGTGCTGTCCCCGGCCAATGCCTATTGGCATGCGCTGTTGCCAGCCGCCCGACCGGATCGTGGTTGGCGACAACGGTGAAGCTGTTGGGCCCGCACTGCCGATGAGGACGAGTCGAGCTGGTCATTCGCCGGCCCTCAACAACCTCGAAGTCATTCGATGGGTTTCATCAACGTCGCCGAACGCACGATCAACGCCAAGCTCGTCTACTACGGAGTCGGCGTCGGTGGCAAGACAACCAGCCTGCAACAGGTGCACGGCATCCTGTGCCCGCGCAATGAAGTGCAGCTGGTGTCGATCAATACCGAAGAAGACCAGACCCTGCTGTTCGACTTCTTGCCGATCAATCTCGGCCAAGTCGGCGGGTTCAAGATTCGCATCCAAGGCTTCACGGTGCCCGGTCAGCCGAAGTACCGCCAGATGCGTAAGTATGTGCTGCAGGGTGCCGACGCCGTGGTGTTCGTCGTCGACAGCCAGCGCAGTCGCTTGCAGGAGAACGTCGAGTCGCTGCAGAGCATGCGCGACAACCTGCGTGGCAGCAGTGGCACGTCCGAAGACATCCCGATCATCGTGCAATACAACAAGCGCGATCTCGAGGACGTGTTGTCGGAGGCAGAACTGGATCGGACCTGCAAGTTCCGTGACGACATCCAGACGTTCCCGACGGTGGCAACGGAAGGTCATGGTGTGTTCGAGGCGTTTGTCGAAGCCGTCTCGATGCTCGTCGAACGCAAAGTTGCTCTCTATGGCTTGAGTCGAGGCAAGGCTTCGCCGCACGAAGTGGCCGAAGGGGTGCGACAGAAGCTGTGGAACATCTGCGATGACGTGCGGCGGTCGCGCGCCGTCGTGCCGACCGCGGAATTGCCGCAGACGCGATTGTCGCTTGGCGACGCGTCCAAGAGCGCGCGCCCGCCAGAGGTCGAAGTCGAGGTTTCGCTGGCTTCGTTGGCGTTGCCGCTCGCCGAGAGTGCCGCGGCCATGACGGGCGATGGCGATGACTACGAACTCAGCTACGAGTTGCGCGAGACGGCTGGGGCGACCGCGGCGCCCGCGCCGTCGACGGAGATCCTGAGCGACGCGGAGCTGCAGTTCGATTTGTCAGCGGGCATCACCGAAGTGGCGGCGTCCGCGTCCTCGGTGACGATCGCGGCCTTGGCCGCGGCGACCGGCGAGGAGACCGATCCGTTCTTGCTCGACAAGTCGATGCAGTCGAATCTGGAGTTGGCGCGACGCTTTGGCGATCTCGATGAGCAGCGGTTGTTGCTGGATCGCAAGGTCAGCGAGTTGGTCGACGCGGCGCAGCAGACCGTGCACGACTTGAATCGTCCCTTGAGTGCCGTTCGGCTGATGTTGTCGACGATCGACAAGGGCTACCTCGGGGACGTGTCATCGCCCGTCCGCCAAGCGGTGCAGAATGGTCTGATGGCAGTGCATCAGATGGAGCGTCTGATTCGCGACCTGCTCGACAGTTCGCGCCTCGATCACGACGGCATGCAGCTGTGCTTTGCCGACTGCGACCTGACGTTGCTGCTCGGTGATGTGCTGCGCACCTTGCGCTACGAGATCGACGATCGTGGTGTGCAGGTGCGCATCGAGCCACTGCCGAAGATCGCCGCCGATGCGTGGGCTTTGACCAAGGTGTTCATGAACCTGTTGGGCAATGCCATCAGTTACAGCCGCACGGATGTCGCTCCCGTGATCACCGTGTTTGCCGAGGAGCGCGACGACCAGTGGGCGGTTGCCGTTCGCGACAATGGCATCGGCATCCCCGAAAACGACCACAAGCGCCTGTTCCGTCGCTTCGAACGCGGCAGCAACACCGGCGGCATCAGCGGCACCGGGCTTGGGTTGCACATCGTGAAGGAGATCGTCCAGGGCCACGGCGGGGCGGTTTCCTTCGAATCGCAGATGGGGGCGGGCACCACCTTCTGGCTGCACTTGCCGAAGAAGCCGGTGTTGGCGGCGCACTCGACGGTCAGCGACATGGCCTGCAAGCACGACCTTTAAGGTCTGGGCGGCGCCACCGAAAAGCGTCACCAAAAAGCGAGCGGCCGCCGTGCTGTTCGCACGGCGGCCGCACCCACTGGTACCTCCGGAAGGGATCGAACCTTCGACCCGCGGATTAAGAATCCGCTGCTCTACCAGCTGAGCTACGGAGGCGAGTTGGGGCGCGGACGCTAGCGAGTGCATGCGTCGTGCGCAAGCGTTCGCAACGGCGTTTCACAGAGCTGCTTGACCATCGTCAATGCGAACGGCACACTCCTCGCCCCGCGGAACGCGCGGTGACGCCGCAAGGCGGGTCGTTCGCACGGTGGCTGTAGCTCAGCTCGGTTAGAGCACCAGGTTGTGGTCCTGGGGGTCGCGGGTTCAAATCCCGTCAGCCACCCCATCTGTTTTGGCACCCCATCTGTTTTGGCACCCCATCTGTTTTGGCCCCTCTCGTTTGGCGGCCCGAGTTGGCCCCGCAGGTTGGCCCCGCAGGTTGGCCCCGCAGGTTTGGCCCTCGCTGCGTGGCGCGTGCCGCGATGCCGGTGCCGAGTCTCGTTTCGAGACCTGCCGTGCGCGATTTTTCTGCTGGCCGCGAACGGCGGTAACCTTCGCGTCGCTGTCCGATGTAAGGCGCCACCGTTCGGCGCGGAGATCCTGTGTCTAACGAATTTGAAACCAAGATCCACGCCGCCGTGGCAGGCGACCGCGCCGCCTACGACGCTCTGTTCGAAAACAACTTGCCTGCGCTCGTTGCTTTCTTGCGCGCCAAGGTCGGTGGCGAACTCGCCAACCGCGAATCGGTGCGCGATCTGGCGCAGTCGGTGTGCCGCGAGGTGTTGCGCGACATCAGCACGCTGGAGTTCCGCGGCGAAGAGCAGTTCCGCGCTTATCTGTTCTTGCAGGCCTCGCGCAAGGTGGTCGATCGCTATCGCTACCACAAGCAGGAGATGCGGGATCCGGCGCGCATCGAACCGCTGCCGAGCGAGAGCAACGAGGCGGCGCAAATGGGGTTGTTCGGCGGCCTGACGCCCTCTCGAGTCGCCGGTGCCAAGGAAGAGCTGACGCGTGTCGAGCAGGCTCTGCAATTGTTGCCCGAAGCCCAGCGCGACGCGGTCTTGCTGTCGCGGGTGGCGGGTCTTGGCTACCAGGAAATCGCCAAGCAGAAGGGCATCACCGAAGCCGCCGTGCGCGGGCTCGTCGCGCGCGGCTTGGCGCGATTGGCTGGCCTGCTGGGCAACGAACCGCCGGCCACCGCCAAGCCAGAGTGAGATCGGCGGCGCTGGCGGCCCTAGCGCAGGCGCATCGCGCGCAAAAACCGCAGCAAGGCGCCGGTGCCGGCGCGCGAGCTGGGATGGAATCCGGAGAGGATCGCGTGGAGAGAGGGTCGGGTGGGGCCGCCGAGGTCTGGACCGAACGTCGCCATCGGCAGGTCTGGGTCGACCGAGCGCAGGCTGTGCACGACTTGGCTGGCGATGCCCGGCCGCACGTCCGGTGCGATAACAAGGCAGTCGTGGCCACCGCTGGCGAAGAACAGGGTGCGGGCCGTAGCCAAGTCGCTGGCGAGATCGACTTGCATGCCGACCTGCTGCAGCTGCGTGAGCAGGGGCTGCAAAGGGGCGGGGTCGGCGAGCAGTAGAAGCACCCCGGGCTGGCGATCGGACGGTGTGAGCAAGCGCACCTACTTCGGCAGGCTGCAAACCACAGGTCAAGGCCTGCTTTCACAGTGGTCGATGCAAACGATGCCAATGGTCTACCGCCACGCTCTTTGTCTGTTCGCGGTCGCGTCTGGGCTGCCTTGCCAGACGTTGCTGCCGGTGCCGGCTTCGCACTCAAACCAAGAAGGAACGGGCAGCACGAACGTGCCGTTCGGGCGCAGCACGCCGACGCGCGTGCAGTACGCCTACGACGCCGCGCTGTTCAGTTCGCCGGTGACGATCACGGCGGTGGCGTTCCGGATCGATGGCGGGGCCACGGCGCTGCCGAAGGTGGTCGATTGTGAATTGCGCTTGTCGACGATGCCGGTGTCGCTGCTCGGCCTTGGCGTCGACTTCGCCGCCAATCGTGGTTTGGATGAGACCGTCGTCTTGCCTCGTCAGTTGCTGACGCTGCCTGGATTGGCGACGGTTGCTTCACCGAGCCCGTTCTCGCCGACGATCCCGCTGGCGGTGCCGTTCGCCTACAACCCACGGAACGGTGGGCTCGTGCTGGAGATCATCGTGCATGGCCAGCCGCCGGGCGCGTACTCACTTGACGTCACCTACGTCTGTGACAGCCCCGACCTCGC
The DNA here is from genome assembly GCA_947444055.1 of Planctomycetota bacterium. Classification (GTDB taxonomy): domain Bacteria; phylum Planctomycetota; class UBA1135; order UBA1135; family UBA2386; genus UBA2386. Next base: position 14,404 of record CANEYR010000120.1, read on the forward strand.
GATCGGGCCTTTGGCGTGCCTTGGCAGCAACGCGCAACCGCTGCGCGTTGAGAGTGCGACCACGCAAGTGATGTGGGGGCGGCCCTGGGTGGCGCGCGTGTCGCAAGCGCAGCCTGGCGCGCTGGTTTTGTTGGCGCTCGGCACCATCGATACCGGTCCGTGGGCTGGCTTCGTCTTGCCGCAGAATCTGCAGGCCGCTGGCGCGCCTGGCTGCTTCTTGTCGATCGATATCGCTGGCTCGTGGTTCGCCGTGGCGGCGGGCGACGGCAGTGCGACGTTCCCCTTCGTGATTCCCAACACGCCGAGTGCCATCGGCGAGTGGATTCGTTTCCAAGGTGCTGCCTTCGATTCGTCGGCCAATGCTCTCGGGATCGTGACCAGCCAAGCCCAGAAGGTGCAAGTCTGTGGCTGGGAGCCGGTGGCCCGGGTGTGGTCGAATGGCATCGCGGCGACGTTTGGAACTCGCGAGATTGGTCTCAGTGCGGTCGTTCGCTTCACGGTGCAGTGACATCGATGCTTTGAGGAGACCTTCAAGTCTCTACCACCTTGCGTCGATGCTGCGCGTGCACACCGCGCAAGGTCTGGGGGGACGGCGCGCGGTGGTGCGCAGACTGTGCGGGATCAGGGGGTCTGTGCAGCGCGACGGGAATCCGAGTGGGGGCTCGATCCGGTGCGTGTGAGCATCGCTGGTGGCCATGGGGGTGGCTGCTGGTGGTCGGGCGCCCGCGGTGCCACGCAACACCGCGGGACTGCCTTTCTTCGCGCGCCGTCGCGGTGATCGCTCGACGCACCGCCGCCAGCGCCGTATCACTCGCGCATGCGGCGTGGTCTTGTGGCCGGATCGATTCTCGTGGCGCTGTTCGTCGGCTGCCGCACTTGGACTCCGTCGTTACCGCCTTCCCGGGTGACGGGGCTGCCTTGGAAC
>CANEYR010000121.1 GCA_947444055.1 Planctomycetota bacterium
CCGCATCGATGGAGCATCGACTTCGCATCGTGAAGGTCGGCTCCAAACGCAGAACTGAGCATTCGACGGCTGCCAAGTTGGCCGAAACCGTTCCCGTGTCCCAGACTCCTAGACATCCCTACCACCGACCTTCGACCACGAACGCACCCCACGTACCCGGCAGCACTTCCCCGGCTTGCCGTTGGCTCGTGATGCGCGCGAGTTGCGCCCCGCGCAAGGCCGCGGCTGGCGGCAACTGATCGCGCCACAAGGCCCGGTAGAAGTCCACCATCAACGAGGCGGTGGCAGCGTCGTCGACGCGCCACAACGACGTCAGCGTGGTACGGGCGCCGGCAATGTGCAGGGAACGTCGCAACCCGAGCAGGTGCTCGCCGGAGACGGGCGTGCCCAATCCGGATTGGCACGCGGACAGCGTCACCAAGAGGCACGACCGCAGATCCAGCAACGCCGCTTCTTCGCTGGTGAGGATGCCGTCATCGTCGCCCGGCGCGGCACGACCACGGTTCGCGGACGCCAGCGCGACGCCTGCACCAACACCGCCCCGAGCCGTGCGACAGAAGCCGTGCGTAGCCAGATGCACGTGTGTGGCGCCCGCCACCTTCGCCGCGAGTTGCTGCTCCGTCGCGTCCCCAGCCGACAGCACCGTGGCCTCGCCGTCGCCAAACATCGCACGCACGTCCGCGAGTTCTTGCCGTGTGCCAACCAACGGCGAGAACGGCCCGGGCCCGTCGCGCAACTCCGACGCCGCCGCCACATCGCCGTAGTCGATGTCGCCCATCGCCAGCAGCCTCGGCGCGGCTGGAGCCACCGGCGACCGCGCCAGTTCCAACCCACTCTGCACGTACGTGAGCGCGATCTCTTCGACCAAGAACCGGTCCGCAGTGGTGCCAGGCAGCGTTTCGAACGGCAACTCGGCGAGCACGTCGTCCGGGCTGATGACCACGCTGGCGACGCCTTGCAGAGCTGGCAACAGCGGCTGCCACAGCAGTTCCCGCACACTGCGAGCGGCGGCCGCCGCGAGGGCTTCGCCGCCGAGTCCAGCCCGCAGTCGTCGCGACGTCATCAACACGTGCCGAGCCACCGCCGCCCGCACAGCTTCGTGCGCCGCGAGGTCGATGCGAACCGTGGCGCGATCCGCTCGCACGACGAAGGCGACGAAGTGCCGCGCGTCCGCACTGTCCGCGACCAGCAAGAAGTCGACGAGCGCCACGCCCTTGCCGAGGCTCTCGCGAAGGTGCGCGGCATCCGCCGATTCGGCGGGCGCCCGCGCCACAGCCGCGAGCAGCGTCGACAGCGCCTGGCGTTCGCGCAGCAGCGCCTTGTCCTGCGCATTGCCACCGTTCTCGCGCACCAACTGCTGCAGGCGCGCGAGTGCAACCGCCGTCTCCGGGTTCGCTCTCGCCGCCGCCAGACTGCGCTCGATGCCGCGCGCGACTTGGCCTTTCCACGCCAACACCTCCGCGTGCTGCTGCGCCGGCGCCAACACCGCCGCGTGGTCGCGCGCGGCCGCGAGCAGGGCGTCGAGATTGCCGCGATGCCGGTGCACCGCGTGCAAACGCTGGGCTTCGAGCATCGCCGGCAACAGCAAGTCGACATTGGCCCGGAACGCCGCCAGCGCCAGCTGGCGTTCGGCCAGCGCACCAGCGACATCGCCGCGCGCCGCCAACGCTGCGGCCAGAGCGCTGCGCACTTCCACCTGGCCAACGCCATCGCCGATGCCGTTGTCGATGGCGTCCTTGGCGAAGTAGGCGATGGCGCGACGGAAGGCCGCGATCGCTTCGTCGAGCTGGTCGGCAGCAGCGAGCGCATTCCCGAACACCGTCCAGTGCCGAGCCTCGTCGCTAGCGCGGATCCACGCCGGATCGTGAAGGGCCAACATCGCCCGCGCCTGCGCGAGCCCTTCCTCGGTCCTGCCGGCGCCCACCGCCACGGCCGACAGCACTGCATGCGCTTGCGTACGAGCGCGCGCCAGAAGACCGGTGCCACCCTTGGCGGCGGCCAGCAACTGCTTGGCAACCACAGAGGCTTCGTCGCTCTGCCCAGCCTCGCGCAACATCGACGCCAACACCGCCGCACTCAACAACGCCTTGCCCGAGGTGGGTCCGAACGCTTGTCGCACCAGTTCGAGGCCACGCCGCAGCAACGGTAAGGCCTCATCGAAACGACCGGCGTTGCCCAGGGCGATGCCAATCCCAAACACCGCGTGCGCGCACGGCTGACTCTTTGGTTCGCGCTCGGCGATCGCCAGGGCCGCCTCGATCAGTTCGCGCGCGCGATCCACTTCGCCATAGTCCATCAGCGTCGTCGCCAAGGCTTGCTTCGCCAGCGCGGCATAGGGCTGGTCGCCGCACACACGATTGGCAACCGCGACGGCGTCCTCAAGCACTTCGCGCGCCCGCCGATACTGACCGAGCAACCTGTGGGTAACGCCGAGGCTGAGCAGCACGCCGACTCGGGAACGGTCTTCGATGCCTTCGCGTTCGAACGAAGCGATCGCCCGCTCAAACAACGGCAAGGCCCGCGGCGCCTCGCAATTGGCCATGAACCCGTTGGCGAGATTGCTCAGGGCCACGCGCGTCTTGGCATGGTCCTCGCCCAGCACCTCGATGCGAATGTTCAACACCCGATCGAACACGGCGATGCCTTCCTCGAACTGGCCGGCGTCGATCAAACGATTGCCGAGGCCGTTCGCAGCGTCCGAGGCAAGAAGACTCTGCTCGCCACTCTTCGCCTCCGCCGCCGCCAGCGCCGCGCGCGCAGCCGTCACCGGCGCTGGCTCTTGGACAACGAACGACAAGACGAGCGCAGCGAACAACATGGTCCGACGAGTCTAGTCCGATCGCTGCATCACGCCATCGCCGCGAGCCCGAGCCCCGACAACAGCTCGTTGGGATCGCCATTCCAGATCAATTCGGCGTCGTCGATCGCACAGCGACCGTTGCGGCGCCACACGAACGGCCAGCCGAGCGCCCGCGCGGCTTCATGGTCGGGCTCGCGATCACCAACCATCACCACCCGCGCGGCCCCACCGGCCGCCGCTTGCGCGCTGGTGAGCATGTCGGTCTTCGTCTGCACGCCCGGACTGTCGAGACAGAACTGCCAATCGGTGAGTGCCGCCAGCCCCTGTCCATTCTGCATCGCGCCCATGTAGGTGCGGCGACAGTTGCTCGCCAGTGCCACCTTCACCCCGATCTGCCGCAGATGCAGTAGCAGCGGCCGCATGCCAGGAAACAGGTAGTCGACGCCGCGACTCACTTCTTCGACTTCCATCGGCAACACCACGGCGCGCAGCTCCAACCAACGATGCTTGTGGGCGTCCGGCAAGAACGGCGCCCAAACGCCGGCGTCCTTCATGCCGACGACGGCTTCGGCTTCGGTGTCGGTCGGCATGCGCACGTCGAGGCCGTTCTGCGCGGCGAAGCGCTGCAAGCCGGCGCGGATGATTGGCGCCCACCAACGAAAGGTGTCGTGCAGAGTGCCGTCGACGTCGAAGACGACGAGGTCCGGGGGCAGGTGTCGACGCAACAGGCTCAATGGAATCTCCCGTTCACAGGTACTTCACTTGCAGAACGCCCATGACCGTCAGCTCGTCGAGCATGCGGTTCATGCCAGCTTGTGCCGCGGCCGCGGACGGCCCCTTCTCGACCCCTTCGGCGACGAGCAATTGCACGACGAAGCGCGCCAACTGCTCGCGCGGCATCGCGCGGGTGCGCTGGCGCAATTGCAACACGACCGCATCCAATGGCAGGCGCTTGCCTTCGTAGAACGCAAAGCCGTCGTCGTCGACCTTCACTTCGGCCAAGCCCGCCGTGCTGTCGAAGTCGCGCACCGCCGCCGGGCGATCACTCGCGCACGCGACCAACGTCGCCGCCAGCCACCCGCACGTTGCCCACCAGCGCCTCATTGCGCCGCGATCCCCTGCACTTCGATGCGGGCTTCCGGATCGAACAGCGACACCACTTGGAACATCGCCATGCCCGGGAAGTGCTTGCCGCAGTGCTGCCGCCACACTTTGCCAAACGCCTTGCGCGCCGCGGCGTAGTCATCGCGACTCGTCACGTAGAAGTTGAGCTGCACGACGTCCGCGAAGGTCATGCCGGCATCGCGCAAGATCAGCCCGATGTTGCGCAGCGCCTGGTCAAGCTGAGCGACCAAGTCGCCCTTGTGCACCACCACGCCCGCCTGGTCGTAGCCGCATTGCCCAGCCAAATAGAGCGTGCGCGCGCCGCCCTCGACGAGCCACCCGTGCGCAAAGCCAACGGGAGCGGCGAGTTCAACAGGATTGATCGGGCGCTTGCTCATGAACGGGACGTCGGCAGTTCGCGCAGGATCGCGCGCACCGGGCTGCTGTCGCCATGCACGATGCGCAGCGGCAGCGCGATCAATTCGTAGTCGCCCGCCGGCACCATGCGCAAGTCGATGTTCTCAAGGATGGCGACCCCACCTTCGTAGAGCAGATGGTGGCCATCGAGTTCTTTGCAGTCGGCGTGGTCCATGCTCGGCGTGTCGATGCCGACGAGTCGAATGCCCGCGTGCACCAGCGCCTTCGCGGCGGCCGCCCCAACCGCCGTGAATGCCGGATCCCACACGCGATGGTCGTGCTCTTGCCGCGTGCGAAACAAGATGCGCTCCGCTCCCGCCAACATCGCCGCGGTCAACGCCGCCGCCGGAATCAGCGATGGCGAGCCTGTGCCCTGCACGTCGACCACGCGACAACGGCCCAGATACTTGGTCAGGTCCACGCTCGCGATGTCCGGGCCCGCCAGATCGAAGTGCAGCGGACTGTCCGTGTGCGTGCCGACGTGCACCGACATGCGGATCGTGCTGACATTGCACGAGGCCCCGCGTTCTTGCCGCGCCACCCATTCTTGCGAGAACGGGGTGTCGCCGGGGAACGTCGCCGAGCTCGCTTCGATCGGTTCGCTGATGTCCCAGATGCGCATGCAGTTCACCCTGGCTTCTTGGCTTGGCTGAGAAAGCGTTCGTAGTCGCGCGAATCGAGGCTCTCGCGAATGGAGCGCACGACGGCCACCACTTCGTCATCGGTGTTGTAGAAGTGCGGCGCCACGCGCAGACCAGCGTCTGGACGGAAGTCGACGACGATCTCGCGGGCCGACAACGACTGACACACGGCGTAGCCGTTTGGCACATCGAGCGCGACGTGGCCACCGCGCCGCGCGCCATCGAGCGGCGACTTGATGGCGAGCCCCGCGCTCTGCGCGAGCTCGATCAAGAGCTTGGTCTGCCGCTGGCTCTTCGCGCGAATGGCGGCCACACCGACCTCGACAATCGTGGCGACGCCTTCCTTGCCCGAATACAGCGCCGGCACGTTCGGCGTGCCAGTCGCAAAACGCCCACCGTCGTCGCGGTAGTCCTGGCCAGCCGGGGAGAACGCGAACGGCTGCTTGTGCGCCGCCCAGCCAGTGAAGCTCGGCTGCAGGCGCTGCACTTCCTCCGGATGCACATAGAGAAAGCAATTGCCGGGGCCGCCGCACAGCCACTTGAGAGCGCCGCCGACGATGGCGTGCACACCGAGAGCTTTGGCATCGAGCGGGACGATGCCCGCCGAATGGAACACATCGAGCACGACGAAGGCGCCGTGCTTCCTCGCCTTCTGCACGATCGGCGCGATGTCGACGATCGCCGAACTGCGGAACATGACGTGGTCGATGGCGACGATCAGAGTCTGGTCATCGATCGCCGCCGCGATCTGTTCGCCATCGGTGGAGATGCCGTCACTCGCGGCCGGAACGCGCACGAGGCGCGCGCCATGCGCGGCGCGGGCTTCGTAGATGTACTGGTCGCTCGGAAAGTTGCGGTCCGCGTAGACGACCTTGTTGCGAGGGCCATCGAAGCGAAAGCACGAGAGGATCATCTCCTGAGCGACGGCGATGTTTTGGTGCATCGACACACTGCCCTTGGCAGCGCCGAGCACGATGGCGATCTGGTCAGCCAGCTGTTCTTGCAGCGCCCACCAACCATCTCCCCACGCACGCACGCCGCGAGTATCCCATTCATCGAGGAAGCGCAGCACGCTCTGGCGCGCGGCCTTCGGCATGGCGCCGAGGGAATTGTTGATCAGGTAGTTGGAACGCTGCGTGATCGGGAAGCGATCGCGGTAGGTGAGCAGGGAGTCGTGGGTCATCGGCGATGGAGACGCATCGTTCTAGCGCTCCAACCACGGGCGCGCACGAGCAGGAATGCCAACTAGCCATCCCCCTGTTCGCCTCAACACCCAGCAACCCTACGCAGGCTTCGCCAGGATTTCGCGCCGCACGGCGTTCGCCATCAGCGGGTCCGCACCGCACCGCTCGGCGGCGACGACGTGGGCTTCGGCCTCTTCCATGCGCCCCAGCAAGGCACACGCCTGCGCCAAGTGCAGCAGTGGGGACGGCTCGGTCGGCGCCAGACTGGTGGCGCGCAGCAAGTGTGAATGCCCTTCCGCAACCCGCCCGCTGGACACCAACAGAATGCCCAATCGATTGTGCGCGTCGGGTGACTGCTCGTCGAATCGCACCGCGGCCCGCAGCAGACGTTCGGCCCGGCGCAGCTTGCCGAGTTTGTGTTGCACGACACCTAACAGAAACCACGCCTCCGACACGCGCCCAACCGTGCGCACCAGTGCGCGCGAAGCTACGAGCGCATGATCCAGGCGACCGACCGCGATCGCGTTCTCGACCGACTGCATGCCGATCCAAAGCCCTGGCACCGACGACAGCCGCAAGAAGCGCCGCGCTTGGCCAGCGACCGGCGTCGCCAACCCAAGCTGCAAGGCTCGCTGCAACGCCACCGTGGCGCGCGGCCCATCGTCGAGCAACAGACAGGCGCGTCCGAACTCGAAGTGCAGCATCGCGTGGTCAGGTTCTTTCTGCAGCGCTCGCTCGACGATGGAACGGGCCAAGGCCGGCTGCTCTTCCTCTAACAGGAACGACACCACGAGCCGCGCCACCGCCACTGGCAAGTCGTCCATTCCCACCAGTTCGCGCACGAGCGCGGCGCGCGCCGCGTGGTCATCGGTGCGATCGCACACCGCGGCCAACTGCGCCAACGCCGCCGGACTCGCCAGGCCCCGCTGCCGCGCCAACTCAACCACCTCGCGCACGTCGTCGTAACGACCCAGCTTGAACGCCTGCGCGGCGGCCCGTTCGACCAATTCGCTGCGTTCGGGAGCGAGACGTGCGGCGCGACAAGCCACCGTCGCGGCGTTCGCTGGGTCGCCAGCCGCCAACAACAACGCATCCAGCCGTTCGAGCCGGGCCACGTGGTCGCCGACGGCGAGCACAAGCGGGGCGAGAATTTGCGCGCACTCGGCACGCCGCTCCTGGCGACGCAGCATGTGGGCGACGAAGTCACCGACAAGCTCCTGCACGTTGCCGTCGTGCGCCGCGAGTTCGACACAACGACGGGCGGCGCGCAACGGATCGGCCGCCGTGTCGGGCAGGTTCGCTTCGCGGCGCAGCAGCTCATCCTTGAGCACAAGGAACCAACCGAGCGCTTCGCCTTGCAGCGCGAGCCAAGCCTGCGGGCGTCCTTCCCAACCAAGCCGGTCCGCGAGTTCGAACTCGAGCCGCGCCAGCACGAGCAGCGGTTGGCGCGGATCAAACGGCAGGTCGACGGCGGCGCGCACCGCCAGCGTGCGCCCATCGATCACCCGCCAATGCAGCACGCCAGCGCGCAGCATGCCATCGCAGAGCAGGGCGACGTCGCCCTGCTTGTGCAGCTGTCCGAGGACGGCTGGCTCGAACAGTTCGTTCGGCCGCAGAAAGCTGCGCTTGCCGTCGATCGGTCCGAGGAACGGCAAAAAGCGCGCGCCGCGGTCCGCGTTGCCGTTCAGTCGCGCGACGAGCATGCGCGGCAGCTGCCGCGACAACACGTCGTAGGGCGCTGCACCGGCGACGGGAACGAGTCCGTCGGCGACGGCGAAGGCAAAGACCACGGGACCAGGCATGCACGGCTGTATCGATCGAGAACGCACGCAACCTCGACGCCACCGGGACGCCACCTTGCCACCGCGACTTCGATTCAGCGCGGCAGCGTTGGCCGCGCCACCATCGTCGTCAGCGGCGCGCCGCCGTCCGCGTCCCGCAGCGTCACCTGCACCGAAAACGGCAGTTCTCGAGCGGCCGCAGCCTGCTGCCAGACTTCGTAGCCGAGTTCGGCCGCCAGACGCTGCTTGTCTTGCAACGGCCGCGTTCGTGCATGCACAACGAGCCGCAGTTGGGCGCCGTCGTGTTCTTCGTGCACCGTGACCGGCGGCAGCAGGTGTCGATCGTATTTCCGCTCGAGTAGTGCGGCTGGCGACACCGCCGGCCTCGCCAGCTTGTGCTCGATCAACTTCTTCATCCCCCCGCTAAGCAGGCAGCAGGCGGCCATGCCGAGACCGCCAATGACCAGAAGGGACTTGGACACAGCCAAAGTTTCGGCTGCGAGGCGGGCTCCAACTGAGCCCGCGCCGACCCTTTCCTGCAAGAACTCGAAAAGAATCCGCGTGAGGGGCATTGCCTTGCACTGTGGAGTCGGTATGCATCGCCCACGCTCTTCACGGAGCGTTCCCCTCTTCGAACCCGACAGTCATGGGCAAAATCGTCCGGTGCCGCGAATGCGGCAAGGTCTACCGCGAGCTCGACGAACTCGAGGACCTGCGCGACAACGACAGCGTGTGCCTCGTGTGCAACAACACGATCGAGGTCCCCGACTGGGATCGCGTGCTCGCGTCCTATGAGGATGAGGACGGCGAAAGCAGCGCGGAGGACGATGACTGGGAAGAGGACGAAGCCGAAGAAGGCGAAGAGGAAGCGGCCGCCGGCGAGGAATTCGAAACCGTCGAAGCAGCCGAGGGCGCTGACGAAGACGAGGATGACGACGACGACGAAGAAGAGGAAGACGAGGACGAAGACGAGGACGAGGAACCGAAAGAGGAATGACCGCGGCGGCGGCGGCGCTTGCTTGCTGGTCGTTGGCTTCCCTCGCGTCTGGCGTCCGCTGAGCTGCGCGCCACGAAGTCTGGCGCCGCTGAGCTTGGGAAGCGCCAAGTTGGCAGTAGAGGCGAGCCGTTCGCCTGCCAAACTGGCCGCTAGAGCCGGGTTAAAGTCTTCTGTATCGCCCGTCCGTTGTCGCTATCCAGTTGCAGCAACGTGAATTGCGGCACTCGACGAAACCCGGCACATGGCTTGCTTCGCGCGGCGCCTTCCCCGCAAGGCATTTCCACCTTCCCCAATGGCCCAGAGCTTCCGCGTACTGCTGGTCGAGGACGACGACTCATTGAGGGGTTGCCTCGCTGAGTTTCTCGCCAGCCAAGGCTGGGATGTTCGGGCCACCGGTTTCGCCAAGGAAGCGCTGCACATGATGCAGCGGCAGCGGTTCGACTTCTCGCTGCTCGACTTCCACCTGCCCGGCATGACGGGGCTCGAACTGTTCCAACGCATCGCCTTGATGCGGCAGGTCTCCTCGATGGTGCCGCTGCCCGCGATCCTGATGTCGGGCATGGCCTCCGCCGAAGAGGCGGCCGCCGCCCACCACGCTGGCTTCTTCGCCTTCCTGCGCAAGCCGCTCGACCTGCTGCGCCTTCGCCTTTCGCTGCACCTGCTGATCCAAACGCACTTTGGGGGGCCGATTGTTCCCCACACGGCTCTACCCCACACGGCTCTACCCCACACGGCCCTACCCCACACGGCCGCCGCCAAACACCCACCTTCCCCGCCAAAACAGCCAGGCCACTGACCTCGCGGTCACTCGCTGCGCGGCGCCTCCCTCGACTGCACTACTTGCCAGAGAGACTGACATGTCCAAGACCAAGACCATGACTGTGACCCCACTCGGCGACCGCGTTCTCGTGAAGCGCGTTGCCGCTGACGAGAAAACCAAGGGCGGCATCATCCTGCCCGACACCGCGAAGGAGAAGCCGAAGGAAGGCATCGTCGTCGCGGTCGGCAACGGCAAGATGCTCGACAACGGCAGCCGCCAAGCGATGTCGGTCAAGCAGAAGGATCGCGTGCTGTTCTCTTCCTACGCCGGCTCGGAGATCAAGCTCGACGGTGAAGAGCTGCTGATCCTCGGCGAAGACGAAATCCTCGCGGTCATCGAAAACTGATTGCCTTCGGGCACCCACCCACAACCCCACACCAGAGCATTTCCCATGGCAGTCAAGAAGATCGCATACGACCAAGAAGCGCGTGAACGCATGCGCGACGGCGTCAAGCAACTCGCTCGCGCCGTCAAGGTCACCCTCGGCCCGCGCGGCCGCAATGTCATCATCGAGAAGTCGTTCGGCAGCCCGACGGTCACCAAGGACGGCGTCACCGTCGCCAAAGAGATCGAACTGGCCGGCAAGTACGAAAACCTCGGCGCGCAACTCGTCAAGGAAGTCGCGTCCAAGACGTCTGACGTCGCCGGCGACGGCACCACGACGGCGACCGTTCTCGCCGAAGCCATCTTCGAAGAGGGCATCAAGAACGTCACCGCCGGCGCCAACCCAGTCGCGCTCAAGCGCGGCATCGAGAAGGCGGTCGCCAAGGTCGTCGAGTCGATCAGGAAGGTGAAGATCGACGTCAAGGGCAAGAAGGAAATCGCCCAGGTCGGCTCGATCGCGGCCAACAACGACGAGGAGATCGGCAAGATCCTCGCGGACGCCATGGAGCGCGTCGGCAAGGACGGCGTCATCACCGTCGAAGAGGGCAAGAGCCTCGTCACCGAAGTGAAGTGGGTCGAAGGCATGCAGTTCGACAAGGGCTACCTGTCGCCGCACTTCGTCACCAACCAAGACAAGATGGAGACGGTGCTCGAGAACCCCTTCATCCTCATCAACGAGAAGAAGATCTCGTCGATCAAGGACATGCTGCCACTGCTCGAGAAGATCGCGCAGAGCGGCCGTCCACTGCTGATCGTCGCTGAGGACATCGAAGGCGAAGCGCTGGCGACGTTGGTCGTCAACAAGCTGCGCGGCGTGTTCAAGTGCTGCGCCGTGAAGGCGCCGGGCTTTGGCGATCGTCGCAAGTCGATGCTCGAAGACGTGGCCATCGTCACCGGCGGCAAGGCGATCTTCGAAGACCTCGGCATCAGCCTGGAAACGGTCACCACGGCCGAACTCGGCAGCGCCAAGAAGGTCGTCGTCGGCAAGGACGAGTGCACCATCATCGAGGGCGCTGGCAAGCCGAAGGACTGTCAGTCTCGCATGGAGCAGATCCGCGCCGAGATCTCGCGCACGACGTCGGACTACGACCGTGAGAAGCTGCAAGAGCGGTTGGCGAAGATCGCCGGCGGCGTCGCGCAGATCATGGTCGGCGCTGCGACCGAAGCCGAGATGAAGGAGAAGAAGGCTCGCGTCGAGGACGCGCTGCACGCCACGCGCGCAGCCGTCGCCGAAGGCATCGTTGCTGGCGGCGGTGTCGCGCTCATGCGCGCTGCCAAGGCCCTCGACGAGCTGAAGCTCACCGGTGACGAACGCATTGGCGCCGACATCGTGCGTCGCGCGCTCGAGTCGCCGATGCGCCAAATCGCGATCAACGCCGGCGTTGACGGCTCGATCGTGATCCAGAACGTGCGCGCCAACAAGAGCGAGACGTTCGGCTACAACGCCGCGACCGACGTCTACGAAGACATGATCAAGGCCGGCATCGTCGATCCGGCGAAGGTCACCTGCGCAGCCCTGCAGAACGCGGCCTCGGTCGCGATCCTGCTGCTAACGACGGAAGCGCTGATCTCGACCGTGCCTGAGAAGAAGTCGGGCGGCGGCGGTGGCGGCGGCCACGACCATGACCACGGCGGTGGCGGCATGGGTGGCATGGGCGGCATGGGCGGCATGGATTTCTGATCTAAGCCAGCACGCATTCAAACCAGCCCGCAGTTTGAACGGCTCGTCGGCGCGCTCGCGTCGGCGGGCCGTTCGCGTGACTGATGACCTTGACCTTCGACTGCCGCCCCGGCTGCGGTGCCTGCTGCATCGCGCCGTCGATCACCACACCGTTCCGCGGCATGCCCAACGGCAAGCGCGCCGGCGAACGCTGCGTGCATCTCGACCTCGGCAATCGCTGCGGGCTGTTTGGCCATCACGATCGCCCCCAGTTCTGCATCGACTTGCGGGCGGAGCCGTCGATGTGCGGCGATAGCGACGCAGAAGCGATGACTATCCTGACGCAGCTCGAAGCGGCGACCAGACCCGAGACGACGCCCGACTCTTTGTCGTAACGGCGCCGAGCTCACGCCCGCAGTGCGTGGGTCACCGCGCCAGCAGCTGCAGACACATCGCCTTCACGTCGGTCGCCGCCACCCGATCCCGCACCAGCGCGCGATCGCTGCACAAGAACACCGGCCCGGCATCATCGTCGTCGTAGATCCGGCCGTGTGAGCCGCGCACCATCGACGGGTCGGTCGGGATCACGTCCATCAGATAGCGGAAGCCCAGCAACTTCTTCGCGAGCGTTGTCGCGACCTTCCATTTCGGGAACGTGATCTTCGGATCGACGAACAACTCGGCCGGGTCGTAGCCAGGTTTGCGATGGATGTCGACCGTCGGCGCGAAGTCAGGCCGACGCGCTTCGTCGAGCCAATAGTGGTAGGCAAACCAACAACCACGCTCGGCAACACATACGAGTTCGCCGCTGCGTTGGTGATCGATGCCGAGTTCTCGTTGTTGCACACGATCGAGAACGCGCGCCACGCCTGGCACCTTCGCCAGCAACGCGCGCACCGCTTGCAGGTCGGCCGCGTCGCGCACATAGACATGAGCACACTGATGGTCGGCGACGACGAACGCGCGGCTCGCGCCACAATCGAGCAGCTCGCCGTGGCTGGTCTGCTGCACGCGCAGCAGCCCCTTCTCGTGCAACAGGCGGTTCAAAAACACCGGCGTGCTCGCGTTCTCGATGCCGTACTCCGAGAGCACGATGACGTGCGCTTTCTTCTCGCGGGCTACTTCGATCAGCCGCAGACACTGCGCATCGAGGTCGCGCACCGCCTGCACACTGCGCGCATCGTCAGGACCGAAGCGCTGGTGGTCGTAGTCGAGGTGCGGCAGGTAGGCGAGCACCAGATCCGGGTCGTGCCGCCGGATCACCGACAGCGTCGACGCCACAATCCACTGCGTGCTCGGCAGGCCCGCGCGCGGCCCCCAGAAATCGAATAGAGGGAACGGCCCGAGCTCCTGTTGCAGCTCGTCGTGCAGGGCCGCGGGTTCGCTGTAGAGGCCAGGCTTCTTCAAGCCATTGGCGTGGTACTCGGGGCGCGGCGTTACCGACCAGTCGACCGCCGGTGCATACATGTTCCACCACCAGAACATCTTCGCGGTGCGTGCGGCGACGCGCTGCTTGGCTGCCTCATAGAGCTTCTCGCCGTGCACGAGCTGGTTGCTCTGCCGCCAAAACATGACCTGCGCGAGGTCGCGGAAGTACCAACCATTGCCGACCGCACCGTGACCCGAGGGCGGTAAGCCCGTGAGGAACGAGGCCTGCACGCTGCAGGTCACCGCTGGAAACACGGTGTCGAGCGGCGCCGCGAAGCCGTGCGCGCCGAGCCCGCGCAAGACCGGTGCGTTCGCCAAGTCCTTCGGACGCAAACCAACCGCGATGACGACGAGCAACTTCACGCGCGCATCGTGCCCGGGCGTCGGCATCGGCGCTACGTGCGGGCCATCAGCGACGCCCGCAGGCGCCTACGAGCCGTCGGGGCGCGAACACAGCCGCGTGTGATGGAAGTCCGCTCGCTTGCCCGCCCAAGTGCCCACGTACTTCTTGCGAAACTTGTCGAGGTCGACGATCACCTTGCGCAGTGCCGGGATCTTGCTCGTGTCGACGGGAGCCATCAGCTTCTGCAAGGCCACCCCGGCCGCGACCTCCAGCTTGATCTTGTCATCCGCAGCAAAGCGATCGAGTTCCTTGCGCGCGGCGGCGGCGGGCGGCAGCGCGAGCCATGCCTTCTCCATACGCTCAAGCTCGCCGGTGGCGGCGGTGTAGTCAGGGCCTGCGCCCAGTTGAGCCACGCGCGCCAACTGCGCTTCCCGCCGCGTGTCGAGCGCCGCCTGCTGGGCCGCCAGCGCCTCGCGGGTTGCCGCATCCACATTGGGCAGCGTCAGCATCTTGGCGATCCCCTCGCACAGCTTGCCGTACTCGCCCTTTTGCCAATGCATACGCAGCGGGTCATAGCGTTTGTCGGCGGGCAGCTTCGGCGGCAGCGGCAAGGTCTGCAGCAGTTCCTCGATCGCCGCCTCATCGGGCACCCACCAGTCGGCGAGCGACTGCACGTTGCCGTAGCCATCAATGCAGAAAGCACTCGGCAAGAACTTGATGCCGAACTTCTTGTAGAAGTCGTTCGACTTGATCCATGGGTAGATGGCGCCGAGACCCTTGACGAACTGTTCTTGGATCGTCGCTTCCGGCACGTCCGCCATGCCCAGCACCAACAAACCGCGTGCTGCGTACTTCTTGTGCAGATGCAGCAAGTGCGGAATGCTCTGCTTGCACACTTCGTGCTCCGGGTGGGCGTACTCGATGATGACGATTTTGCCCGCGAGGTCGGCCTGGCTCGTCGGCGCGTCATTCCAGGTCAGCGTGATATTGAACGTCGGCGCGGCGCTGCCCTTCTTCGCCTGCGCCAACGTGCCACCACAGACGAGCGCGACGGCGAGGATCACCAAGGTGCCAGTGTGTGTTCCCATTGGCGGCATGCTATCGCGAAGTCGGGCTGCTATGCGGCAACCAAATCAGCCGCGACGGAACGGCACGCGCGCCAACTCGATCGGTCCCCCATGTGCCCGGGTCGGACCGGGTCGGACCCCTCATCGTCGGATGTGCACGCGCCCGGTGGTCGCTTCCAGAGCGTGTGCGGACAAGGTGCCGTCGGGCCATGACACAGATAGCTGGCTAGCGGTTGGCACGTTTGCGAACCACACACAAGACTCGCTCTGCGCCAGATACCCACTGCCCGCGCTGATTTCGCGCACCTGCTTCTTGCCGTCGGGTGCTCGCAACGTCACGCGCGCGCCGACCGCCATCGGGTTGCCGCCGACGCCATGCAACTGCACCGCCAACGCCTGCTTGGTGTGGCCGACGAACGTGCGCACGGGGCCATTGTTGGTCGTTGCCACCACATCGGGGCTGCCATTGCCGTCGA
>CANEYR010000122.1 GCA_947444055.1 Planctomycetota bacterium
CCCGGTGGGCGGGAAGTGGGCTGCGAACGGGCGCGCAATGGGCGCGATCGGGCGCGAGTGACCGGCTGGACGAGGGTGCGCAGGTGCGGCAGACTGGCGGAATGGGTTCCGGGTGGTCCGGGACCGCTGCTTGAAACGCCTATCCGCGCACGGACCGACCATGATGCCGCCACGTGCGCCCCAACGAGAACGCGTGCGCGACCCGTTCGCCGCGCTGGCAGCGCTGCAGATCCGCCAGCACGGCCACCGCATCGGGGTACCGATCGCGCGGATCGGGCTCGAGGCAGCGCGCGACGACGCGGGCCAGATCCGCACCGACCGCCGGATTGGCGCGGCGCACATCGGGCGGCGCCCGGCGGTTCGCCATCGCCGCCAGCGTATGCATGTGGCCATCGACCGGCGGCGCGCCGTTCAGGCAGTAGTGGATCGTGGCCCCCAGCGCGAACACGTCGCCGCACGGACTCGCCTCGACGCCGCGGAATTGCTCGGGGCTCATGTAGGCGAGCGTGCCGATCGCCGTGCCGGTCTGCGTCAGCGTGGTGACGCCAGCGCGGCGCGCGAAGCCGAAGTCGATCAGCACCGCGCGCTCTCCGACCAGCATCACGTTCTGCGGCTTCAGGTCGCGGTGCACGAGTTGGTGCTGGTGGAGCGTGGCGACGCCCGTCGCGAGCTGCAGCGCGATATCCAGCGCCCAACTGGCATGTTCGGGCCGCTGCAGTGCTGCCGGTACCACCTTGCCAATCGACGTCGCGGAACCTGCCGTTGCCCCACGCTCCGCGGCCGGCAGACGCACTGTGGAGGGCGCCGTGGCGCGGCCCACAGCCACGCTCTCGCCACGGCGTTCCCGAAGCACGTCATCCAGTTGCTGGCCGGCGAGGAACTCCATCACCAGGCAGCTCCACTGTTCGCGCCGCACGAACTCGCGCACCTTGACCACGTGCGGCGAGTCGATCACTGCCAGCAGACGCGCTTCGCGCTCGAGCCGCGCCATTCCGTCGGGATCGCCATCGCCGCGATCTGCAGTGACGACCTTCAGCGCGACCCGCTGCCCATCGCGATCGAGCGCCAGGAAGACATCGCCCTGGGAGCCCCAACTGAGCAGCTCCTGAATCTCGTATCCCGGGACCTGGACCACTCCGCCGCATCCTGGCCGAACGACCAGCCGCGCGCCAGGGCCATGCGCACCGCATCACCCACGGCGTCAGCGACCCGCCGCGACCGGCTGTGCCCGACGCGCACGATGGTGGCACGGCAATGCAGGCATCGGTTTGATCGGGCAGGCGAACCGCACGCGCCTTGCACCCAATGCCCATCCGCACTCCACCCCACGACGGCGTCTTTGCCCGCATCGGACCTTCACGCATCCACGGCATCGGCGTGCTGGCGATCCGCGACATCCCGGCCCGAACGCTGGTGTTCCGCGGCGAGGACGAACGCGCGGTGTGGGTCGCGCGCAGTGCCGTGCGCAAACTGCCGAAGGCGATCCGCGCGCTCTACGAGGACTTCGGCATGGTGTCGGGCGATCAGCTCGGCGTGCCGCAGAACCTCAACCGGCTGTCGGTCGGCTGGTACGTGAACCACTCCGACGAGCCGAATCTCGTCGCCGGTGACGATGGTCGCTTCCGCAGTCTGCGCCGCGTCCGGAAAGGCGAGGAACTGACCGCGGACTACCGCACCTTCGTCGACGAGCCGTTGCCGTTCGAAGCCAACTGAGCCCGTTGGTGCGCCACACGCACGCCTCCTGATCGTCGTCGCCAAGGAAAATCGAAAACGCCGCCGCGCAGCGGAGGGCGTGGTTTGCCCGGCGGGGTGAAGAGGCAAAGATCGCCGCTACTCGGCGATCGTGAACTTCAGCGCGTTGGTGAAGCCGAAGTCCGGCAGGATCGGGCAACCACTCGGTCGCCACTGCACCCACTGCGTGTAGAGCTCGGCACCGATCAGCGATGGCGCGGTGGGCACCGCAACCACCGTCGGGTTCGTCGGGGACAGCAGCAGGTCCGCCGACGGCACCACCGTGCAGGGCCCGCACGCGAACGGCACCTGCGTGAAGCCGACGATCAGCGCCAGCACCGGGAAGGTCGGTAAGGCGAGGTCGATGGAGAACGTCGTTCCGAGGGCAGGCGTCCCCGAGTACGTGTGCCAGTTGCTCACGAGACTGCTGTAGCCGCAGCCACCGCCCATCGCCGTCACCTGCCCCACACCCGTCGCTTCGAATCTGTGCGCAGCAATCGCTGCGTCGTCCGACCAGGCGACCAACGCTTCGTCCGAGGTGCTGCCGCCACTCCACTTCGCGGTGATGGTGGGATCGGCATCGACTGGCAGCCAGCCGCTGGGGTAGTGCTCGGCGCCCGCGGGAGTGCCATAGTTGATGTCGAGACTCTGCACCACGACGCGCGCCGTGCCGCCGACCGCCGTGCGTTCACGGAACGCCGACACGAACTTGTCGGCGGCGAAGTCGACCGCGGAACGATCGCGCAAGCCGGTGCCGGCGGCGAGCGTGATCAGGCTGCCCACGTTCGCGGTCGTAACGCCGCAGGAACCGCCGGCCACCAACACCCTCGCGTGCACTCTCTTGGTGGTGCCTATGGAGTAGGTCCACGTCACGAGGCCGAGCACGCCATCACGCGTCGCACAGGCAACCTCGCTGCATGTCTCGGCGCCACTGTTGGTCAGCTCCACGTTGAAGATCGGGGAGCACGCGGTGCCAGCCGGTCCGACGACCAACGCATTCACCTTGCGCATCGCGCCACTGCCCGTCTGGTCGGTCCACGCCGTCAACCACTTCCCTAGCAGACCGCCGTGTCGCGACACCGCGACCTCGGGGCTGCTGATGGAGTTGGGCGTAAGGGCGACATTGGCCTGCACCGTGGCGAACGTTCCCGCCGGCGACACCGTCAGCATCGTCGTGTGCGGCTGCCGGGAGCCGTTGCCGAGATTGAAGGAGACGTAGCCCACCAACGCGTTGGTGCCCACGACCCGCGAATCACCGCCGACCGTGGCCATGGTCACGTCCAGCGTGGGGCTGGTGATCAACGTTGTGATCGCGGCCATGGTGCCGAGCGTCGCGCTGATCGAACGAACGGACAGGCCATCGACCGTGCCGAGGGGGCGCATGGCGACGACGAAGCGGCCGACGCCGCGCACGCTGGCGGCGCAGCAGCGATCGATCGCCGTGTTGACGCCGAGTGCGCTGATCGTGAGCGGCGGCGCGCTCAACGGCAGGCCGGCACCATTCGTTAGCTGCCCGCGCACCTCCCAGCTGCTGGCGGCGTACTGCACGTTCCACACCACCAGGTACCGGTTGGTGGCTTCGTCGTAGGCAACCGATGTCGCGCGATCGGGCGCGCCGGCGACGTCGCCGATGTTGACGACCGAGCCGATCAACGGATCGAGCACGAGCGGATAAGCCGCGGCATCGACGAACGCGGCCGGCAGCACGAGTTCGAGGTCGCCACCCACCATCCGCAGCGAGCCAGGGCTCTGTTTGCCGTTGGCATCGATGCCGGTCACCGCGCCGAACGACACCCCATCGCCCGACGGCAGCCCGAACCGCACGCCGTCGGCTGCGGCGGAGGCGAGTGGCAAGTCGGTGCGGATCGCTCCGCGCACCACCAGGTCGCCGCTGCCGGCGGGGCGCTGGTGCAGCACGAAGCTCTGTTCGATGCCAAAGGCGCGCACGTCGTACACCTCGGTCAGGCGCGCATCGTGGTGGTAGCTGATCCGGTTGCCGTCGACCGTCGGGTTGCGGTCCTGTTGCCGCCGGAACACGAGGGTGTCGTCACGCCGCACATCGCGCAGCTGCCATGCCACCGTGGCCGGAAGCTCCGCCCGCGCACCGAGCACCGGCGTGAAAGCGACGCCGCCAGCGGTGAAGTTGGCGCCGTAGTCGACACCGAGGCCGCGCACCACGCCTTGGTCTACCTGCACGCCGAACGCGGTGCGGGAAACGCCTTCCTGGCTGGGGCTCAGCGCCTGGAACAGGAGGGCGGGGATGAAGAACCGGAGTCGTGACATGGTTGCTCGAGGGCGGCGGGACACTGCACCGGGTCGATCGACCCAGGCCCCAGCAAGAGCGAACCCCACCCCGCGTTCGTTCGCGGTTCTTCGAGAATTGGACCGCCCTGGGCCCCGACCCGCGGCGTGTTCGCGGTATGCCGACGAGCCCGATCCGGGCGCTCATCGTCGGGTTCACTTCGGCGCCGCTGCCATGCGGTCCGTCGCCGCTGCGGAGCCGAACCGATGCGCCGCGATGGACTGATATGCTCACGGCGTGGATTTCGATGCCGGCAATGAGGACCCAGAAGAGCTGATGAGCAAGGGGCTGCTGCTCCTGGAGCAGGGCGGCGAAGCGGCGTTGCAGGAGTTCCTGGCACTGCACCCAACGCACGCCGAAGCGATCCGCGCCGGGCTCGAGAAGCTGCAGCGAATGGGCTTCCTGGCGCCGCCGCCGCCGGCCCAAGCGCCCGAGCTGCCCGATCTGCCCGAGTGCACCCACTACGGCGAGTTCCGGGTGCTGCGACGCATCGGCACGGGTGGCATGGGCGTCGTCTACGCGGCCGAACAGACCAGCTTGCAACGCACGGTGGCGCTCAAGGTCGTGCGGCCCGAGTTCCTGCTGTTGAAGACTGCTCGCGAACGCTTCCAACGTGAGATCGAGGCCATTGCTCGACTCCAGCACCCGGGCATCGTGCCGATCCTCGCAGTCGGCAATGAAGGCGCGCAGCCCTGGTTCGCCATGGAGTACATCGAGGGCCACACCCTCGATGAGTGCCTCGCACGCTTGCGCGGCAAAGACCCATCTCGACTCGAAGGCACTGCGTTGCGAACCAGCACGAGCGGTGCGGGCGGCACGCCCTCGGGCCAGTCCCCGGTGTTCGCCGGGCACTATTGGGAAGCCTGCGTACGACTGGTGGCACAAGTTGCTACCGCAATGAGCTACGTGCACGAACGCGGCATCGTGCATCGCGACCTCAAACCCTCCAACATCGTGGTCGACCGTCAGGGCCGGGCGATGGTGCTCGACTTCGGCCTCGCTCACGTGCGCGACTTGCAGCGCATGACGGTCGAGCAGGCTCAGCTGGGTTCGCCAGCCTACGTGTCACCGGAGCAGGTGCGTGGGGAAGCCATCGACGAACGCGTCGACATCTATGGCCTCGGCGTGACCCTGTACGAGATGTTGACGATGCACTTGCCGTTCAACGGCGCATCGGGTGAGGCGATGCAGAATGCGATTCTGGCCGGCAACGCTCCTCGCCTGCAGAACGCCAACCGAGCGGTCCCGCGCGACTTGGCGGTTGTTTGTGCCGTGGCCATGGATCGCGATCGCGCCCGGCGCTACGGCTCGATGGCGGACTTCGCGGCCGACCTCGATGCGGTGTTGGTGCGGCGACCCATCTGCGCTCGCCCACTCGGTCTCGGCTTGCACACGCTGCGCTGGGCCCAGCGGCACCCAGGCTGGGCCGCAGCGACCGGGACGCTGCTGTTGGTCGCCTTGCTGTTTCCGTTGGTGCTGTGGCGCCTGCAGGCCGAAGCCAACACGCGGCTGGCCAAGGCGAACTCCGACCTCGAGACGGCCACGCAACGTGTTTCGCAAGCGCATGCGGGTTCGCTCGCCTCGGCCGAACAGGCTCGTCGCCAGACCACCCGCTTGCACATCGCCGAAGCCAATCGGCGACAGAACGACGGTGACTACCTAGGCGCCCTGTCCCCCCTCGTGGCGGCATTGCGCACCAGTCCCGACCAAGCTGCCGAGCACACCACGCGGATCGCGGCCGCACTGCGCACCTCCCCGCAAGTCGAACACCACTGGACGTTGCCTTCCTGGCACGATCGCCGCGACCGATCGCTCGCCTATCCCGGTCACGTCTTCAGCGCCGAGTGGAGCCCCGATGGCAAGTGGATCGCCTGCGCCACCGGGTCGCTGCACATCCACCTGTGGGATGTGGACACCGGCGTCGATCACGGGAGTGAGTTCGTCGAAGAGGGCGTGGAGTTCGTGCGGTGGAACCGCGATGGCACGCGGTTGCTCACGGGCACCGGCAAGAACACGCTGACGCTGTGGGACGTAGCCAGCAAGAAGGCCCTGCTGCGCGACTTGAGACACGACCTCAATGCCTCCTCCCCGTCAACGCTGGCGGTCCCGGTGATGGATGCGGCCGGCAATCGCATCGTCGCGTTCACGCGGAACGGCGGCGTCGTCGCGGCCCTTCCCGGCGAAGGCAGCCTGCAACTGCCGCTCCCGGGTCGCTCCAGGGCCCGCTCGCTCGCGCTGGCATCCGACGAGACGTCGCTGGCTGTCGGCATGGACGATGGCACCATCGTCTTCCACGACGGCAAGCACTGGCAACCAGGGCAATGCAAGGTCCGCGAACCTGTGCGCGTCATGAGTTTCAGTCCGGATGGTCGGCGGCTGGCGGTCATCTCGGGAGCACGCACGCTGAGCCTTTGGGACCTGACGCAATCACCGGCCAAACCGATCGGCGAACCGATCCAGCACGACGCCTATGCATACACATTGCAGTGGTCTGCGGATTCGGGGCGGGTCGTTTCCGGGGCCTACGGCGAACGCAGTGTCATCATGGTGCGCGCGGACTCGGGCCTGACCCAATGGGTCGTGCAACAGGCGCCGGGCGCCATGGCGGCGACGTTGAGTCCGGACGGCAAGCAGGTACTGACCGCCGGGTTCGACAATGCCGCACGCATCTTCGCCACCGACACCGGCGAACCCGACGGCCCTCCCCTGCACCACGCCGCCTATGTCAGCGTCGCCCGGTTCGCCCCGGACGGCCGCCGCATCTTCACCGGTGCCTACGACGGCACGGCGCGGGTCTGGCGGTTGCCTGAGTTGCCAGTTGCGCCGCCGGACATCGCCAACAGCAAACCAAGCCAGGGTGGTCGCTTTCTTGCGCGCCGCGACTGGAAGGAAGGCAGCGTCGGCACCATCCTGGTCTACGACATGGCGGACGGGCGCCTGGTGGGGCGCACCGGACCAGGGCGCTGTGGCGGTCTCAGTGACAATGGGCACATCCTGGTTTGGGATGGCCACGACGGCTTCGCCGTGCAGGAGTTCACGAGCACGCAGGAGCCACACACGCTCGCCACCTTCAAGTATCCGTACGACAAGGCGCCGACCGACAAACGTGAGGTGGAGCTGTCACCAACCGCCCAGCGCGCCGTCGTCACGTCGGACCGGCGACACTGGACGGTGTTCGACGTCAGCACCCAGGAAGCAAAGCTGCTCGGCTCGTTCACCCTTGCTGCCGATTGCTCGGCAATCGCGTTCAGCAGCGATGGTCGACTGTTCGCCATGGTGTCCCGACGCACCGACCGCGAGCGGGGCTCGTTGATCTCCATCCAGGATCTGGTCACGGCGCAGCCCGTGTCCCACTTCACAACCCTGCAGGCGACGGCGCAGTTGGAGTTCCGTCCCGATGGCCAGCACCTGGCCTGCGGCGGTGCCACGCCCGGTTTCCTCGGTGGCGCCGTCCGGATTCATCGCTGCGCGGACGGCCAACCGGTGACGCCATACCTGGCTCATCGCGGCAACCTCGAGGATCTCGAGTTCAGTCCGGACGGCCGCCTGCTCGCCACCGGCAGCCGCGACAGCGTCGCGCGCCTTTGGGACGTCGCCACCGGCACTCTGGCGGCGCCCGAGATGGTGCACACACACCACGTGGCCCACCTGAGTTTCAGCCGCGACGGCACGCGCCTCGTCACCACGACGGCAGCCCGGCCGTCACTTCGTGTGTGGCATGTGTCCACCGGCGAAGCGATGACGCCCCCGCTGCAATTGAGCCGGGGAACCTGGCTGTCCCGTTTCACCGAAGACGGCAGCGCCCTCATCAGCGCTGGCGACGTGTTCATGCGTTGGCCGCTGACCGCCGAGGACCGCAGTGCCGATGATCTGGTGCTCGAAGCGGACTTCCTCTGCGCTCGTCGTCACGATCCGCTGACGGGCGAACGCCCGATCCCGCCTGCCGAACTGCAGCGCATGCAGACAACTCGCCGGCAAGCTGGGAAGGCCATGCGCTGAGTGCGTGGCGCGAAGGTCATGCGGGCGGCCTCCGGTCGGGGCCATCCGCTGGCGGCAGGATGCCGGCCCGCGTGGCGATGCCCGACAACCGCGACAGCGCACGCGCGACGAGCCCGCGGATCGCTGACTCACTCTGGCCCTTCAGCTCCGCGATCTCGGCGTACGACATGCCAGCGACTCGCGACAGCAGCACGGCCTCGCGCTGGTTCTCCGGCAGTTCGCCAATCGCCTGCTCGGCGAGCAGCAGTTCCTCCTTGCCCGCGGCGACGCGCGACGGACTCGGCGCGCTCGCGGCTGGCTCGGCGCCAGCGCCGAGATCCACCTGCTTGCCGGGGTCGCGCCCGCCCACCTGGTAGTAGCGCGCGCGATCGAGCACCTTGCGGCGGGCCTGCAAGAACAGGTAGGCGCGGAACTGGTCTTCGCGGCCGAACTCGAGTTCGGGCAGATCGATGAGCACTTCGCGGCACACCGACTGGGCCAGGTCCTCGGGCGTCTCGGCCTTCGCCATCGCCCCGCCGATGCGATTGCGCAGGTAGGCGACCAGCACCGGCAGGTTGCGGCCGAACAGCGTCTCGTACGCGCGGCGGTCGCCGCTGTGCGCTGCGCTGACGGTGTTGGGGAACGACTCGGCAGGGTCCACGGCCAAGCAGTCTACCCAGCAGCGGTGCGAGTGCCCGACCGCCGCGGGTCGGCGACGCGTCGATGCGCCACCCGAGCCGCGGCGAATCCACGAACGAAGTGGGGCGGTTCGCTACGGCCGCAGCCAAGGCTCCCTTCCATGCGCAACCGGCTCAGCCGCCTGCTCGGCTCGTACGGACCTGGTGTCGGCAACCTGCCGAACCGACGAGACCGCCCTGTAAACCACGACCGCGTGTGTTCACTTGCCTCGCGCGATCCGGGCTGCGCGGCATCGGGCGCGAGCCCGGTGTGTAGCCCGTACCAGACCCCACATGGGATCCGCAGCAGCCACAGCGAATCGCGGGCAATGCGCATGGCAATCGTTCGCTGTCGGCTAGCGTCGCCAGCCGCCAGGAGCCTGGAAGATCCCCCTCCGCCCGACCGTCGATCGCCCATGCACAGGGACCTGCCGCCGAACTGGATGCTCGTGAAGGCCGCCCTGTTCGTCGTGCTGAGCACGCTCGGCGCCGGCTTCCTGCTGTGGCAGAACCCGAGCTGGACGACTGCCCTGTGCGTCACCGCGCTGATGTGGTCCAGCTGCCGCGCCTACTACTTCCTGTTCCACGCACTGCAGCACTGGATCGACCCACGGTTCCGTTACACGGGGCTGCTCGACTTGCTGCGGGCGTGGCAGAAGCGGCGCACGTGCGGGTGGAGCAGCTGGCCGACTTCGGGGCGCTGGGCGGATGGCCAAAAGCCCGGGCGCGACGACGCTCGGCCCTGAGCCGAGCAGTTGCCACCGGACGAAGCCGCACTGACCGACGGGTCACTCGACCAGATACACCGGTCGATCGTCGCGCCGCGCATACAGCTTCAGGAACGCATCACGCAGCAGCCCGCGCTCGTCGACCAGTACCGTCGGCCGCGCGCCCCCGCGCCAGTCGCTCAGCCAGCGTTGTTCGACCGCTTCGCCGAACTTGCGCACAGCATCCGCTGCGGCAACGAAGTCGTAGCCCTTCAGAAGGGCATCGTTGCCACCACCCGGCAGCGAACGCAGCGAACGCGCTGCCGCGAAGCGCACCACGTAGTACGGATCGTCGAGCAACCGCGCGAGGAACGGCGCCAGCCAATCCGTGCCCGCCGTCGCCTGCCCCGCCGCACCGCCGGCAGCACACGCCGCCAGCAGACGCAGTCCCGCATCGCCCGTCAGCAACCAGCGCGCGCCCGAAGCGACGGTGCGTTGCTCCTCATCGAGCCCCGGCAGCGCTTGGCCCCACTTCGCCGCCAGCTGCTCCGCCGTCCACTGCCGCGTGCGATCCAGGTGGCACAGGTTGCACGCGTTCGGCCGGCCCGTCGCCAGTTCCACCGTCACGCTCGGACTGGTGATCTCGTGGCTGCGCGACGTCTTCATCAATCCGATCGACGTGTGCGGCATGTGGCAGTCGTAGCAACTGCTGCCGCGCGACTCGGGGGCGTGGTGCGTGTGGGCCGCCAGCCCCGCCGGCTCGACGTACTGGGCATGGCACTGCGTGCACGCCGCGTTGCCGCGCGCGGACTCGCGCATCTGGCCGGCGCGCCACTCGGGCGACGCACTGCCGTCGTCGGGATGCAGTTCGTGGCACGACGTGCAGTCCATCTGTCGCTGCACGTCCCCATGCGTGTAGCACGGCGAACGACGCAGGCCGCTGAACTCGCGCCCCGACAAGCGGACCTGGCCATCGGCCCAGAACGAACCGCTGAACAGGTGCGGGTTCTGCTGCAGCTCGCGCTGCAGTTCCGGCGCCTCGGCGTCGCGCGGCTCCACCACCAGATGCGTGCTGTGCAGATCGCGGCCGGGCCGGAACGGCGAGCCGTGCTCGCGCCAGTCGTCGAAGTGCTGCTGCCGCAGGATCGACACCGAGTGGCAGTGGCCGCATAGCTGCGCCGAATGCACCGGCTTGCACGCCGCGGGGTCGACGATGCTGTCGTCGCGACCGCGCAGCCGATGCGCGTAACGCTGCAGCGGGTTCTGGTTCGCCGCGACGTGGGCACGGCCCGGACCGTGGCACGCTTCGCAGGAGATGCCGAGTTCGGCGACGTGCGTGTCGGTGCGATCGGTGTCGAGGCGCGGTTCCGGGCCGGTCGAGTGGCACATCAGGCAACTGCGGTTCCAAGCACCCGGCTCCGGTGGATCACGGAGCTCCGGCGGCAGCACGAACACGGTGGTCAACGGCAGCCACAGGCGCTCTTGCAGCTTGAAGCCCATCGGGAACGGCGCCAGCTCGCGCTCCTTGCCGGTCGAGTACCACAGCACCTGGAAGTGGTGCGACCCGGTCAGCTGCTCGATCGGTCGATCCACTGGCCCCGGCTGCTGACCACCGCGCTCGAACCGGGCCCACAGCTGCTCGCCGCGCCATTCCAGCAGCGCTGGCTTGCCAAACCAGTCGAGCTCGAGGCGATCGAACTGCGCGATCACGGTGTCGCGGCTCGCAACCTGCGTCATGGTGCGATGGAACGAACCATGCCACGACGCGTGCTCGGCGGGATGGCAGGCGCGGCAGGCGCCGGAGCCGATGTGCTCGCCGGTGGCCTGCACCAGCGGCGCGTGTGCGGCCGGTTGCACGGTGCGTTCACGACAGCCTGCCGCGAAGGCGCAGAGCATGGCTGCCAGGACCAGGTGGCGAGGGAACGACGGCACCATCGAGCCGCCCAGCTTAGGCAGGTTGGCCCCGCGTACGCACGGCATAGAGTTCGCCACGCGACCGCGACCAGCCCTCGGCTGGCCACGGAACGGCAGCGGTGCGACCAGCAGCGTCGGATCGCCGCCGTTCTGCATCGCGCGACCGACACTGCAGCACGAGCCCATGCCAACCCCTAGCCTGTTCTCGATCCTCGACCGCGTACTGCGCGGCGACTACGTCCGCCAGGAACAACTGGCGACCGGCCGCATCGAGGTCCCGACCTCCCGACTCATCGCGCTCGGCCTGTTGCTCGGCGGCCTGTACGGCTTTGGCGTCGGCAGCTACGCGCTGTTCCGCGGCGCCGATCAGGCGTGGCTGCAGGCGCTGACGGCAGCGCTGAAGGTGCCGCTGCTGTTCCTGCTCACGTTGTTGGTGACGTTCCCGTCGCTGTACGTGTTCGCCGCGCTGCAGCGGCTGCCGCTCGACCTGCGCAACCTGCTGCGCTTGCTGCTGGTCGCGATCCTGGTGCACTTGACGATCCTGGCCAGCCTGGCGCCGGTGTTCGCGTTCTTCGCCGCCAGCACCAAGAGCTACGCGTTCATGCTGCTGCTGAACGTCGCCTGCTTCGCGGTCGGCGGCATGCTGGGCCTCGGCGTGTTGCGCCGCGCGACCATCGCGATGTTCGCACCGCCGCTGCCGCCGACACTGCCGCCGACGGCGCCATCGAACGCGATCCCGGACAGCCCCGGCAGCAGCGACGGCGGCGAAGCGGTGGCGAACGTCGCGACCACGGCCCGCCAGCGCCTGCAAGCCAGTGAACAGGCGCGGACCGTGCTGCGCGTCTGGTGCCTCGTCTACGGCATCGTCGGCGCGCAGATGGGTTGGCTGCTGCGCCCGTTCCTCGGCGCCCCCGACCTGCCGTTCACGCTGTTCCGGCCGCGTGAGGACAGCGTCTTCATCGGCGTGATGCGCGCGATCGGCCAACTGTTAGGGCGATGAACGGCAGCGCCGTCGAACGGCTGCTGCGCGGCGATGTCGACGACACGCCGTCGATCCGCACGTGCATGGTGCTGGCCGCGGTCGGCAGTGCCGCGATCGGCGTCGCCCTCGGCGGTTCGTCGGGCGAATGGCGTCTGGCCGTGTTCGCGGCGGTGAAGGTGCCGCTGCTGCTGGCGGTGACGACCCTGTTCTGCGTGCCGAGTTTCTGGGTGGTGAACAGCGTGCTCGGCCTGCGCGACGACTTCGCCGCGGCGATGCGCGGACTGCTGGCGGCGCAGGCGACGCTCGGCCTGATGCTGGCCGCGCTGGCGCCGATGGTCGTGTTCTGCAGCGCCAGCGTGCGCGATCCGTATGGACTGACGCTGCTCGACGCCGGTCTGTTCGGGGTCGGCACCCTGGCGGCGCAGCGCGTGCTGGCGCGCCACTACCAGCTGCTGATCGCGCGCGACGCGCGGCATCGCCTGGCCTTGCGCGGGTGGCTGGTGCTGTACGCGTTCGCCGGCGTGCAGGTGGCGTGGGTGCTGCGCCCGTTCCGTGGCACCGAAGGCTTCGCAGTGCAGTTTGTACGGCCGGAGGCATTCGAGCAGAACGCCTACGTCGTGCTGGCTGAGCACGTCATGCGCCTGTTCCGCTGATTCCGCGAAATCAGCGTCACACCGGGCCGTTGA
The DNA here is from genome assembly GCA_947444055.1 of Planctomycetota bacterium. Taxonomy (GTDB): domain Bacteria; phylum Planctomycetota; class UBA1135; order UBA1135; family UBA2386; genus UBA2386. The sequence continues at coordinate 12,978 of CANEYR010000122.1, forward strand.
CGCAGATAACCCGGACACCTACCTGCATGAACCCGACCCTGCGCACCCTGCTCCCCCTGCTGGCACTCGCTGCCGCGACGACCGCCCAGACCTGGACCTACCCGCTGGACCCGCGCGCCGCCTACCTGCGCACCAACAACGACCAGCCGCAGCCGCCGCTCGTGCTCAGCCTCGCCGCCCTCGGCCTCGTTCCAGGCCAATGGCTGCGCATCGAGACCACCGGCGCATTCCGCTACATCAACGGCGGCACCGACACCTACCGCTCACTGTGCGGCGTGTTCAGCGCCAGCTCGACCCTGCTGGCGACCAACGTGCAGCAGCGCGTGCCCGGGGCGATCGCCGCGGGGCCCACGTTCCAGGGCGGCAGCACCTACAGCGGCAACCTGCCCATGGACATCCCACAGGACTTCTTCATCAGCCGCCAGCTGTGGGACAACGGCATCCAGGTCGAGATCCCGAACGGCGCCACCCACCTGTTCCTCGGCGTGCATGACTCGCTCTACAACGACAACGTCGATCCGAACGGCGACTATGGCATCATCGTGACGCAGCTGCCGACGCCGGCGCTGCCCGGCACCGGCGAACACGTGCTGCTTGCGTCCGGTATCGGCGGCGCGCCGACGCTGCTGCCCGAACTGTGGAACGCACCCGCGGGCTCGACCGTGACCGCGCAGCTGCGCTACCCGCTCGGCTTCGTCGATGGCGAGCTCTACGCGTTCGTCGGCGACACCATGGCCACCGGCGGCGCGGTGCCACAGCTGCTGCCGCGGCTGTGGATGGGCAACCTGCTGGTGCTGCAGTTCGGCCTGCTGCCGGCCACGCCGGGCTTCACGGGCATCTGGCAGCTGCCGGTGCCCGCTGGCTTGAACGGCATCACGCTGCTGGTGCAGGGCGGCGTGCTGACGCCAGCGTCGCGCAACGGCATCTACGAGACGACCAACGCACATCGCTTCGTGCTGCAGTGACGGACGAGGGGCGCCGCTCGCTCGGGGCGAGCGCCGCGGTCGCCGACTTGGGCATCACGACGACGCGCGGGCCAAAACCCGTCCGGCCACCCGCCAACTTGCGCCACTGTGGCTGCAGCCGAGCGTTCGCGCGTCGTCTGGCGTGTACTTGGCTAGAGGTGAAGGGTCTCGCGCTGCCGGAGTTCCAGATCGAGATCGAACTCGAAGCTCGCATCCGCTAGCGAGACGGCCGCGGACGCAGCACTCACAACTTGCCGCTGACACGATCCGAGAACTCGCCGCGATCACCGAGGGCGAAGACGTCCTCGATCGAAGTCACCAGTCCGGCGGCGACGAGCTGTTCGACTTGCTTCGGCCCGAGGCCTTCGATGTCGAAGGCGCGACGGCCGGCGAGGTGCACGATGCGGCCGACGAGTTGGTCCCTGCAATCGAGCGCGCTGCAGTAGAGGAACTTGCCGTCGAGGTGCAGTTCGCCGCCGCAGGATGGGCAGTGGGTGGGAGGCGAGGTCGCCAAGGAATCGGCCGTGCGCCGGTCGGTGAACACGCGCACGACCTCGGGGATCACGTCGCCGGCGCGCTGGATCTCGACCTCGTCGCCGACTCGCACGTCGCGCTCGGCGAGCAGGCCCCAGTTGTGCAGCGAGGCGTTGCGCACGGTGACGCCGGCGAGTTCGGTCGGTTCGAACTGGGCCACGGGGGTCACGGCGCCGGTGCGGCCGACCTGGGCGCCGATGGCCAGCACGCGCGTCGTCGCCAGTCGCGGGGCAAACTTGTAGGCGAGCGCCCAGCGCGGCGTGCGCGAGGTGCGGCCGAGCTGCTGCTGCAGCGCCATGTCGTCGATCTTGGCGACAATGCCGTCGAGTTCGTAGGGCAGGCTGTCGCGGCGTTCGTGAAGGGGCCGCTGTGCGCGGAGGTGGAAGGGTTCTCGCTGCACGCGGGCGCGTGGGTGGGCCCGCGCGATCGCGAGGGGCTGGAGAAAGTGTGTCGGTACGCGGCGCGGCCGGCGGTGGCGGAGTCGCGGCTGGCGGAGCTGCCGGACGGGCGGATTGCGTATTCGCTGAAGAAGCGGTGGAAGGACGGCACGACACACGTGGTGATGACAAAGGA
>CANEYR010000123.1 GCA_947444055.1 Planctomycetota bacterium
CGACGCGCCGATCGGCAATGTCATTCCACACCATGCCGGCGGCATACAAGCAGCCACTGCTGGTCATGGCGCGCGCGACGCTGCTATCGAACGCAAGTCCCGCGACCGCCGTCGACGCCAGCACATCCGCGGCGGGGGAGAACAGCGTGCCAACGCGCAGCAGTCGAAGGATCGGCAGAAGGCTTGGCAAGGCGCGCATTCGAGCCTGTGACGGCAGCTACAGCAACTGCAGGATGTCGTTGTAGGTGACGAACAACACCAGCATCAGCACGAACACGAGCCCGACGACTTGGCTGTAGCCGAATACGCGCGAACTGACGGGGGAGCCCTTCACCTTCTCGATCAGCAAGAACAGCAAGTGGCCGCCGTCGAGGACGGGGATCGGCAGCAAGTTCACGAACGCCAAGTTGAGGCTCAGCATCGCCATCAGGTAGACGAACCAACTGGGGCCGCGTTGGGCGGCTTGGTAGCTGACTTGGCTGATGCGGATGATGCCGCCGAGGTTCTTGGTGCCGACGTCGCCGGTGACCATGCGCTTCATGGTCACGTAGAGCTGCTTGATCAGATCGAAGGAGACCGCCGTGCCAAGTCGCAGCGCCGCGCCAAAGGACTCGGCCCGCACTTCTTCGGTGAGCGCGCGAAAATGCGGGGTGATGCCGGCCGGCATCTGCGCGGCGCGCGCGACGAGCGTGAGTTCGCTGCGATCCGCAAGCGCCAGATCGTTCGTCATCGGATCGATCCAGCTCGAACTGCCACCGCTCTTGGCGCGACGCACGACGACGGCAAGCGTCTTGCCCGCGCTGTCCTCGACGACCTCGCGCAGGTCCTCGAACGTCGAGATCGTACGCCCATTCACGCTCTCAATGCGATCGCCGGCGCGCAGGCCCGCCTGAGCCGCCACCAGGTCGGGCTCCGGCATCAACAACAGGCTGTCGTCGGCACGCAGCGCCACGTCGGTCGCCAACGCGATGCGTTCGGCAGCCGAAGCGGGCTGCAGAAGCAGCATCTCCGCGCCATCGCGAAGCACGTGCAAGCGCAGCGGCCCACTGCCCTCGCTCACCATGCTGAGCTTGCCGCTGGTGAAGGCAAGGCCATCGATGGCCAGGAGCACATCGCCCCGACGAAGTCCGAGTCGTTCGACAAAGGCCGCGCCTTGGCGCCAGCCGGCCACAACCCTAGGCATCAGCGTCACGCCGATGCGCAGCGGGCCAGGCGTTGTGCTCATGCCCGGCACCACGCGCAGCGTGCGTTCGATCGTGCCCTCGCCTTCGACCTGGCGCACCAGCACGGAGAACGGCTGCTCGCCGGACAGGATCGTAAGAGCCGGTTCCACGCCATCGCCGAGCGGCGGCTTGCCCTCGACGGCCAGCAACACATCCCCCGAACGCAGCCCAGCCACGGCGGCTGCGCTGTCCGGTTTGATCTCGACAGTCGGCATCGTCGCCGCCATCGCTCCCACGATGCCGAGTTCGTAGCGACCACCAGCCGCATTCCACTGCGGCAGCACCGTCACCACGCGTTCCTCGCCGGCTGGGTTGCGCAGACGCAAGGCGGTGGCGCGACCGCCGGTCAGCGCCACTTCGACGAACAGGTTCTCAAAGGAGTAGAGCGACTTGTCGCCGATGCTGACGACGCGATCACCGGGCTGCAGGCCCGCCTCCCAGGCCGCCCCGCCGGCAACGACACCACCAACCACCGGCGCTTGGAAGTCGACGCCGGCCCGGAACACCAACGGGAACGCGATCAACGCGAACAGCAGATTCATCAAGACGCCGCCCGACCAGAACAGCGCGCGCTGGGCGACCGTCTTGGCGTACAGCGACTCGCGCGCCGGGTAGCGACGGTCGCTTGGGTCTTGCCCCGCGACCATGACAAAGCCGCCGAACGGCACCAACGACAGCCGGAAATCAGTGCCTCGCCAAACCCAACCGAACAAGCGGGGACCGAACCCGAGCGAGAACACTTCGACCCGCACGCCAGCCATGCGCGCCATCAAGAAGTGGCCCAGCTCGTGAATGAAGATCAACAGGCCGATGCCGACCGCGGCCAGGAGGATGCTGCCGTATTCCATCAGGGTGCTCGTGTCGTCGTAGTGGCTGGTGCCGGGTTTGCCTCGATCATCGCTGACGCCAAACGCCGCGCTTCCGCATCGGCATCCAGCACGTCCTGCAACGAGTGGATCGGGCGGGCAGGCCGCGCGGCCAGCACGTCCGCGGCCGTCGTGGTGATGGCCAAGAAAGGGATGCGGTTGGCCAAGAAGGCAGCCGTCGCCACTTCGTCCGCGGCGTTGAGTCGCGCGCCCGCATCGCCGCCAAGACGCAGCGCCTCGAAGGCCAAGGCCACCGCCGGGAAGCGCTGCCCATCGAAGGGCTCGAACTCGAGCGTGCGCCAGCGCAGCGGATCGAACGGCTCGAACGCAAACGGCAAGCGATCGGGATAGCCGAGGCAGAACAAGATCGGCACGCGCATGTCCGGCACGCCGCACTGCGCCAGCATCGATCCGTCAACGAACTCGACCATCGAATGCACGATGCTCTGGGCATGCAGCACGACTTGGATGGCGCTCGGCGCGAGGTCGAACAGCCAATGCGCTTCCAGCACTTCGAAGGCCTTGTTCATCATCGTGGCGCTGCCGATGGTGATGCGCTGGCCCATCGTCCAGGTCGGATGGCGCAGCGCTTCGGCCGGCGTAATCGAGTCGAACGTCGCCAAGGGTCGCTGCCGGAACGGCCCGCCCGAACCCGTCAGCCACACCTTGCGCACGGCACTGCGGGCCTCGCGGTGCAGGCATTGGAAGATCGCGCAGTGCTCGCTGTCGACCGGCAGGATCTTGGCGCCGCTGCGTTTGGCCAGCGGCATCAGGTACTCACCGGCGATGACCAACGACTCCTTGTTAGCGAGCGCCAACGTGCGCCCAGCCCGCAGCGTCCATTCAGAGGCCGCCAATCCCGCCGCGCCGGTGATGGCGTTCAACACCAGATCAGGGGCCGTCTGCTCGAGCGCCGCCAACAACCCCGCGGCCCCGGCGAACGCGCGCGTACCGGTGGGCAACCTCGGCATCACCACGTCGCCGGTCAGGCAAGCCGCCAGCGGCTGATGCGTTGCCGCCGCCGCCGCCAAACCCACAGCGGAAGTGTGCGCGGCTAGCAGCACCACTTCGAAGCGCTCGCGCAGACCGAGCAGGATGCTGAGAGCTTGCTGGCCAACCGAACCGGTACATCCGAGCACAGCTACACGTCGTCGCGCCACGCACCGATCATGGGCGGCGAGCGTGGGGGAAAGCAACCGCCACGAGAGGGTTGCCGACGTCGAGAAGCCCAAGGATGATCGGGCGCGATGCTTGCCATGCCTGCCTTGGTGATGGGGTTCCTGGTCGCGCTGCCGAGTGTGCGTGCGCAAGACGATCGCCCGTTCCTTGCGGCCCATGCCCGCTTTGCCGCGGCCACCGGACCAGAGCGTGCAGGCTTGGCCCGCGCCGCCAGTGACCACTACCTCGCGTTGCCGGCGGGGGACCTGCGCTTGCAGCACGCGCCAGCAGGGGCCGAGGCCACGCTCACGGCGGAACGCTTTGCCTTGGTGGTCGACATCGCCACGGAAGCGCGCCGCGTCGGCAACGGCAGTCCGACCTTGGTCCACAGCCACCTGACGGCGCTGGTGCGGCAGCAGCAGCTCGCCGCGTTCGTCGACCAGGCCGCCAGCGATCTGGCGCGCGTGCGCGCCGTGGTGCAGCAGGTCTTGGCCACCGAAGAAGGTGCCCTGCTGCCGATGATCGGAACGGCGCTGCGCCAGGGGGACACCAAGCGAGCCCGCTGGCTCTTCGCTGAGCTTGCCGCGATCGAGCCGGCGCCGGGCTACCGCCTGGGCAACTTCGCTTTGTGCCTGCGGCAACTGGGCGAGATCGAAGCGGCGCGAACGGTCTACCAGCAGGCCCGCGCCTTGCAGCCGCTCGATCTCGACCTTGAGAACGACTACGGCCTTTTCCTGCGCGCCAACGGCGAGCCGCAGGCGGCGGTGCAAGCGTTCCTGCGTGGCTGGCAGCTGGATCTCGCGCGCCCAGCCGAGCTGCGCGCGCGCGGCCCCGCGGTCACCAACCTCGTCCACCTCGCCGCCACCAGACCCGACCTGCCGCTGCCGTTCGATCCGCTCGCTGCCGCCAACGTGGCCCTGGCCGCGCGGCCCGATGCGACCATGCTGAAACGACTCGTGCTCGATGTCGCGCTCGATCGACTCACCGGCCCACGCAAACGTCCGTAAGGACCGTTCGCTGGGGTGGTGACGAACGGCCAGCCCCGCTAAGGTGCGAAGACCCCTAGGCAACGATTCGCCGCGACCCTGGTGCCCCGTTGCCCGTTCCCGCTCAAGAGGATTCGTCGATGTCGTTTCTGCTTTCGCTGGCGCTGACTTTCTCGGTGGTGCCGCAGGGCTCGCCGACTGCGCAGGATGGCGCCCAGGCGAGCGCCAAGGCGCCGCTGCTGGCCGTCACCGAACAAGCGTCCCTTCGCGACAAGCTGGCGAAGTTCCTGGCCGATGACGCGGTGTATGTGCGTTCGACTGGCAAGGAGCGCGACAAGGCCAGCCGTTCGCGCGACAAGAGCAAGGAAGCGTTCGACGACGAGTGGAAGAAGGGTGAGAAGAAGGGCAACCTGATCGCCTCGACCGCCGATCTGCGGGCCGTCTTCGAGAATTGCTTCTTGCTGAAGCAGCCGTCCTTCTCGGTTGGCCAACTGCGCAAGGACGTCATCAAGGAGGAGCAGCTCGAGTACCACTTCTTCTTGCCAAAGACCTACAAGGCGACGACTCCACACCGCACGGTCTTGGTGGTGCCTGGCTCAGCGACGGCGGACGGCGTCGGCACTTGGGCGAAGGCCATTGAGTACTTCACAGCCACTTGGGAGAAGTCGCCGACGGCGAACGATTCGATCTTCCACGTCTGCAGCGTGCCCACCGGCCTCGAGCTCGATCCCATTCCCGACTACAGCCGAACCGGGGCCGACGAAGAGGAGAAGCGCCGCAACACGGCGGTCTTCAAGACCTTTGGCGAAGTGATGTTCGGCTACAACGTCGATCGCGCCCGCGTCTTTTTGGACTGCGGCCGCAGCGCCTGCGGCTATGGCGTGCGGCTGATGACGCTGTTCCCCGATCGCTTTGCCGGCGCCATCCTACGCGCGCCGACCCAAGTCGACGACCTGCGGCTTGGCAGCCTGGCTGGCATTCCCGTGCTGTTGCTGCGCACGGCGGCCAGCGCCGCCGCCGTCGATGCGTTGAAGCAGCGGCTCGACGAAGTCTCGCCAAACACCACCACGGTGCTCGAGGCGGCGGACGAATACCCCCACCGCGGCTCGACCCCAGCGATCGAGGAGTGGATGAAGGGCAAGAAGCGGAACATGGTGCCGAGCAAGATCGTGCTCGAGCCAAACCACGACATCTTCAATCGCGCCTACTGGGCCGACATCGATGTGGCGGATTCGCTGCTGACGGTGCAACCGGACAAGAAGCCCCGCCTCGAAGTGGTCGCCGATCGCGCCGCCAACCGCATCACCGTCAAGACCGTCGGCGTCGAGCGCTTCTCGCTCTACCTCAATGACGACTTGGTTGACCTCGACAAGGAGTTCACGGTGGTCATCAACGACAAGGCGGTCACCGAGAAGAAGGTGCGTTCGTTCCGCGGCTTGCTCGACCGCGTGATCGTGCGCAACGACTGGGACTACTTGTTCCCGGTGCAATTCTCGACGGCGGTGCCAAAGCAGTGATGCCGCCGCAGGGCGCATCGCCGCTCGGCATCGCCCGCGGGCGGGCGACGTTGGCGGCCGCATTGACGGGGTTTGCTTGCATGGCGGCCGAGTTGACGGCCGTGCGCCTGTTGGCGCCGCACTTCGGCGATAGCGCCTATGTGTGGACGAACGTCATCGGCGTGATCTTGGCGGCGCTTGCCATGGGAGCTTGGTTTGGTGGTCGACTGGCGGCGCGGCCGCAGCTCGATCGTACCGCCCATTGGCTGCTGTTCACCAGCGGCATCGGCATCGCCGCAGCACCTTGGTTGGCATCCACACTTGGTGCGCTGCTGGTGCCGCGCGAGCTGCCGCTCGATGCGGCCATGCCGGCGATGATCCGCGGCTCGTTCGTGTTGACGGCGGTGCTGTTTGGCCCAGCGATGTTCTGCCTCGGTGCCGTGTCGCCGTTGCTCGTCACCGGCGTCGTGCGCAACGGGCGCGACGTCGGCAGTGCGGCGGGCACGCTCGGGGCGGTCGGCACCCTCGGCAGCCTCGTCGGCACCTTCCTGGCGACGCATTGGTTGGTCCCGACGTTCGGCTGCCGCATCACGATGGGCGGTGCTGGGGCGCTGCTGTGTTTGGCGGGCGTGCTGGTGCGGGGCGGCAGCGTGAAGGCCACCCACGCGGTGGTGTTGCTGGTAGTTGGCGCCTCCTTGCTAGGCCACGGCGGTGCGCTGCGCGAGCCACCGCCAAACTGCCAACTGCTGGCCGAACGCGAGAGCCGCATGCAGTTCCTGCAAGTGCTGCATGACGCCAACGAACAGCGCACCTCGCTCGTCATCAACGAGGGGTTGGACTCGTTTCATTCGCTCGCGATCGGTGGCTCGCAGTTCACCAACGGCAGTTACTACGATTGGCACGCGCTGGCCCCGCTGTTGCTCGAGCAGGGTGGTAGCACGCCGTCGCTGACGGCGCTGTCCATCGGCGACGCCGCCGGCACGCTGCGGGCGGTGTATGCAGGCGTGTTTCCCAACGCCGTGGTCGACGCCGTCGACATCGATCGCGCGACCATGGAGCTCGGCGATGCGTTCTTCACCCAGGCGAAGGCCAAGGGTGCACGCTTTGAACTCGATGGGCGCGTCTTCCTCGCCAACGCGAAGACGCAGTGGCATGTGATCCACGTCGATGCGTACGCCCATCAGGTCTACGTGCCGGCCCACTTGGCGAGCTTGCAGTTCTTCGTCGCGGCGAAGGCTCGACTGCATGACGGGGGGGTGATCGCCTGCAACGTCGGCGCGCTGCACGGCGACGATCCGGTATTGCGAGCCATCGGCACCACCATGGCGGCGGTGTTTGGGCATGCCCAGGCCCTGCTCGTGCCGAATTCACGGAACGCCCTGTTGGTGGCTCGGCGTGGCCCGCCGCCTGACTCATCGCGCCTGCGCGACGTGGCGTTCGGCAACGAACGGCTGTCGACGACGGATCAGACCCATTGGCAAGACCTCGTGGCGACCGCGAGTGCGTTGCCTTGGCTCGATGTCAGCCAAGGTGGGCCCGTGCTCGCCGATGATCGGCCTCAGCTGGACCACCTGTTGGCGCGCAGCTACGTCGATCGGCGCGACCAGGCCCAATTGCAAACGTGTGCGGGCACGGTCGAAGTGGCTGGAGCTGAGGCTATTGCCTATGCCGCGCGGCAACGACGCGATTGGCATGGCGTGCTGGCAGCGGTGGCCGACAGCAAAGAAGCAAGCCTCGCCATGCGCGAGTGGGCGGGGGACTCGCGTTGGTCGCTGCGCGAACTGCGCAGTGCCGAGGCCGAATACGCCGCCGCCGCGACACTCGCCGTGCCTGCGGACGCCCGGGCTCGAATCGCGCAAAAGCGCGCGGATGTCGCCGCGGACCTCGTTCCGATCGAAGCCGCCGAACGCGTCGCCGCCCGCAATGGCTGGCTGCAGTGGGCGGTTCTCGGCGCCGCGATGTTGTCGCTGTGGGCGACGCGCCGACTCACCTGAGCGACCTTCCAGCCCTACAGAATGTCGAGAATGCCGCTGGCGCCGTCCGTCAGAGTTTCGGTGGCCGCCCGGTAGTTGGAATTGCTCGCGAACACGCTGTTCCACGGCAATGGATCCTTGTCGCAGATGCTGCCGAGTGCGACCGCCGCGAAGGCGCGCGTCAGTGGGGTCAGCTGGTCATTGGCCAACATGCGCAGCAACGGTTGCAGGCTCTTGCGGTCGCCGATTTGGCCGAGGGCGGACGCGACCGCCGACAGGCGAACGAGGCTCGCATCCTGGTGCTCAAGCTCCCCACACAACGTCTCGGCCACGGACTGATCCCCGATCAAGCCGAGAGCGCGCACACACTGCATCATCAAGAAGGGGCGACGCGCCGCGTCTTCCAGCAGTGAACGAATGTCTGCGACCGCTCGCGAATCGCGCAAGAGACCAAGCGCCAAGGCCACGTAGCCGGCGACATCATCGCGCTGCCGGTTGTCGGCAAGCACGGCGCGCAAACGATCGCTGGCGTTGGCTTCGCCAGCCAAGCCCAGCGCGATCGCCAGCGCCCCGACCGAACTTGGGTTGCGCGCCGTCGCCAACTGCTCCGACAGCGCCTTGACCAGTTCCGAATCGGACTCGAGGTTCTTGCCGGCGACGGCCGCCATCTCCAGGGCGCGCGCGTGCAGCACGCCGAGCGCTACGGCGCACCAAGGTTGCTCGATCGCGCGGCCCGCCACGGACAGTTCGTTCAGCAACACGGTGCGCGCCCGCTGACCGCCCATGCGGGCTAGTGACAGCAGCGCAAACGCGCGGGTCTGCTGGTCACGATGCCCTTTGTAGGTCGCCAGCAAAGCCTGGCCGACCGGCGCATCGACGTCCGTATCCGCGTTCCAAGCCGTCGCCATCGCCCCGAGCGCCATGGCGCACGACTCGGCGATGTGTTGGTTGGTGCCACGAGACTCGGCGGGACCACTCTGGGTGTCGAGACCACCGCGAAGGTCAGCGAGGAAGCGCTCCTTCCAAACGGCAAAGCTCGGGTCGTTGCTCGCCATGAGGCGCGCCATCGCTGGCGGCACGTGCGCTTGCAGCAACCGTTCGCCAACGCCTTCATCGCGCAGGTAGTAGGCCCCAAGGTCCGCGGCAATCGAACGGCGCAACGTCACGCCCGCGGCGGTCGTCAAGCGATGTGGAAACTGCGACAGGGCCTCGATCGCCGCGACCTTGAGTTCGCGCCCATGAGCATTCGTCTCCAGCAGGATCTCGCGCAGACCAGTCACCAAGCGCAGACTGGTGCCCGCGTCCTGGCAACGCGCGAGCAGCAGGCCACAGGCGTAGGCGGCAAACGCACGGGTGCGCTCATTGACCGCCTGGCCGCCACTCACCCGGCGGGCGTCGGCATCGTCACGCACAAGTGACAACAACAAGTCGATCGAGTCGGCTTGCAGCATGCCAGCGATGCCAAGAGCCAGCGCCGAGGTCTCGCGCAGCTCTTGGTCGCCTTCCTTCAGCATCGGCACCAGCAGGTCGTGCAAGCGCCACGTGGCGCCATCGCGACCGATCTTGGCCAAGGCGACGATGCAGCCGGAAATGGTGTCACGATCGTGGGCTTGGCGCAGGGAGCCGACCAACGCATCTGCGACTTGGTCGAGGTCGGTCGCGTTTGGACGTTCGATCGCGCGGCGCGGCAATACGAACCGCCGCCCGAGCATCGCATCGTCTTCATTGAGACGCGAGCTGCCATAGATCGCATCGCGCAGGCGCAGGTAGGGGTCCTTGCCAAACTCCCACCAGAATTCCCAGCGGCCGAGGTCGTCCTCGATGGCCGCGCCTCGCACCTTCGACGCGGGGCTGCTGGTGTTGCCGCTGGCGGCGACAGGGGCCGTGGCGTTCGTCGGCCCAGATGACGCCGGCGCTGCGGGGGCTGCCGGGGCGCCACTGGCGGACGACGCGCGCGACGAGTTGCTTGCTGAGGAAGGCGGCTGCACGTCACTCGGCCCTCTGTATTGCCCACCATGCGCCCACAGCGGCGTCACAGCGGTGAGGGCGGCGAAGGTCAGAACCAGGTGTGGGTGAGTTTGCATTGGAAGAATGACTCTTTGCAATCTGCGTGCCTTGGTCTGCAGCACTGCCAACACCCAGTCAGCAAACGAAGCGAGGGCGCGCACAGCCTTCGCTGCACGCGCCCTCGGCTGGGGCAGGCAATGTCCGGGTTAGCGGTACTGCCGATAACAGACTGCCGACTACAGACTGCCGACTACAGGATGTCGAGAATGCCCGTCGACCCGTTGGTCAGCGTCTCAACCGACGCGCGGTAGTTCATGTTCGTGCCGATCTTGCTGTTCCACGGCAGCGACTCCTTGTCGGCGACACCGCCGAGGGCGACGGCCGCGAACGCACGCGACAGGTCTTGCAGCTTGTCGTCGAACAACATCGCCTTGAGCGGCGCGATCGTGCGGCTGTCACCAATGAAGCCGAGGGCGGAGGCGATGGCCGAAAGCTTCGCCAAGTTTGGCTCGCCTTCGCTCATCAGCTTCTGCAGGTCGTCGGCGACTTGCTTGTCACCGAGCTTGCCGAGCGCAATGGCGGCTTGTTGCAGCAACCCCGTGCGACGGACCGACTGCGCCACGACGTTGCGGATGTCTTCCTTCGAAGCGGTGTGGTTCATCAGCGCCAAGCCAATGCACAGGTAACCCGCCATGTCTTCCTTGGCGATGTTATCGAGCAAGCGACGGCGCATGTCGTCGGCGGCTTCGGTGGCCTGGTTGAGGCCGAGCGCGATCGCCAGGGAACCGGTCAGGCTTGGCGTCTTGCTTTCCTTGAACGCCTTGACCAGCGTCTCCGTGATGAACGACTCGTCGTTGGTGGTGTTGTCCTTCTTGTTCTGCTCGAACTGGAAGAACGAGTAGACGCCGAGCGCCAGCGCGCACCACGGCTTCTCCTGGTCCTTGCCAGCCTTGTCGAACGCCTTCACCAGCGCTTCGCGGTTCATCTTGCCGCCGATCAGGCCGAGGCTCAGCAGCGAGAAGTTGCGGGTCTGGGCGTCCTTGTGGTTCTGCCACTGGTCGAGCAGGAGCTTGCTGTACTTGGCATCCGCGCTCTTCTTCTCGTCCTTGTCGTCGTACGGACGAGCCATCATGCCGAGCGCTTGGGCGCACGACTGCGGAATGAAGATGCTGGCGCGCTTGACCTTGCCCTTCTCCTGCAGGTCAGCGGCGAACATGTCCTTGTAGTACTCACTCTTGTCGTGATCGCGGCCGATCAGCTTGGCGATCGCGGTTGGGCAGTGCGCTTGGATCAGCTGCTCACCCGAGCCCAGGCTCTTCAGGTAGTACGTCTCGAGCGTCATCAAGGTGTCGCCGAGCAACGTCTTCTCGGCTTCGGTGCCGGTGCCGATGTTGAGGATGCTCATGCCGCTGATGGCGGCGACTTTCAGGTTGCGGTTGCTGACCTTGTCGTCGATCAACATCTCCTTCATGACGTCGAAGGCGCGCTTCTTGATCTCGACGTTGGTGGTCTTGTTGGCCGTCAAGCCCAGGCCGTAGATGGCGAACGCACGCGTGCGGTCATCGACCGAACCACCGGCCGCGGCGCGACCCTGTTCCTTGTCGAGCGCCAAGCCGACCAGCAGCTTGATTTCGTCTTCGCCGGCAATGGCGGCGATGCCAAGAGCCAGAGCCGCCGTCTCGCGCACCTCTTGGTCGGCCTTCTTCAACCGCGGGGTGAAGATGTCGATCAACTTGAAGTCGGGGTGGTCGGTGCCGATCTTCGCCATCGCAATCATGCACGACGAATTGATGTCGCGCTGCTCGGTGGAGTCGATCGCCTTCTTCAGCGCCGGCAGGATCTCGCCGAGGATCTGTTCGCTGGTCGGCTTCAACGAGTCCCTGGCGTCGCTGCGACGGGTGTGGCCCAAGAAGAAGTCGTCGCTACCGGTCAGCGGGCCGCCCTGGTTCACGGCGTCCTTCAAGCGGATGAAGGGGTCCTTGTTGAACTCCCACCAAAAGCTCCACTGGGTGAGGTCGTCCTCGAGGGCGGCACCGCCGCCACCCGTAGTCGGACCGCGACCGCCGCCGGGGCCAGCCGGGCCACCCGTGGTCGGACCAGCAGGGCCACCCGTCGCCGGGCCAGAAGGAGCCGGCGCACTCGGGCCAGCGGGGCCGCCCGTGGTCGGGCCAGCGGGGCCGCCCGTGCGACCGCCACCACCTGGGCTTGGCGGCACCACGTCACCGGGGCCGCGATATTGACCGCCGTGAGCGCGGCCGGTGTCGGGCAGCAGCGCCACAAGGCCGGCGCAGCAGAGTCCAGAAAGTACGAACTTCTTCATGAGCAGCTCCTGATGGAAAACGATCGCGCGACAGCTCGAGAGGGCTCGCACTGCCAACGCGTCCGGGCACTGTAGCCAGGTTGCCCTTCCTGTTGCAAAAGAAGGGCCACGCCGCCTGTGGGCATTCTGCGGACCATGCGTTCCGCCCGTGTTACGCCAGGGGAACAACAAGCGATCACGTTCGCAGCAACTTGAGCAAGCCGCGATGCACCTTCGGCGACCCCGCCACGGTGGCCGTGTGGCCGATGCGCAGGTCGCGCAAGGGGAAGACAGCGCGGCCGCGCCAGTCCGTGAAGCGGCCGCCGGCCTCCATGACGATGAGGCCGGCGGCGGCGAAGTCCCAGATGCGGCCCTGTTCCTGCACGTTGCCATCCAAACGCCCAGTCGCCACATCCGCCAGCTGGGTAACGGTGCTGCCGAGGGTGCGAAGACGCCCGCCGCGGCTCTGCAAACGAATGACGAAGGCCATGTCCTGTTGGCCGCGAAACCACTGGCAGCCGATCAAGGCGCCGTCGTCTAGCCGACCGGCCGGCTGCCGCAAGCGACGCCCGTTGCGGGTGACGCCGCGCCCCAGCAGCGCCACATAGAGGGCGTCCTCAGGCGCGCAATGCACGCACGCCAACACAGGTTGGCCCTGCCAAAGCAACGCCACGGACACCGCGAAGTGCGGCAGCCCGCGCGCGAAGTTGCTGGTGCCGTCGATCGGGTCGACCACCCAGATCCACGGCCGTTCCAACGCACTCGGGTCGGACTCTTCGCCGAGAAAGCCCGCCTCCGGCAGCAGCCCCGAGAGCTGCTTGCGCAAGCGCCGTTCGGCCCGCACATCGACCGCGGTCACGAAATCGCCGACGCCCTTGCGCCGCACGTCCTTTGGTTGCAGGCCTCGCTGCGCCGCTGCCACCATGCGCGCGATGGCCGCCGTGTGGCGAGCGAGGTCAACCCGCAGTTTCGCGGCGATCCGCACCGCCCCTGCCGTTTCCAACGTTGGCATGCACGCATGCTGCCGATGCAGACGACGCCGGGCGAACGGAAACTGTTGCCACCGCAAAAGCGTCGTGCCGAACCGCCGCCCCTGCTACAACGCCGCGCCATGCTTGGACGCGGCGGTGTACCCCTTCGGCGAGCGGCTCTGGTGCTGGCCGCTTGCTTGCCCGCCTGTGCCGGGACGACACCGAAGGTGGCGCCCAATGCATTCGAGCACGCGCCGATGGCCGCCCCCGAACCGGCGCCACTCACCAGCAAGCCACAGCCGGTGGGTCCGGTCGAAGCCACGTTCGTGCCAGCGACCACGGCCGCCCCGACCGACGCCGAGAGCCACGCGCAGGCACTCGCTGACGAGCGCAGCTGGCGCGAACAACTGGCGAATGCCAGTGATCCGACCGAAGCCGCCCTGGCTTTGGCGGCCATGTTGGTCGCCGAAGAACGCTGTGCGGAAGCCTTGACGGTGATCGATACCGCCCTGCAGCGGGTGCGTCCGTCGGCGCTGCGCGTCGCGCGCGCGGGACTGTGGCGCGACCTCGGCCAACGACACTTGGCTGTGAGTGAGTTGCGGGCGCTGCGGCGCGATGCCGGGGCGGGCGCGATGCATGCACGGGTGTTGCTCGAGCTGGCGGAGCTTGAGTGGTTGGAAGGGGAGCGCGACGCCGCCGCAGCAACCCTGCGCGAGCTGCAAGCCGAGCACGGCACCGACGCGCGCTGGCACGAGCTGGCCGCAGGCCACCAGCGGCTCGCCGACGAGATTGCCGCGGGCACCCATTCGCGCATGCGCATTCGCGATCTACTTGGCAACCTGCGCGGCGCGCCGATCGTCACCGAACGCATGGCGGTGCTCGCCCAGTTGTTGGCAGTCGACCAACTGAACGAACGGGAGCGCGCCGATCTCTGCGAACGCGTACTCGCCATCACCTTCGCCGACGAATCGCCGGCAGTGCGCGCGCGGGCGCTGCAATTGGCCAACGTCGCCCCCGAGCTAGCGCACGACGTGTGCGCCGCAGGCCTCACCGACGAAGCCGCGTTGGTGCGCCAAGTTGCTGTCGATCGCGCCATCGCGTGGCTTGGCAGTGGGGCGCGCGACCTGCTACTGACGAGCATGGCGTGCGAAGGCGACCCCGCCGCGTTTCGCACGATCGACGGCGCCCTCGCGGGCTTGTTCGGCGGCTTGTTCGGCAAGGCGCCGAGCGAACCCGCCGCCGCCGACACCGCCGAAGGTCGCGCCAGAATTCTCGCTGCGTGGCGGACCCGTCTCGTACCAGCAGATCGCCCACGAACCCCCTGATCCGCATGCAGACATCACCTTCTCAAGGCCGGTCCCCTGGGCGCGCCGCCGTGGGCTGCGCGACACTCGTTGCGCTCGCGGCCAGTTGCTCAGTCGCTGGCAACCTCTCCGCACCCGAGATCCTGCGCGAACTCGACGCCATCGTGCGCATCGACGGCAGCGGTGCGGATCGCACCGTGAAGTACGCGGAGCGCGCCACCGTGTCCTCTTGGTATGCGCGTTCCCTGCTGCTGTTGCCGC
This sequence comes from Planctomycetota bacterium, assembly GCA_947444055.1. Taxonomy (GTDB): domain Bacteria; phylum Planctomycetota; class UBA1135; order UBA1135; family UBA2386; genus UBA2386. The sequence continues at coordinate 14,545 of CANEYR010000123.1, forward strand.
TGCGCGGACCGTTGGTCTTCGTCTTCGGCGGTCGCAGTGAGCAACCGCTGGAAAGTCCCGCTGCGCACGTGCGCGAGCTGCTGCGCGAACTGCCATACAAGCTCGGGGAAGAATTGGTGCTCGCTGCCCAGGCAAGCGTTCGCCTTGGTTGGATCGCCGAGCTAGAGACCAACGCCCAGAGTCGAGTCGTGGCCATTGACGGCCTGACGCAGCTGGCGATCGACCTGCAGCTGCCACTGTTTGGCGGCGACTTCCAACGGTTTGGCGCCCCGGCCAACCCCGAGCAATTGGCCCAGGCCCGCGCCGGGGTCAATCTCGGGCGCCCCGAAGTGCGCACCGGCGACCGTTGGAACGCCACCGCCTTGCGCCCGTATGGCGAGGCCGTGACGCAGCTGGCAGCAGATCCACTCGCCAACCCGATTGCGCGGCTGTTGTTGCTCGAG
>CANEYR010000124.1 GCA_947444055.1 Planctomycetota bacterium
ATCGCCCTCGGTAGCCTGGGTGCAAGGAGAGCGGTGATACTCGCCGACCTGGGCTTGTTTCCGATACCACCGGTGGTGCCGCCAGAGGAGCTTCTCGCCTTCGTCGAACATCACGGATTGGGCGGTACCGGGCTCGGCTTGGTTGACGTGCAGATCATGGCTTCGGCACGACTGGCCGGTGTCGGCCTCGTGACGAGGGACCGTCGTCTTGCCGAGGCTTGGTGTCGTGTCTCTCCGGGATCCCGGGAGCCGTAAGCGCATCGATCGCCGATTCAGCATTCTGCAGACTGGGCGCCGACGGTCTGGGCGATCGGGAAACAAGGAACGGCATCGGGTGATGTTCCGCTGACCCGCGCCGTGCGAGCTGCGTAGGGTGCCGTTCGCCCGCGCGTTCTGCGGGCCCTCCCGGAGACCACGATGTCCTTGCCTGTCCTCTCGCGTGCGCTGCTGATTGCGGCGTTCTCTTCGTTCCTCGTCGCCCAAGAACCCGCCATCAATGTGGCGAAGGTCCGCCAAGAGGCGGCGGATGCCGTGCAATCCGGCGACTTCGCAGCGGCTGCCGCTGGCTTCAAGAAGCTGACCGAAGCCAACCCCAAGGATGGCGCGGCCTGGCACATGCTCGGCTATTCGCTGCACTCGGCGGGCAAGCTTGACGAAGCGTTGCCGGTGCACATCAAGGCCAGCGAGTTCAAGGCGGTGGCGGCGATGGCGACCTACAACGTGGCCTGCGTGCATGCCTTGAAGGGCAATGCCGACGAAGCGTTTGCGTGGCTCGACAAGGCGGTGGCCGTGGGCTTCAGCGACCTCGCCACGCTGCAAGGCGACACCGACATGGATCTGATTCGCAAGGATCCGCGGTTTGCCAAGCTCGAGACCGCAGTGAAGGGCAAGCCTGGCACGCCGGCGGTGCAGGCGTTCGCGCAGAGTGTCGACCGCAAGAATGCCCGCATGGCGTGGTTTTCGCGCGCTGGCTCACCTGGCCAGATCGCGATCGATTACTCGCCGGTGGTTTGGAAGGACAGCAACGAGAAGGCCATCGCGTCAGGCAAGTTCAACGGGCAGAAGTGGCGCCTCGGGTCTGACTTCTGGACGCGCCTTGACACCATGGACATGCAGCTCGGCGGCGTCGCCGTTCCCGCTGGCTACTACTACCTCACGCTCGAGCAACGCGAAGGCGACAGCTACGTGTTGGCGCTGCACGACGCCGCCGCCGTGCGCAAGCAGAAGCTCGATGCGTCCGCGGCGTCGAAGCTGCAAGGTGGCATCGAGATCCCGATGACGCACGCCACCGTCGATCTCGCCAAAGCCCTCGACATCGCCATCGAGATGAACGACGGCAGCAAGACCGAAGGCACGATCAGCATCCACTACGGCAGCCACAAGGTGTCGGCGCCGTTCGCAGTCAAGATCGACTGAGGGCGCCAGCGCCGCGCCGATCAGGGCTGCAGCAGAATCAGCTGGCCGCGCGGCAAGTGGTAGGCCGGGGCGTAGCTCTGGCCGATCAGCGGCAGCGAGATGCCTTGCACATAGAACTCAAGGCCGGCGAGCGAAGCGGTGTTCGGGATCGGCACCGACATCGTGCTTTGGAACAACACCACCGCCGGCAGCACGATGACGGTCGCCGGGTCGCCGTAGAACCGCACCGGTTCGCCGGTCGTCGAGGGCCGCGGGTAGCTGATGACGAAGTCCCACACGAGGCCAATGCCGAACGGCAGGTCCGTCGCCAGTTGCAGGCTGGTGCCGACCTGAGGCTCGGCCGGGCTCACTGTGGTGGTGCCGAGGAATGGCGCTGGTGCGGGCAATTGTTCGGTCGTGAAACCGGCGATGCTGCCGCCGACGCGCAGGCAGGTCTGCAGCGTGATCGGGGCCAAGAACGACGTGCTGTTGACGGTGGTGCTCAGCAGTTGGCTGTTGCGCACGACAACCGGCGAGCGCGCGGTGACGGGCACCACGATCGAGCAGTTCTCGTAGTGGTTCCACAGTAGGTTGGGCAGCGCGCCATCGACATCGAAGGTGACGGTGCCGTTGCGGTAGCGATTGTTCTGCTGCCAGATGCGCATCGAGGACAGGTTGGCGGCGATCGACACATCGCCGTCAAACTGCATCTCGCTGCCGTGGATGTCGAACTCGGCGGTGCGCGGGTAGATCCAAAGGGCCTTCTGGCCGGGCGCCGTGACGAAGTCGCTGTGGTGGTGGTGGACCATCGTCAGGCCGCTGGCTTGGCCTTCGATGTCGAGCACGGGGCCGGTGCAGGTGGCCGTCGTGAACACGATGCGGAACATGAACTGCTGGCCGCTGCCCGGCGTGCGCCGCTTCTCCGCCAACGTCACGCCGTTGGTGAACGAGCTGCGGAACATGTTGAACATCGACATGTTGCCGCCAGCGCCGCTCTCTAGCACGCGACAGCCGATGGCGACGCCATCCATGTGCACGTGTTCGCATTCGGCCATGACCATGCCGCCACCTGCGGTGGTGTCATCGAGCAAGAAGCCGACCGGCATGTTGGTCAGCGTGCTCTCCTTCAGGAAGACCATCGATTCATCGGTGCCCGAGCCGTGCACGCGCAAGCCGGCGACCGTCTGGCCGTCCAGTTCGACGCCGTGAATCAGCTGCAAGTGGGTGGCTGGCGTCGAGCCGCCGGCCATGCGCGCATCGATGCCGACTTGGCCGCCGACGATGCGGACATCTTCGAGATGGACCAAGTGGGCGCGAATCGCGAAGACCCGTGCGAGGTTGCCGCCTTGGATGGTCGGCATGCCCGTGCCCTGGATCTTGAGGTGCACGCCGGTGCCGAGGATGTCGGTCAGCAAGCTCTGCAGCACGATGGTCGGCGTCGTCGCCGCATCGATGGAGATGAACTCGATCACCGTGCCAGCTCCGGTGATGCGCGCCAGTTCGCTGGGCGACAACGCGGCCAAGGCAAGGGTGCCGTTGCCGAGGCGGATTGCTTCGTCGAGCGACAGCAGCGCGTCACCAACGACGCCGTGGGAGTTCGGGTCGTTGACGGCGGCGGTCAGGCCGGTGGCGTAGGCGAGAAATGAAGACGCGAGAATCGGTAGCAGCATGAGTGCGGAGGGCAGCGAACCGCGAAGTGTAGCAGGTCAGCAGTTCTTGCATGGACTGTGCTGTGCGGCCACGCCGCCAGCAGAGATGCCGTGGCTCACTTACGCATTCCCGAAGTGAGACCTTCGCCGGTCCGGGTGCCTTGCCAGCCTTGCAGCAGGCTCTAGGATGCGCGGCCGCTTCGCTGCGAGACTGCCCTTCCTCGCGGCCGCCACACTCCATGCTTCGATTCACACTCGCCGTCGCTGCCCTTTCCCTGTCGGCATCCCTGCCGGGGCAGGGTTACCAGTGCTCTCTGGTCGGAACCCACGACCTGCACGCTCCGTACAACTGTGTTTGGGGCTATGTCGCGCCCAATGGCAAAGAGTACGCCCTACTTGGGGCTACCACCGGATTGGTCGTCGTCGACTGCACGACCAACACGCCGATCGAACGCGGGTTCTTCCCTTGGATGAACTCGACCTGGCGGGAAGTGCGAACCTACGGCCGTTACGTGTATGTGGTGACTGAGGCCGCCGGCGGCTTCCAGATCATCGACATGCTCAACCCGGATGCCCCGGTCAACCTCGGCATCTTTGGCGCGGCGCAGTTTGGTAACGCGCACAACATCTGCACCGACCTCGGCACCGGGCGCATCTACATCCTCGGCACCAACAATGGGACGCCGGTATACGACGGCGCCGCCAACCCCGCGAACCCGCCGTTCCTCGGCTACGCGCTTGGGTCTGGCACGAGCAACTACTTCCACGATCTGACGGTCGAGAACGGCTACGGCTACGGCGCGATGATCTATACGGGGCTCATGCGCATCTGGAACATGAGCACGTTCCCGCCGACGACGTTGAGTGACTCGCTGACGCCATCCGCTTTCACGCACAATGTGTGGCCGACAGCGAGTGGTTCGATCGCGGTGACGACCGATGAACGCGATGGCAGTGTCATTCGCTTTTATGACATTACCAACAAGTCGGCGCCGATCGCGCGCGGCCAGATCAGCATCAATCCCAACTCGGTTCCACACAACTCGTACATCGTCGGCAACCTCGCTCACACGAGCTGGTACACCGAGGGCTATCAGTGCATCGACTTCACCGACCCGACGACGCCGGTGTTGGTCTCGTCCTATGACACCTGGCCTGGTGCTTCCGGTGGCTACAACGGCGCCTGGGGCTGCTACCCGTATCTGCCATCGGGCAAGGTCTACATCTCGGATCGCGCGACGGGGCTCTACGTGTTGCAGCCGCACCTCACGGATCTGGCGATCGCGCACGCGGCGCTGACCGACACGACCAACGAAGAGGCGCCGCACACGGTGACGGCGAATCTGACGAGCAGCTATCCGGTGTCGACGGTGACGCTGCGCTACACGCTCAATGGCGGCGCGGAGCAGTCGGTGGCGATGGCGCCGACGATCGTTCCTGGCCAATACGCGGCGAACATTCCCGCGCAGAATGCGGCGACGACGATCACCTACCACATTGACGCCGCCGACAGCCAGGCCGCACGGCGCAGTCCGCGCCTCGGCGAGAACCGCTTCCTTGTCGGCACGCGGGTTTCGCGCTGGCTCGACAACTTCGAGACGACGCTGGCGTGGACGACCGGTGGCACCGCCAACGATTGGCAGCTCGGCACCTGCGCCGGCCGCGTTGGCACTTCACTCGCGCACAGCTGGCAAGATCCGATCCTGCCGACCTCGGGCACCCGCATGCGCGGCAATGACCTCGGTGGCGGTACCTTCAACGGCGCCTACGCCAACAACGCCAACAGCTTCCTGCAGTCGCCTGCGATCCCGACGCTCAGCGTGCAAAACCTGCGCCTGCGCTTCCGTCGCTTCCTCTCGCTGAGCGGTGGCGACTCGGCGCGCCTCCTGGTGAACGGCTCCCAGATCTGGAGCTCGTCGGTGGCCCTCTATGACACGCAGTGGCAATGGATCGATCACGACATCTCGGCGCTGACGAATGCGGCGAGCACGGTGACCGTTCGCTTCGAACTGCAGAGCGATGGCACCAACGTCGCTGGCGGCTGGCAACTCGATGACGTCGAGATCTACACGCTGCACGACGCGGCACCGACGCTGACCTATGGCGTTGGCACGCCGGGAACGGGCAGCATCGTGCCAGTGCTCGCGTTGTCAGCGCCGGCCGTGCTCGGCACGACGACGCAGATCCAGGGCAGCAGCATGTTGGCGAACAGCGCCGCCATTCTCGCCCTCAACTTGGCGGACGCGAACTTCCCGGCGATCGGCATCCAAGTGCTGGTCGATCCCGTTGGTGCCGCGCTGTTGACGCTGCCGACGTCCGGCACCGGCACCGCGTCGTGGCCGTTCGTGGTGCCGAGCACCCTGTCGCTCGACAACATCTACATCTACTGCCAGGGCTTGGCGCTCGATCCGGGTTCACCGGGGGCGCTGTTCTCCGCGAGTGCCGGTCTGCGCTTCCGCAGCTGCATCTCCGCTCCCTGAGGTTGCATGTTGACGAGCGGTGCCATTCTCGGGTTGCTCGCTGCGGCAGGCGGCGATCGCCCGGCCGAGCCCCGCTCGTTTCACGCCGTCGCGTTCGTCAATGACCCGCTCTCGCACGGCGTCGTCGGCGATGGGCTGCTGTCGCTCAACGAAGCGATCCTGCTGCACAATGGCCAGTTGGCGTTTTCGCTGCTGTCCGCGGCGGAGCAGTTGCAGCTGAGTTTGATTCCGGGAACGGGCACGACGACGGACGTCACGTGGATCGACATCGACGGCACCAACACGCCGCTGATCACGATCCAGCAGAACCTGGCGCCGATCCTCGACACGTCGTTCGGGCTCTTGATCAAGGGCTTTGGCGATCGGCCGGTGTTCGACTTCTCGGGGCCTGGCATCACCAGCGGCATGCTGGTCTTGGCCAACTCGATGTCGGTGCAGAACGTGCTGTTCCTCGGCGGCCCCTACGGCATGGATGTCGTGCAGACCGACGTCAGCGGCCAAGCTGGCTGCACGCTGCAGGACGTGCGGTTTGAAGGCCAGGCGACGTTTGGTCTGCGCGTGTCGGCGACGGTGAGCAATGGGGCTGGGCGCGTCATTCTCGAGCGCTGCACGTTTGTGAACTGCCCCACCGCGATTGTGCACGACGAGTCCGGCTCAGGCCGCACGACGATCTTCGAAGCGCACCAGATCGACATCACCGGGGCCGCGGTTGGCTGTGATGTCACGCTCGGGGCCGGTGGAACGACGCGCTACACGTTCGATCGCATGACGATCGCCGCGACGGTCCGTGGCCTGCGTCTGCTGCGTGCGCCAAGCGCCAGTCGGCAGGCGTTCTTGGAAGGCTCGTTCGTGCGCGTGCGCGCGCCGGAGTGTGTGGTCCTGCAGTGCCACCCGACGGGGCTGACGTGGGCGCTGCTGCATCTGTGGGATCTGCGCGCGCCGAGCGGTGGCACGGCGTTGCAGTTGGGTGCGGTCGGTGATGCGCTGTTTGGCGAACTGACCGAAGCGACACTCGATGGCAACGTCGGCATCGGCTGCGGTGGCGGGCCACAACCACTGACTCTCTACAACCTGCGCTGCCGCAACGGCACCGTCAGCTTGGCGCGGTCGGCGACCCAGTTGCTGTCGCTGGCCGAATCACGTTTTGACGCCTGCGCGGTGACGACGGCGGGCACGGGCACCATTGCCGCGACGGACTGCTGCTTTGTCGGCGGCTCGCTCGCTGGCACCGCGGCCGCACCGTTGCAACTCAGCAACAGCTTCCAGCAGAACGTCGGTGCGCACGTGCAGATCGTGCAGGCATTGCCAGCCGCACAGCTCGGCAGCATGTCGATCACGCCGGAAGACGTCGCGGTCGGCGGCAGTGTGCAGTTCGTCGCCGACTTGGCGCCGGGGCTGCTAGCGGTGTTCGCGCTCGGTATCACCAACCCGGTGCCGGTGCTGTTGCCGCCGCCGTTGCATCTCTACTTCGATCCCGCTGGCTACGTGTTGCTGCCCGGTGCCTACGTGCTGCAGCAGAGTTACACGTGGGCCGTGCCGAACGTGCCGCTCTATATCGGGGTCGATCTCGTGGTGCAGATGGCGGTGCTGCCAGGTGCTGGCATGCAGGCGCCGTGGTTGCAGTTGCCGCCGGGATGTCGCTTCGTGCTGCAGTAAGCCGCGCTCACATCAGCTCGCGCGCCCGCAGCGCGGCCGAATGAGTAGCACGAGTACCACAGTCGCCACGCCGCGCTCACCTTGCGTCACTCGACCTGGTTGACGATGGAGGTCACTTCGGCTGGGTTGAGCACGACCGGAATGCGCTGCTCGCGTTTGCCGTCGCGCGTGCGCACGACCATCGTCGTGGCCGCCTCACTGACCGCGAGCACACCGGTCTTGCCGTTATGGAGCGCGACCGTTTCGCGGCTCATCGTCGTGGTTCGCCGACGTTCCTGCATGACGAGGTGCTGGTCGTTGGCGTCGAAGAACTCGATATCGGCCGCTGCCCACGCCGCACCGGTGCACTCGACGCGCACGTGACAGCGACGCAGAACCGTCGCCTGCAGGTCTTCTGGGTCGGCCGCCTTGGCGAGATCGATGGTCTGATCCACCCACAGCTCGCCAGCGAAGGTGACTTGCGCGCCGAGCCGGGGCATGTCGTCGACGCGGAAGCGTCCGTCGCTGTCGGTGGTCGCCGACTTGTTGACCCCAGTGCCGACGCGGCCGCCGCCGTTCGCGTGCACTTCGACGTAGGCGGTGACGCGCACGCCTGTGGCCGGCTTGCCGTCGTGGGTCAGCAAGCGTCCGGCGATGGGCCCGGTGGCGGGACTCGGCAGTTGAATGCGTGCGTTCGTGGTGCCGCCCGCGATCAGTGGGCTCGTGAAGGCCCACTGCACCTTGTCGTCGTAGATGCGCAGTCGATAGTCGCGCGCCGAGAGGCCGGGCAAGGCGAAGTGGCCTTCTGCATCGGTGCGTGCGAACGCTCGCACCGGATTGCCGCACAGCGACAGCGGGTCGCCGGTCGTCGGCGCCGCCAAGTCCTCGGCACTCGCGTGTTCGGTCAGCAGATCGAGTTCCCACGGGTACACCAACACGCTGCTGCACGGCGCGCCGAGGCAATCGACAACGGTGCCTACGATGGTGAGCACGGGCTGCGTGAGCCGTAGATCGTGCAGGACCTGCGGGTCGCGCGTCGAGTTGAAGTGCTGGCCAAACTTCGCAGCGATGGTTGGATACCAACCGGAAGTGACCGCGTGCAGAGCCTCCGCGTCATCGACTTGGTCACCGGCCTGGATGCGCAAGCTGAAGTGTCCATACACGTCGGCGGTCGTCATGCGCGCACCGAGACCGACGCGGGCTTTCGGCACGTAGGCGCCGCGGGCATCGGTGACGACACCGGCAATGAGTCGGATGCCGGCGCGCAGCGGCACCAGCGTGACCAGCAGATCGGCGGGCGTGCTGGCATCGATCACGAGAAGCTGCGGCTGGTAGCCAGGCTTGCTCACCGCCAGAAACGACGCGACCAGTGGCACACTCGGCCAGGCGCAGCGACCGTCGGCAGCCGTCAATTGCTCAGGCCATCCTGGTTGCGTGGCGTTCTCAAGTGCGTGCGGAAAGTCGATCAGTGCGAAGTTGTCGATGTTCGCCGTGACGTCCGACAACGGGGTGCCGAGCGGGTCGATGACGCGCAGGGTTTGGGCGCGGCACGGCGCCACCACCAGCAGCGCTGGCGTTGGCTGCGGTTCCAGCGCGGCGGGTTGTGTGGCCAGTGCAATCCATGGATCGAGTGCTGCGAGCCCAGTCGCTGGCCACGCGGACGGCAGGGTGAAGTGGCCGTTCGCATCGCTCGTCGTCACTTCGATCTGTTCGCTGGTCGCGGTGGCGCGCACGCCGAGTCGCACCATGGCAGCGGGTCGCCCGGCGGTGTCGATGGTGGTGCCGCGACAGCCGATCGTGGCGGTGGAAGTAGCGGGGGCGCTGGCAACTGGCAGCCGTTCGTTGGTGGGGATGGTCGGGGGCGGCGCGGGCGCGGCGTGGTCGGCAGCGACAACGACTGGTGCTTCGGGATGGTCGACGACGTTGGTGGAGGACTGCGTGAGCAAGCCCGGAATGAGCAGTGCGGTGCCGACGAGGGCGCAGGCGAGCAGGGAGGTGACGGCGAGACGGGCCTTGTTCATGGCGAAGAACACCGAAGTGGAAGCAGCAGTTGGCAGCGCGAGTAGTTGGTCTGGACTGGCGAGCAGCGCCAGCACGGCACCGCTGCCGCGCCAGTCGTCGCCGAGGTCGCCGAGCAGGCTTTGGCGCAGCCACTCGTGGCCACGATGCAGCCGCTGGCGAACGTTCGCTTCGCTGGTGCTGGTGCGCGCAGCGATCGTCGCGATCTCGTGGCCGTGGTAATGGCGCAGCAACACCACCGTGCGGAACGGCTCGGGCAGTTCGACGACGGCTTGGCTGATGGTGCGGTGCAGCGCGAGGCGCTCCACCGTGGCGAGCGTCGACTCGACGGGCGCGATCGCCGAGTCTGGCGCTTCACGTTGGCGACGGCGGTGCTCACGACGGCGGTGCGAACGGGCGAAGTTGGTGGCGACCGTCGCCAGCCAGGCGCGCAACCCGCGCGCGTTCGCCGGGGCGCGCCGCCACGCCTGCAGCCAGGTCTCTTGCAGCACGTCGTTGGTCGTCGCGTCGTCGACCAGCGATCGCACGAGCGGGCGCAGCCAGGCTTCATTCGCCCGCAGCGCATCCACACTGAAAGACACCGAGTGCTCGCTCATGCGAAGGCAAGGACGCTCGCGGTGCGGGCGCTGTGACAGAATCTGCAAACAGCGATGCCGTCAGGCGAGCGGGCGATTCTCCCTTCGTCCGCGGGCGCGGCGACGCGCGAGCTACTGGAACGTTTGGTTGGTGTTGCGCGCGCCGGGCGTCGCGGTGAGCGAATTCTGCCAAGCAAACTGGGTGTAGCCGCTGCCGGCGCCGCCGAGCTGCAAGGACAGTCCGGCCGCCGACGTCGTGCTCTCACTGACGCCAATGTCGGTGGCGGTGCGTCCAGCCAACACGCCGCCAACACCTTGGAACGAACCTTCGTAAGCGACGAACTGCATCAGCGTGCCGTTCGCAGTCACGATCGCGATGCCGTCAGGCGCGCCGTCTTGCAGGCCAGGGAAGGTGAACGACAGGGTGCCGATACCATTCTGTTGGTTTGGGAACGTGCCACTGAGCTTGCGGCGTCCGTATTGCGCGCCGGTCGCGCCATCGACTGCGACCAACATCCAGCCGTTGACGTTGTCACCAGCAGGCCCGGCGAGCTCGACGAACTCGTTCACGTCGACGCCATTGTTGTCGTAGTGCAGTTCGTTGATCCACACCTCGGGCAGGCGCACACGCGTGCATTGGCCCTGCCACAGACAGGCGACCCACTCCGGGTGATCGACGAACGGATTGCGATTGCCCTGGTAGGTGAACACCGCATTGGTGTGCGCCATCTCTTTGGTGTCGACGGGGTCTTCCTGATGCCACTGCAGCAGCGTCGTCAACTTGCCCATGTAGGCGATCGTGAGGTTGCTGCCGGTGGCGCTGGCATTGATCAGATTGACGTCGTCGGTGACGCGCAGATCGGGCTCGGTCGCACCCGTCGTGCCATGCGTGCCGCCTTCATAGCGAACGTCCATGTAGAGGATCGCGCGCGCGACATCGCCTTTGCGACCACCCCACGTCTGCCAGCCACCGGCCGGTGCGATCGAAGACCACCAGTTGCTGTTGCCGGGGAAGGTGCCGCTGCCGCCGCCTTGGCCCGCGTTCGCCGCCGTCGTGTACTCGGTCCAACTGGCGAGCCCACCCATGAACGGGTTGTTGTCGCGGGCGCCGTTGTAGGCAATGTCACACAGAAACAGATGGTGGCAGTCGGTGTACGGATAGTTGGTGGTGCCGTCGTTGGGGAACCCGTACGAGTTCGGCCAAGTGTGCTCGCGGTTGTAGAACGTGTTGCCGCCACCTTGCTTTACGTAGAGCGTGTTCTTGTAGAGATCGAGGATCTGGGTCGAACTGCTCGGCGCCTGGTCGGCCAACTCGAGCACGTTCCAGGTGTCGGTGCCGGTCGCGGTGTAGGGAATGCGCGTGTGGTCGTCGATCACTGCGTGCAAGGTGCTGCGCAGCAAGGCGCCCGACGTCGTGTTGACGGTGTTGTAGTACGTGGGCGGCGGCTGGGCGGGCAGTGCTACCGCGGCGGTGACGAGGGCGAGGAATCCGTGGCGCATCGAGGCACGGATGATAGCGAGCGCCTGGCTGACGTGTGGGTGGTGCTGTCGCTGCGTTCAGAGTGGCGTAATGGTCAGCGCCAGCGGTGCGGCCCAACGCTTCTGCTCAGCCGTGTAGTAGAGATAACTGCGCGACGCGGCGCCGGTGCAGGTGCCGGGAACGCGGGCGACGAGGTCGATGGTCAGCGTCTTCGTCGCGCTTGGCGCCAGCGCCCGCCAATACAGCACCAACTCGCGCCCACGCAGCTGCCAGAACGCGAAGGCATCGCTCTTCTGCAAGTCTTCGAGCACGCGCGTTGGCAGCTCGCAGCCAGCGGGCAGACCGATGATCGCGATTGGCGTCGGCAGTTCGTTCGTCGTGCGGTTGGTTACCGTGATGTCGAGCGCCACCGTGTTGCCTTCCACCACGCTGGCGGCGCGCAGCTGCGTCGTCAGGTTGACCGCGGTCGCCGGATCGTCGGCCGGCGTCTCCGCGTGGTAGCTGACATCGCAAGCCCACGGCAGCGGGCCGCCGCCGCCTTCGACTTCGAGCCGTAGCGTGTGCTCGCCGGGCGCGAGCTGCTGCCACAAACCGCCGTGTTCCACGTGACAACGAAGATCCAGGCCACCAAGTCCGTCGGCCGCGTGCCGCGCTGCCAGCTTTGCCAACACTTGAGGAAGGCATCTTGCAGCAGCTCGGACACGTCGGCCGAAGCACCCAGAACACTGCGTACCGCCCCAGCCAGCCCGTGTCGGTGGGTCTGGAACAACTCGAACAGGGGAGGGTCCGCAGAGACCATGGATCGATCGTGCCGATGAAGACGTTGGTCGGGAACGGCGGATTGCCAGGGGCTCAGTTTTTCTGCGCGGTGCGTCAGGTGTCGACGGCATCGGCGGCAGCGCCCATCTTTGGCTTGGCGGCACGACGGCGATGGCGCGCGCGCTCAGGCCAATATGCCCACTCTTCGAAGCACCCTGGCCGCTCTCGTGTTGGGGGCGTGTCTGCTGTCGGGTGGATGCACGCTCGCCAAGCCGCTAGTCGGGGCCGTCACCGGCCCCTTTGTCATTCTGGGCCAGTCGAATGGCGACTGGTGCGGTCACTCGGGCGATGGGCGCGCGGTGCTGTGTGCGTTCGCGTTGCTGGCCGTGGTTGGGGCTGGCGGCGGTTTGGTGACCGGCGTCATCAGCGACGTGCAGGCGGTCTGTGGGGCCGCGCGCGACCCGTGCAACAACTGGTGGGATCCCTTCAAGACCAACACCTGCCACTGATCGCGCCTGCCTTCAGAGGCGGCCGCGCAGCGTGCGCCAAGCGTCGTCGAGGCAAGGCTTGAAGACCTTGCCGCCTTCCTTCTCGTAGCCCAGTGAATCAAACCCAGTGAATGGTGATCGGGGCGTCGATGTCGGGGTGCAGGCTCTTGTGCACGGGGCAACTATGGGCGGTCGCTTCCAGCAGCTTCTTCTGCTCCGGCGTGAACACGCCAGGAACGTGCAGCACGATCGGCAGCCGCGCGATGCGACGAGGGCTCGCTTGCATGTGCTTCTCGACTTGCACGCGGGCGTTCTTCAACTCGATGCCGTGGCGGCGCGCGACGAGCCCCATGGTCGTCAGCACGCAAGTGCCCAGCGCGGTCGCCACCAAGTCGGTCGGAGAGAAGAAGCGGCCGAGACCTTCGTTGTCTTTGGGCGCGTCGGTTTGCAGGCGCGCGTTGGAAGGGCCGTGAACGGCCGTGCAGCAGAGGTCGCCTTCGTACGTGGCGGTGATCGTCACCATGCGGCACAGCCTAGCCGCAGGGCAGCGTCGTTCGCGAGGGCGCGCTGCGAAGGGACGGCAGGATCAGACGCTCTTTTGGAGCGAGCTGCCGATGCCGGGAGCGGCGGTGCCGTAGCCGCGCAGAGCCTTGCTGCCTTGCCGGGTGCGGCCGAGTTCGTCTTGCACGCTGGTCATGCCTACGCGGATGCCGTGTTGCAGGCGGCCGTTGGCGGTCGCCGCGTCGCTGCGCAACCGCGCTTCGTCGCTGCTGTCGGCGCTGCCGTTGCCGGCCGCGGCCATGTGCTCTTGCGCCACGCCTAGCAGGGCTTCGACTTGGACGAGGTCGCCGCGGGCCAGCGCTTCGTAGCTCTGGTCCCAGCACGCGATCAGCTCTTGCAACGCAAACCCGACTGGCGTCAGCGTGCCGCGCTGCGCCGCGGAATCAGTTGGCGATGATGCCATCCCAACCTTCCTTCAGAGTGCGCATGACTTGCAGCGCGTTGGTGACGCCGGTCGGCGTGCGCATCAGGTTGGCTTGGCTGAGTTGGTCGAGGCTGTACTCGTAAAGCCGATCGAGATCCTTCGCGATCTCGCCACCGGCGGCGTGATCGAGGCTCGCCCGCAGCTCGCCGAGAATGCCCATGGCGCGGCTGAGTGACTGGCCGACTTCTGGCGAACGCGTGGTCTTGGTATCGGTGAGGCCGATACGGCTCTTCTCGAGGTTCTTGATGGCACCGTCGTAGAGCATCTTGACCAGCTTCCCTGGCGAGGCGGTGAGGATCGAGTTGCGCTGGTAGGTGGCGGCTGCTTGTGCGTAGGTCATCGGTCTCTCCTGATTGGGGTAGTTCGTGGGGTCTAGCGAAGACGATTGATGTTGCCGAGGGAGCTGCCTTGGCTCTGCAGTCGCGACAGCAAGCTCTCGAGGTTTGAGTACTTCACTACGAGTTGTTGCTCGTAGAGCTTGAGTCGGCGCTCACCCTGTTCGATGCGCGTCTGCGTGTCCTTCACTTGGCGATCGAAGGTGTCGTTGCGACTCTTCAGCAAGCCTTCGACCGAGTCGGTGTAGACGTCGATCTGGTCGATCATGCGACCGGCGATGCCGACGCCCGCTTGCGTGAACATGGCGGCGACCGCGGTTTCGTCGTCGGCGAGCGCTGTCTCGAGCTTGCTCTTGTTGACCGTCAGCTTGCCAGCCGTGTCAGCGGTGATGCCGAGTTGCGACAGCAGTTGGTAGGCCTCGTTGCCGGTGCCCGACACCGAGCCGCCGACGACCGTGCGCAGGCTCGATCGCATGGAACGCAACGTCTGGTCGCCGAACAGTTGGCTCTTGGCCTTGCCCTCGGCGTCGAGCGCGTTCTGCTCGGTGAAGAAGTCGACGACCTTGTTGTAGGCGTCGACGAAGTCCTGGACTTTCTTGCCCGTGGCTTCGGCGTCGGTCGTGACCGTGACCGTGATGTCCTTGTTTGGGTTTGGCACCGAGCGCAGGTCCAGCGTGATGCCAGGGAACAGGTCGCTGATCTGGTTGCTCGACCGCGTGATCGTGGTGACGCCGTTCAGCAGCAACGTCGCGTTGGTCG
>CANEYR010000125.1 GCA_947444055.1 Planctomycetota bacterium
CCTCGCGCTCTGGTCGTGGCCGTTCTCGTTGGCGCTGCCGCGGCCCAACATGACGGCGTCGCCCCCACCGCCAAACCACCCGCCACCGTCGACTTCTCGCGCCAAGTGCGCCCGATCCTGGCGCAGCATTGCTACAGCTGCCACGGCCCCGACGACGCCAAACGCAAAGGTGACCTGCGGCTCGACCGCCGCCTCGATGCGTTCGGCCCACGCGAGAACGGCCCGGCGTTCGTCGGTGGGGATCTCGAGCACTCCGAAGCCTTCGCGCGCATCCTTTCGACCGACGACGAAGAACGCATGCCGCCGCCCAAAGCGGCCGACACGCTGAAGCCCGCCGAGATCGAAGTGCTGCGCCAGTGGATCGCCAGCGGTGCGCAGTGGAACGAACACTGGGCGTTCGTAGCGCCCGTTCGCCCGACCCCCGTGAACGACGGCGACATGACCTGGGCGAAGAACGACATCGATCGCTTCGTGATGGCGCGACTGCGCACCGCGGGCCTGCCACCAAGTGCCGAGGCGTCTCGCGAAGCGTGGCTGCGGCGCGTCACCTTCGACCTCATTGGTTTGCCGCCGACGCTCGCCGAGATCGATGCGTTCGTAAAGGACACCGCCGCCGACGCCTTCGACAAGGTCGTCGATCGCCTGCTCGCCGACGCCCGCTACGGCGAGCGCCAAGCGAGTGAATGGCTCGACGCCGCCCGCTACGCCGACTCCAGTGGCTACCAACGCGACACCGCGCGGCAGGCGTGGAAGTGGCGCGACTGGGTGATCGAAGCCTTCAACCTCAACATGCCGTTCGATCAGTTCACAATCGAGCAGCTCGCCGGCGATCTGCTGCCAAACCCCACGTTGGCGCAGCGCATCGCCACCGGCTTCAACCGCAACCATCCGGTCAACACCGAGGCGGGTGAAGAACTCGACGAGTACCGCAGTGCCTACGTGATCGATCGTGTGCACACGACGGCTACGACCTTCCTCGGCTTGTCGGTTGGCTGCGCGCAATGCCACGACCACAAGTACGACCCGATTTCGCAGCGCGAGTTCTATGGCTTCTACGACTTCTTCAACCACGTGAAGGAGAAGGACAACGGCTCCGGCCGCAACCCCAAGCCGACGATCCCAGCCCCTGGGCCTGACGACATTCCGCGCATCGCCGACCTTGAGCACCGCATCAAGACCTTGAAGCAGCGGCTCGATCGCGACGATCCGTTGGCCGATGCCGCCCAGCTCGAATGGCAGCAGGCGACGCTGGCGCGCCTCGGCGCCGAGTTGCCGTGGACCACGCTGACGCCGACCGAACTGATGGCCAAGCACGGGTCGCGCCTGTCGCGCCTCGAAGACGGTTCGATCTTGGCAAGTGGACCGGTGCCGGCGCGCGACACCTACGAGTTGGTGTTCGCACCGGGCAAACGCACCATGCACGCGCTGCGGCTGGAAGTGCTGCCCGACCCCTCGATGCCGCATGGTGCCTCGGGGCGCGCTGACGATGGTCGCTTCATTCTCAGCGGGCTCGAGGTGCGGCTCGCGAGTGTGGCCGACAGCAGCGATCCGCCGCGGCTGGTATTTGCGACGGCGCAGGCGGACGTCACGCAAGAACGCGATGAAGAGGAGCACTACCTGACGGCGATCGATCCCGGCGAAATCGGCACGTCGCTTGTCAGTGGCGGCGACAGCAAGGAGGGCGGCGGCTTTCGCTTCGGTGGCGGCGGCTGGAGCGTGGCCGGCGATGAACGCAAAGAACCACGCGAGGCGGTGCTGATCCCGATCGAGCCGATCACCGCCAACGAAACGTCGGTGCTGCGCATCACGATGACGCACGGCTCGTCGAACAAGTTCAAGAGCCTGATCGGGCGCTTCCGCATCTCGTCGACCGACCACCCGCGCGTGCGCACGCTGCTGCTGCCGTTGCAGCCGAGTCTATGGCGATCGCTTGGACCGTTCACGGCGGCGAGTGTCGATGCGGCCTACACGACGGCGTTCGCGGTCGAACAGGATCTCGCGAGTGCGGCGTGGAAGAAGAAGTACGAGCCGCCGGTGGTCGAGCCCAAGTCGAGCGAGAAGCCGACGGAGAAGCCAGCGGACAAGAAGGCCGAGCAACCCGTCGCCGCGGCAGCCGAACCGAAGAAGGCGGAGTCAGCGACAGAGCCGACGAAGAAGACCGAGGTCAAGAATGCGCTGCTCGAGTTGTTCGGCATGAGCAGCAAGCCCGCCGCGAAAACGAAGGCTGGTGAAACGGCCGCGACGGAACCCGTGGCAGCTGACAAAAACGACAAGGACGACAACAAGGACGAGGACGGGGCGGAGAAGCCCGAGAAGCCAAAGCCGAAGAAGCTCGAATGGCAGGAGCAACGGGATTGGCGCGACGGCGAGTCGGCGCGACTCGCGGTGCAGGGCGCGGCGTCTGCTGTCTACGTGTCGCGCAAGGTGAAGTGCGAAACGGCGCGCACCATGGTGCTCGAACTCGACGGCGGGGTGGGTGCCAAGGTGTGGGTCAACGGCACGCTGGTTGGCGAGTTTGCGCCAGCGCCCGAGGCGCCCGAGCCCGCCACCAAGCCGCCTGTGAAGGAAGAGGAGTTTGACGAGGAGGCGTTCTTCGCCAAGCGTTTTGGTCGCAGTGAACGCGAGCCGCGGCGGCTGCGGCTTGGTCTGCGCGCGGGCGACAACTACTTCGTCGTCAAGCTCGTCGGCAAGGGTGCGACCGCGAAGCCTGATCGCGGTGGGGCGCCGATGGGCATGCCGATGGCGATGGCGATGGAGGCCGGTGCCGAGGCCGTCGCTGACTTCCCAATGTTTGCGATGCCGCCGCGCGGCGACGCCGCCGGCTTGTCGTTCACGTGCAAGATGAAGCCCGAGGGCGACGATCTGCTCGACTACGAAGTGATGAAGGCCCTGCGCACGCCCAAGGTGGCCGCCCCCGCGAGCCCGGCGGCGCCGGTCGCCGGGCCGGTGATCGCCATCGCCGCCGAAGCGGTCGCGAAGCCACCGACGCCGACGCCGACGCCGACGACGGATCCGGACGACATCAAGCCGAAGACGCCCGCCGAACGCCGCACCCGCGCCGTTCGCCGTTGGTTTCGCACCCGCATCGACATCGCTGGGCGCGTGCTGTTTGAAGAACTCGAACGCGTCAAAGCCGAGAAGGATCGCGTCGAGAGCAAGCTGCCTTCTGCGCTCGTGATGGAAGAACTGAAGACGCCGCGGCAGACGCATGTGTTCGTGCGCGGCGACTACCGCAAGAAGGGCGACGTCGTCACCGCGATGGTGCCGGCGGTGCTGCCGCCGATGCCAGCCGACTTGCCGAAGAACCGTCTCGGCCTCGCGCGCTGGCTCGTCAGCAAGGACCACCCCCTGACGGCGCGCGTAACCGTCAATCGCTACTGGCAACAGTTCTTCGGCCTCGGCCTCGTGCGCACCGCCGACGACTTTGGCATTCGTGGCACACAACCGAGTCACCCCGAGTTGCTCGACTGGCTCGCCTCCGAGTTCGTGCAGTCTGGTTGGAACGTCAAGAAGCTGCACCGGCTGCTGGTGCTGTCGGCGACGTACCGCCAAACCAACGTCGCACCGCCCGAAGCCTGGACTCGCGACCCCGACAACGAACTGCTGGCGCGCGGTCCCCGGCAACGGCTCGCGGCCGAAATGGTGCGCGACCAAGCGCTCGCGGTCGGCGACCTCTTGGTGCAGAAAGTCGGCGGCCCCAGCGTGAAGCCGTTCCAACCCACCGGGCTATGGAAATCGATGCTGGGCTCGGGCGACTGGAAGGTCGACACCGGCGACGACGCGCGCCGCCGCGGGCTCTACGTCTATTGGAAGCGCGGCGTGCCCTACCCGTCGTTCACCATCTTCGACGCCGCCAAACGCGAGACGTGCACCGTGACCCGCACGCGCACGACGACGCCGCTGCAGGCGTTGGTGACGATGAACGATCCGGTGCAAGTCGAAGCCGGGCGCGCGCTCGGTCTGCGCATGCACAAGGACGGTGGCAAGGACGACGAGGCGCGCCTCGTGTTCGGCTTCCGCTTGGCGACGTCGCGGCGTCCTGACGACAAAGAACTCGGCATCCTGAAGGCGCTGCTCGCCGACCAACGCAAGCACTTCGAAGGCAACCTCGATGCAGCGAAGCAAGTGCTCGGCATCGCCGACGCGAAGGCAACTCGCGGCAAGCGCAGCGAGGCGCCGATGAAGGCGGCGGCGAAGGATGCGGCCAAGCCCGCGGCGAAGCCTGGCACGACGCCTGAGGACAAACCGAAAGAGCCAGCGAAGAAGAAGGGCGAACCGGACGTGCCGCCGGCCGAAGCGGCGGCGTGGGCGCAGATCGGATGCACCTTGCTCAACCTCGAAGCCGCGATCCGGCGTGGGTGATGCCATGAACGACTTCCAAAACCAGCACGACCAACTCTGCCGCCGCGCCTTCCTCGGCCGTTCATCCTTTGGCCTCGGCTCGCTCGCGTATGCGCTGCTGGCGCAGCGCTCGCTCGCGCAATCACCGCAAGAGCAGGCGCCGTCGTGGCGATTGCCGACCGCGAAGGCCAAACGCGTCGTCGTGATCTTCTTGTCCGGTGGCTTGGCCCAGCACGATCTGTTTGACGAGAAGCCGCTGCTGGTCGAACGCCGCGGCGAAGAACTGCCGCCGTCGGTGCGCAAGGGCGAACGCATCACCGGACTAACCGAACGCCAAGGTGGGCTGCCAGTCGTCGGCAGCAAGTTTGAGTTCTCCAACTACGGCAAGTGCGGCATGCGCATGTCGGAGCTGGTGCCGCATCTCGGCGAAGTCGCCGACGACCTGCTGCTGATCCGCTCGCTGCAGACCGATCACGTGTTGCACGAAGCGGCGATGACGATCCTGTTCACGGGCACGCCGCTGCTCGGCCGCCCGTCGTGGGGGGCGTGGAGTTCGTATGCGCTCGGCGACGGCAAAGGCAACCTGCCGGAGTTCGTGGTGCTGCTGTCCAATCCGGATCCAGCGACGCCGCTGCATCCGCGGCTGTGGCACAACGGCTTCCTCGCCGGTCGCCACCAAGGTGTCCCGTTCCGCAGCGGCAAGGACCCGGTGCTGTTCGTGAAGAACCCGCCAGGCATCGACGAGAAGGCGCGCGCCCGCCAACTGGCCGCCCTGCAAGAACTCAACGCGCTCGAAGCGGCGAAGAGTGGCGACCCCGATGCGCAGGCGCGGCTCGCCGTGTTTGAGACGGCTGCGCGCATGCAGACCAGCGTGCCCGAGCTGGCGGACCTGTCGCAGGAATCGCCGGAGACTCTTGAGGAATACGGCGCCGAGGCGGGCAAAGAGAGCTTCGCCAGCAACTGCATCCTGGCGCGGCGGCTGCTCGAACGCGGCGTGCGCTTCGTGCAGCTGTGCGACGCCGGTTGGGACCATCACTACAACATTCCGCGCGTGCTGCCGCGCAAGTGCGAACAGGTCGACAAGCCTGCCGCCGCCCTGATCCGCGACCTCAAGCGCCGCGGCATGCTCGACGACACCATCGTGGTCTTCGCCGGCGAGTTCGGCCGCACGCCCTACTGCGAAGGTCCGCTCGCGTTCGACAGCTATGGGCGCGACCACAATGCGTTGGCTTGCTCGGTGCTGGTCGCCGGCGGCGGCTTCAAGGCTGGGCACTGCCACGGCAAGACGGACGATTGGGGCTGGTCGGCCGCCGAGGACATCGTGCACATCCACGACCTGCACGCGACGATCCTGCAACAGCTCGGCATTGAGCACACCAAGTTGACGGTGCGCGCCCAAGGACGCGACTTCCGCCTGACCGACGTCGGTGGCAAGATCGGTCCTGGGCTGATCGCGTGATCGCCACTCCGCCCTTGGCGCCATGACCAACGACGAACTGCTCGCGAACGTGACCGAGATTGCCGGCAGCAAGGTGCTGCCGCCTTGCGTCATTCTCGCCAAGATCGGCCAAGGCGGCATGGGTGCGGTCTATCGCGCCCGCCACCTCAACCTCGACATCGACGTCGCGGTGAAGGTGTTGAAGCCACAACTCGTCGCTGACGACCCGCAGTTCATCTCGCGCTTCCGCCGTGAAGGCCAATCGGCGGCGAAGATCCGCCACCAGAATGTGCTCGGTGTCTACGACGTCGCCGAAAGCGGCGGCCTGCACTACATCATCATGGAGCTGGTGGTCGGTGAGACCGCGCGCCAGCGAGTCGAACGCAAAGGCCCGCTGGCGGTCGGCGAAGCCCTGCAACTGATCTACGAAGCCGCACTCGGTCTTGGCGAAGCCCACCGCCTCGGCTTCGTGCACCGCGACATCAAGCCTGACAACCTGCTCGTGTCCAATTCGGGCCAGGTGAAGGTCGCCGACCTCGGTCTCGCCAAGCCCACGCTCGGCGGTGGTGGTCAGTCGCTGGTGTCGTCGCCCTACCAGATCATGGGCACGCCGTCCTACATGCCGCCCGAGCAGTGGGAGACCACGTCGGTGACCTCGGCGGCGAATCCACCCAGCGACCGGGTTGCAGGGCGATGTTCAGGAAGGGCGCCGCTTCGCACGACTCGCCGCCGTTTTCGTCGGTGGCTTCTTTGCCTTCGTCTTCGCCCTCGCCTTCGTCTTCGCGCTGGCCCCCGCCGCCGCCGCAAATTGCCACGCTTCGATCAACGCCGCCCGCACCACGTCAACCTTCGCCAACGCCAGCCGAACCATGGTGCAGCCAGCCCGCCCCCAGGCCCCGTTCGCAGGCACGAACACGTCAGGGTTCGCCGCGATGAGCTGCTGCTGCTCCGCCGTCGGCACCTTCACCATGCCTTGCTCCCCATCTGGATGCAGCGACGCAAAGATGCGGCCGTGCGCGCGAAAGTCAGGATGCCCGTGGTGCGCGCCTTCTACCGCCTCGGGCAAAGCCACCGCCAAGCGACGGAACTGATCCGGAGTCATGCCCAAGACACATACTCGCCCGCGAACCTGGACGGAACGGATCGCACTCCAACGGACCGCACGTCAGTCGAGAACGACGCGCGAGGCGGTGCCGGCGATCACTTCGACCCGCACGAACTCATGGCGAGCAGAGCCTCAAGCGGGCCGCGCGCTCGGCGGCGCAGCCACCACGGCGTTGCCACCAGCGCCAACGTCGCGTAGCCAAGCGCGGCGGTGAGCCCCACGGCGAGCGACCAATCCTCGGCCGGCCACCACCACCGCAGCGGCGCGTAGACCAGCAGGATGTGGCCGAGGTAATGCGTGAGCGACGCCCGGCCGACGGCGGCGATCGGTGTCAGCCAGCGCGGCAGACCACACCGCAGGCGGCGCCACGCGAGCAGCGCCACCAAGGCGATCGCCAGCCCCCCATTGCGCAACAAGAACGGCAACGACGTCGGCTGCCACGTCACCGTCAGATGCGCCGCTGCGTCGCCGAGTTCGGCGGTGCTCGCCACGGCGTTCATCGCGATCGCCGCCAGCGCCAACGGCACAGCGAGCCACAACCAGCGACGCCAGCGCGAACCATCCCTGTGGCCCGAGACGGCAAGCAGCGCGCCGAGCAACGGCAGCGCCAACCACGGCATCAGTGGGTAGGCGCCATCGAAAAAGAAGTAGCGCCACGTGCACCACCCGAACTCATGGTTGGCGATGTGCGTGCCGTCGTCGCGACCATCGATCGTCACGTACGACGCGAACGTTTGCGTCAGCAACGGCACCGCCGCCAGCAGTGCCGCGATCGCCGCGACCAGGAATCCACGGCCACCCCGCAGCGCCAGCGCCACCACCGGCAGCGCCAGCGCCATCGGCAGCAACACGTCGTTCGGCCACACCCACAGCCAGAACGGCACGCCGACCGCCGCCAGCGTCAGCGACCGACGCGCCACGTAGGACGCGCGCAACGGACCGGCGTTGGCCCAGGCGATGCCCGCCAACACAAAGAACAAAGCCGCTGGCACCCCTTCGAGCGCTTGCAACGAATGCTGCAAAGCAGCCGCAGCCCACGTCGCCGTGGCGTCCTCGGGTTCTGGCAGGAAGTGCAGCCACAGCATGCCGAGCACGGCGAAGCCGCGCGCGACGTCGAAGGCTAGTTCGCGTTCGCGCGGCCCATCGACGAGAACAACGTTCGCACGCGCACTCGCAGGCGCAAGCGCAGCCCGTGCGACTTCACTGGTCGGCGAGCCGGCATACGCCCGGTCGGCGAGCAGCAGTTCGTGCTTCATCACGACACTGTGCGGCGCCACGTGCGCCCCTTCGCGAATGTCGGCGCCGTAGAGCACGACGGTGCCGCGGCCGATGGTCGCGCGCGCGCCGATGTGCACGCGGTCGATCTTGAGCACGCGATCTTCAAAGCTGTGCGCCTGAAACAGCGCGTGCACCGTGGCGCCATCGCCGATCGCGATCATGTCGGGATCGACCACCTGCGCGAAGCCATCGCCGAGCACGCAGCGCCGCCCGATGCGCATGCCGATCGCGCGCAGAAACCACGGCAGCAGCAGCGTGCCTTCGAGCGGCTGCAGCAGCGCCCGCCCATAGCGTTGCCACAACACGTAGTGAAAGTCCCAACGGCTCGCCCAACACGACCACAGTCCATGTTGGCCAGGGCGAACGCGGCCGAGCAGCAACCACTTCACCAGCAAGACCGTGCCAGCGAGCGCCACACCACAGGCCAGCGTCGCCGCCAGCGCGCGCAACGCTTGCAGCAGCGCATCGCCATCGGCAGCGCCGCCGACGAAGTCAAACCACCACAGCGCGAGCCACACCGGCAGCGCCGGCAGCACCACACGCAGCCCTTCCCAGAACACGCGGTTGGCGTAACGCAACGCCCCGGGTTGGTGGGTGAGTCGACGGTCGACCTCGATCACTTCACGCCGCGGCAACGAGAACGCGGGCTGCCCAAACCAACCGGTGTCGCGCTGCATACGCTGGTCATCTGCGATCGTGCTGACGCCGAGCAACAGGTCAGCGGGCAACGCCTGTCCAGCGTCGATCACGGCGTGGTTGCCGACGAACGTGCGCTCGCCGAGCGTCGTCATCGCGACGGTGACGCGGCCCTGATGATGCGACGGCACGCCGAGGTAGACGCCATCGGCCAAGAACGAGCCACTACCGATCTGCGTCGTCTCCGGCAGCACATCGAGGATCGTGCTGACTTCACAATCGCGGCCGATGCGCATGCCGGCGAGGCGCAGCCAAGCTGGCCAGAAGAGCGTGCCGGAGAGCCACGTGCCGGCCGCTTCGAGCAGTTCGGTGCGCAGCTGCAGGCGCAGATGCACCCACGACCATCGCGCGTGGGTGCCGAGCGGCACGCCGGGCGTGTTGCGCAGCGCGAAGGCTTGCGCCAGCAGCGAGATCGGCAGACCGATCACGGCGAAGGCGATGGTGGCCCACACCCACACGGGCCGCGACGCCGGACCGTCGCCGCACAACCACGCGACAACGGTGGCGCCATCGATCTGCAGGAGCGCGGCCACGAGCCACAGCACCAGCGTGAACGGCAACGCCACCAACGGCGCCCACATGACGCGCGCCGACAACAACAGCACCGTGTAGTGCCATGGCGCCAGCTCTCGGCTCTCGACGTCGAGCCCAGCGCGCGGGGGAGCCGTTCCAGCCCGCTGGCACGGCACGCCGCGCCACAGTTCTCCAGGTGGCACCACCGTCCCGCTCGCCACGAACGACAAGGCGCCGATCACGCTGCCGGCCCCGATCTCGACCCCCGGCCCGGTGCCGGCGCGCGTCTGCATGGTGGCGCCGGCCCCAATGCGCACGCGACCGACGACCAGATGACCCTCGTCGAGCTCGCACAAGCCGAGATCGACTTCGCGCAGCAAGGTGACGTCATCGCCGAGTTCGAGCAGGTCCCAGCCGCCGCTCAGCACATCGACGCCGCGATGCAGGTGAACGCGCTTGCCGATGCGAGCACCGAGCGCCCGCAGCGCCACGTTCTTGGCTTCGGTGCCTTCGAGCAGCGACCACGGCACGAAGCGCACCATGCGCACCACGATCCAATGGCGCACATAGAAGCCGCTCCAGGCGCGCGCGCGCTGCGGTTGGTAGCGGCCGATCAGCAGTTCCTTCGCCGTGATGGCGAGCCACAGCGACAACAAGGTCCACGCGCAAAAGCCAAGGGCCGCCAGCCATGGACCGATCAGCAGCAACTGCGTCAGCGAGAAGGTGGTGCCTGCCCACGGCACCAAAACGAAGCCTACGAGCCAGGCGGCGCTCGCCACCGCCGTCAGCACCACCAGCAGGAACGTGATCTGCACGCTCGTCGCGAACCACGGCATCGGCTGCAGTTCGTCGGTGAGGAGCGAGCTCGCCGGGGCAGGAGTGGCGCGCGCGCGCTCAAGGCATGCCGCCAGCGCGGCCGGCGTGCGCGCGGCGTAGACGTCGCGCACCGAGATCGCGGCGGACGCTTCGTGACGACGCAGCCGCGACACCAGTTGTGCCGCGCGCAACGAGTCACCACCGAGTGCGAAGAAGTCGCTGTCGGGCGCGATCATCGCGGCGTCGACGCGCAGCACCTGCGCGAACGCATCGCGCAGCGTGGTGGCCGCGGCGGTTGTCGGCTGCCACACCGTCGCGTGCGCGCGCGCCACGGCCTGAATGCGCGGCAGCGCCTTGCGGTCGATCTTGCCGCCGATGGTGCGTGGCAACGCCGCCAGCACCGCGAAGCGCGTCGGCGTCATGTACTGCGGCAGCGCCGCCCACACGGCCGCCACCAGTGCGGGCTCATCGATGGCCACCTCGGCGTCGGTCGGCACGATGTGGGCTACGAGCACACGTTCCTGCCCTTCGTCCTGGGCATGGCACGCGACTTCGCGCACACCTGCACAACGCGCCAACACCGTCTCGATCGCTTCGAGCTCGATGCGATAGCCGCGCACCTTCACCTGCGCATCGATGCGACCGTGGTAGGCCAGCTGCCCGTCACTGCCGCGCGTGACCAAATCGCCCGTGCGATAGACCCGACCGATGCCCGGCAACGTCGGGAAGCGCTGCGCCGTCAACTCCGGCAAGCCCAAGTAGCCGCGCGCGAGCCCCGGCCCCGCAATGCACAACTCGCCGGCGACACCGTCAGCAACCGGCCGCTGCTGGTCATCGAGCAACCAAGCGATGTGCGGCGCCACCGGCGTGCCAATGGTGACGGGCTGGTGCGGCAGCACGCGGCCACGCACGACGGTCACCGTGCACTCCGTCGGGCCATAGCCATTCTCAAGCCACAGCGCACCACCCCACGCATCGGCGAGATCCGGCGGCAGCGCTTCGCCACCGACATAACACAAACGAAGGTGCGGCAGTTCATCGTGCGGCGACTGCACGTCCATCGCGCGCAACAAAGTCGGCGGCGGACAGAAGACCGTGATGCGTTCCTGCCGCAGCCACGGCACGAGGTCCGGCCCGCGGCGAACGGCTTCGTCGTCGAGCACCACCACCGAAGCCCCGCTCGCGAGCGCCAACCAGATCTCCTCCACCGAGGAGTCGTAGGCGGCCGCACTGCCTTGCGCGATGCGGTCGCTGGGCTGCAGGGCAAACCGCGCGACCCCCTGCGTGATCAGGTTGACGACGCCGCCGTGCTCGATCAGCACACCCTTGGGCAGGCCGGTCGTGCCCGACGTGTAGATCACGTAGGCGAGGCTCGTCGGCGACAACCACGATGGCGTGCGCCGCACCGGAGCACTGCCCGCCGTCGCCGTGAGCCTTGGCACCACAATGACTGGCAACCCGAGCGAACGACCGCGCCGAGCCCCGTCCTCGTCCGTTACCAGCGCCACCGCCTTGGCGTCGCGCGCGACATGCGCGAGATGCGCCTCAGGGAACGCCAAGTCGAGGCATATGTGCGCAGCCCCAGCTTGCAGCACGCCGAGTTGGGCGGCGTAGAGCCACGCCGAGGTGCGCGGCAACAACACGATCACTGTGCATTCGCCCTGCACCAGCGCTTGCAGCTCGACCGCCACCGTCGCGGCCATCTCGTCGAGCTGTGCGTAGCTGACGACCGTTCGCGTGGAGCGCCCGTTGCCCGGCGGCACATCAACCGCTGGTTGTGCAGGAACGCGAGCGACGGTCGAGGCGAAGAGGTCCGTCAGCAGCATGCAGGCGCGCCGTTCAGGCGGAGCCGCGCATGCTAGCTACTCGCCGTTCGGGCGCCATGCGTTGGCGCAGGTGCGCAGCGACTTCTGGCAACGCCGCGCGCTGCTCATCGGTCAGGTGGCGATAGCCCAAGACGCGACCGCGGCACTGCGAACTGCCGCAGTGACACACGAACGGAGTCGCCATGTCCCACTCGGTCGTCGCATAGTCAAACGTCACATCACCACCGACGGCGATCGCCCGGCGCGCCACCAAGTGTCGGCCACGCAGGACTGCACTCGGGTCGCAGGCGTGATTGAGGAAGAGCCAGGAATGGCGGCCCGGGGCATCGCGGTCGGCTTCCCAGCTCACGTCGACGTGCGCGTGTTCCCCGATCTGCACCGAGTAGCGCGACGGTTGCGCGACCACGGGCCCTTCGATCTGCATCACCTCGTCGCCGATGGCGAACGGCTTCAACGCGACCACCGCGAGTTCCCCTTCCCGACGAACGACTGCGACCTGTTGTGTGGAGTTGCCGCCGATGCGGCCATCTAAGTCTGCTGACATGGCGCCAAGCTACGCGCAGTCACGCAACTACCCACCACGCCACGAAGTCTGATTGCTCCCCTGCAATCGCGTAGGCTTGTCGGCATGCTGTGCAGCAGAGGTTTGCCCAGGTCATGAGCTCCGACGGTCACCCACTTCAGGTCACCGGCGATGCGCTTGGCGTTGCGCTCGATGCGGTTCCCGATGCGATCGTACTGGTCGCGATCGAATGGAACGACGCGCCGATCGTCTATGCCAACGCCGCCGCGCGCACACTGCCCGCCGCGATGCCCGGCCAGTCCGTCCGCCAACTCGCCAGCGCGGGCTTCGGGGCGGCGCCAGCGCAGATCGCCGAACTTGAGCACGCGCTGCACCAAGCCCGAGCCACCACGCTCTCCTGGCAAGGGTGCAGGCAGGGCTTGATGACCCTGCGACTGGTGCCGTTACCGACCCCGGACCAGAGCCCGCGGATGCTGCTGCAATGGACCGTCGACGCGCACCAACGCGCGCCAGCCTTCTCCACCCTCGCGGATCACATTCCCGACCCGGTCTTCGTACTCGAACTCGACAGCACGCCGCCGGTGCGTATCGCCTACGTCAACCGCGCCGCCACGAACTGCTACGGCTACCGCGCCGACGAAATGATCGGGCAATCGATCCTCGAACTGCTCGACTCGCCATGCACGGCAAAGCACGCCCCCGATCGCATTGCCCGCCTGCGCGCCGGCGAGATCGTCACGTTCGAAGGGCTGCATCGACGCAAGAACGGCTCCCTGCTGCCGATCGAGGCCCGCTCTTGCTTGATCTCGTGGCAAGGGCGGCCAGCGATCCTCGCCATTGATCGCGACATCACGGTCTACAAGCGCGACCAAGCCGACCTTGCCGCGGCCGCCGACCGCCTGCGCATGGCGCTCGCCGCCGGCCGCACGGGCATGTTCGACTGGGACCTTGAGAGCAACCGCATCGTCTGGTCGCCGTTCCACTACGAGTTGTTTGGCTACGCGGCCACCGACACCTTTGCCGTCGAGTTCCATCACTTCCAGGACCGCATCCACGTCGACGACTGGGCCGCCCTGGCCGGCGCCATCGCAACGGCCCGCGCCCAAAAGACCGAGTACCACCACATTGCCCGCGTCGTTCGCCCCGATGGATCGACGCGCTGGTTCTCCGGTACCGGTCGCTTTCAATACGACGACGGCGGCAACGCCACGCGCATGCTCGGCATGGTTCGCGATGAAACCGACGAACGGCAAGCCGAAGCGCAGCTGCGCGAACACGAGCAGTTCTTGACCGCCGTGATCGAAGGCAGCCCCATCGGCATCCAGATCTTCACGCCGAGCGGCACCTCGTTGCGCACCAACGAAGCGATGCGGCAGCTGATCGGCTTGCCCAACGAGAGCTCCGGCCTCGACAAGTACTGCCTGCTGACCGACCCGGAAGCCCAGCGCGTCGGGGTTGCCGACATCTTCCGACAGTGTGTGGCGGGCCGGCCGGCGCGCATCGAACGCCGAGAGGTCGACTTCACGTCCCCCAGCTACGCCAAATGGCCCGGGCACCACCGTCGCTTCTGGCTTGAGAGCGTGTTCTTCCCGGTGCTTGGCCCCAACCACGAAGTGCACGCCGTTGTGGCCTTCAACTGGGACGTGACCGACCGCGTCGAAGCGGAGCTCACACGCCAGCGACTGCAAGAACAGTTGCGGCAAGCGAAGAAGCTCGAAGCGATTGGACTGCTGGCCGGCGGCGTCGCGCACGACTTCAACAACGTGCTCACCGCCGTCATGGGGTTTGCCGACATCCTGCGCAGCCTCGTCCCCGCGAACGACCCCAACCTCGAGCTCGTGCACCAGATTCGTCTGGCGGCGGAACGCGGCACCAACCTGACACGACAACTGCTGTCGTTCAGTCGCA
>CANEYR010000126.1 GCA_947444055.1 Planctomycetota bacterium
CACGCCCGACGGCCGTCAACCTGCAATGGGCGCTCGATCGCTGCCTGCAAGCCGTGCGCAAGCAGCCGACGTTGGCCGCGTTGTTTGCCGAGGCGTTGCAGATTCACAGTGACGAAGTCGCGATGAGCGAACGCATGGGCCAGTTTGGTGCGGCCCTCGTGCCCGAGGGTGGCACCGTGCTCACCCACTGCAACACCGGTCGCTTGGCGACGGTTGGCGATGGCACGGCGTTGGCGATCCTGTTTGCTGCCTGGCGCGCGGGTCGTCGCTTTCGCGTCTTGGCGGATGAGACGCGACCCTTGCTGCAAGGCTCGCGGTTGACGGCGCTCGAACTGGCGACCGCTGGCATTCCGGTGGAGATCCTGGCTGATGGTGCGGCCGCTGGCCTGATTGCGCGCGGGGCCGTGCAGATGGCGGTCGTCGGTGCCGATCGCATCGCGGCGAACGGCGATTTCGCCAACAAGGTCGGCACCTATGGCGTGGCCCTCGCTTGCCATGCGCACCGGGTGCCGTTCTACACGGTGGCGCCGACGTCGACGTTCGACCTGCGGTTGGCGGACGGTTCGATGATTCCGATCGAAGAGCGCGATGGCACCGAGGTCACCCATCTGGATGGCCGGTGTATGGCGCCGGTCGGCGTCAAGGCGCGCAATCCGGCGTTCGACGTCACGCCCGCGCGCTACTTGCGGGCGATTGTCACCGACCGCGGCGTGCTCGAAGCACCGTTCGATGCGAGCATCAAGGCGATGTTCGCTGGCGGCCGATGAGGTCGGGGCATGGCCATCGCGACCAAAAAGAAGCCACCTGCTGCGAAGAGCGTGAAAGCGCCCGCGGTTGCCAAGAAGACGCCCGGCAAGAAGCCGCCGAGCAAGAAGCACGACCCGCTCGACGATGTCGAAGAACCGGAGCGTTCGTCGCCATCGCTCGCCGAAGTCGATGCCGAGGCGCTGGAGTTCATCGCCGCCATCGATCGCTTCAAGAAAGAGAACGGTCGCCCGTTCCCAAGCTGGAGCGAGATTCTGCTGATCGTTCGTCGGCTCGGCTACAAGCGCGCCTGATCGCGCCGGTCAGTGCTGGTTTGGGCCGGTCAGTGCAGCCAGCCGAACGCGCAGGCCATCGCCAGCAGCGCTCCCGCGACGAGGCGGTACCAGGCAAACGGCGCGAAGGTGTGTTGGCGCAAGAAGTGCACGAACGGCCGCACGACCAGCCAGGCGCTGACGAACGCCACGGCGGTGGCGACGAGCAACGGCGGCAGCAGTTCGCCGCGCAGCAGCTCGGTGTGCTTGCTGAGTTTGTAGAGCGAAGCGCCGTAGAGGATCGGCAGCCCAACCAAGAACGAGAACTCCGCGGCGGCGGTGCGCGACAGTCCCAGTAGCAAGGCTCCCGCGATGGTCGCGGCCGAACGACTGGTGCCGGGCACGAGCGCCAAGCACTGGAACAAGCCTATGCACAGGGCCGTCGTGTAGCTCGCCTGGTCCAGTTCCGAGGCGGTGGTGCGCTGCCGTTGCCACCGTTCGAGCCACAGCAGCAGCGCCCCGCCAACGATCATGGTCGCGGCGACCACGGCCGGTGAAAACAGGTGCGCATCGATCCAGTCGTCGGCGAGCAGGCCAAGCACGGCCGCGGGTGCCGCGGCGATGGCGATCTGCCACAGCAGGTTCGGTTGCCCACGCTGCGGCGAGGCCACGGTGCGCAACGCACCCGCCAACCGCCGCCAATAGATCACCAGGATGGCGGTGATCGCACCCATCTGGATGCCGATCGCGAAGACGTTGTTCGCCTCGCTTTCGGCCAAACCAAGCCAGCGCTGGACCACGATCAAGTGGCCCGTGCTTGAGACCGGCAAGAACTCAGTCAGGCCTTCGACGAGCCCCAGCACGATGGCGGCGAAGAGGCTGATGCCGGGGTCCGCAGCACCGGCGATCACAGCACGGTGTTGGGCGCGCGGTAGGGCATGTTGAAGGCTTCGGCGACGCCTTGGTGTGTGACCGCTCCGGCCAGCACGTTCGCAGCGGTGCCGAGCACCGGATCCTGGGCGGCCTTGGCGGCGCCCATGCCGGCAATCTTCTTGGCCCACGGGCCGGTCGCGTTGGTCAGGCCGAACGTCGACGTGCGCGGTACGGCGCCCGGCATGTTGGCGACGCAGTAATGCATGACGCCATCGACGACGTAGGTCGGATCGGCGTGCGTCGTCGGCTTGCAGGTCTCGATGCAACCGCCTTGGTCGACGGCGACGTCGACGATGACCGAACCTTCCTTCATCGCCTTCAGGTCTTCGCGGCGGATCAGTCGCGGCGCGCGCGCACCTTGCACGAGCACGGCGCCGATGACGAGATCCGCGTGCACGATCTGCTCACGAATGGTGATCGGCGAGCTGTGCAGCAGCGTGACGTTGGCGGGCATCACATCGCTCAGGTAGCGCAGGCGATCGAGGTCGATGTCGAGCAAGCGAACGTCAGCGCCGAGGCCGGCGGCCATCTTGGCCGCGTTGGTGCCGACGACACCGCCCCCCAAGATCACCACCGTCGCCGGTTCGACTCCGGGCACACCGCCGAGCAGGATGCCGCGGCCACCGAAGTGCTTCTCCAAACACACCGCACCCACTTGCACCGACATGCGGCCGGCCACTTCACTCATCGGCGTCAACAGCGGCAGCGAGCCGCGGTGGATCAGCGTCTCGTAGGCAAAGCAGTTGGCCCCGGACTTCAGCATGGCGTCGGTCAGCTCGCGCGCCGCGGCGAAGTGGAAGTAGGTGAACAGCAGCTGGCCCTTCTTGATCAGCGGGTACTCGGCCGGCAGTGGCTCCTTGACCTTCACGATCATGTCGGCCTGGCCATAGATCTCCGCCGCCGTGCTGACCATCTTGGCGCCGACCTTGGTGTAGGCCTCGTCGGTGACGCCGGCACCGAGGCCTGCGGTCTGCTGCACGAGCACCGTGTGGCCCGCACCGACCAGGTCGAGCACCATCGCCGGAACGGCTCCGACGCGGCTTTCTTGGGCTTTGATCTCCTTAGGGACACCGATAATCATGGGGCGTGCGTGCTTGGCTAGGGGAATGGGGCGACGACCATAGCGACGACCGCGATCGGCCGCGAGCGTTGCCTCGCCGGTTAGCGAGTCGCGTCGCGCAGGCGCGCCAACACGCGGCTGCGTTCGCCCGCGGACAAGCCGGGCAGCAGGTGAAGGCGTAGTTCGAGCCCCCCATTCACGACGTGAATCTGCGGGGCCGGACGGCGCAGCACGCGCGGTTCACTGGCCAGCGCCACGGCCAATCTGGCCTCGGCCTGCACCCCACCACACCGCAGCACGATCGCGGCCGGCGCGGTCGGGCCGACCTTGGCTACCGGCGGCGGCAGGTTCGCCGGCGGGCTCTTCGGTGCTACCTCGCCATCGTCATCGTTGCCATCCTCGTCGTTGCCATCTTCACCGTTGCCATCGTCGTCGTCATCGGTGATGACGAACAGGTCGTTGAGCGCGGGCTCGCCATGGTCGCTGGTCCTCACGGCGTCCGCGAGCGACCCCGCCGAGCCACGTTCACCAGCAGTATTCTGCCGCAGCCGACCCACCGCTTCGCCGAGCAACGCCGCCGCCGCCCAGATCTCTTGCGCGCCTTGGTCGGGGGCCGGGGGCGGCAAATCCACCGGCTGCGGCCGCGACCACTGTTTTCCGCTGCGCGCGCGCCGCAAGAACAGGAAGGCGACGCCGACGCCGAGGCCGCTCAGCAACAACCACCACCAGCGGGACGTCGAACGGGCCGCCCGGCGGCCAACCGGAAGGTCCACCGCCGCTTGCCGTTCGTCGTTGCCTGCACCATTTGCGGGCAGTGCTTTGCCCGGGGCATTGCCGCCGTTGCCCGGCGTCGCGCCAGCGGGACTCGCATTCGGCACCACGGCTTCGCCACCTTGCAGTCGCCGCAAGAAGTCTTCGAGGCGATCGGCGGTGCGCTCGAGCGCGCCTTGCATCAGGCCTTCGACTTCGCGATGCCGCGCATCTTGTGACTGCAAACTCTGCTCGAGTTGGCGCAGCTTCGCCGTCATCGCCGTGGCTTCTTCGACGCGGGCCTGCCCGACGGCTTCGACCAACAACTGCGACCAGCGCTGCATCTCCTGCGTCAACGCCAATTGGCGCGCGGCTTGATCCTTCTGGTTGGCTACCAAGGCGTCGAGCACTTCGCGCAACGGCGCCAACGCCGTCGTCGCATCAACTTTCGCACCTGGCACCGACGGCGCCACCCGCGCTGGTTGCTGCAACACGAGGCGCAGGGCCCGCAGCTCACCCACCACTTCGTCGCTTGCACTCGGCACCGGGTCACTGCACGCCGCCACCAACATCGCGGCCACACCGAGCGCGAACGTTCGCCACGAGACGTTCATGCGCCGACCCTCATGGTCTTCGCTGCGCGCACCTGCGTTTCGAATTGTTCACCCAACCAAACCAATCGCCGCGGCGCTACCACGATGCTGCCGCGACGTTCGAACAAGTCGGCGTCGCCCAGCGTGATCGGCAGGTTCGCCGGCGAGACGACCTCGCCACTGGCGTTGACGAGGCGAATCGGCACGATCGCGCGTGGCTCGCCATTGCGCATCGGGAAGCGCACGCACCACGGCGACGCACTCTCGAAGCTGTGGCCGGTCTCTTCATCCCATTCGGCGGCGAGATCATTGGGGAACAGTTCGACGAGCGCGTGGCTGTGGCCATCATCGTCGTGCCACACCAAGGTCGGCACCAAGCTGACGAACACGTAGCCGCTGATGCGGCCATTCGGCACCACGCTCATGACTTCGCGCGGAACGATGCGCACCGGCAGTTTGGGGGCGCGCAGTTGCAGGGTCAGGTGGCCGGCGGCGCCCAGTCCCAACGCATAGCGGCGCGCCTGTCGGCCATCGCTCCACAGCAAGGAATGGCCGCCGCGCACGCCTTCGAGCACGAGTTCACTGCTGCCGAGGTGCACGCGCGCGGTCTCGCCGCGGGCCGGTCGCGGCAGCGGAACGAGCAATGACAGCGAAGGCGATGCGTCCATTCGTCGGTGGCGACGCGAGGGTAGCGGGGCGCGGGCGGGAGCGTGAGGTTGGAGCGGGTGTGGGCGAAGACTACCTCGTCGGCGGCGAGCAGCTTTGTCCTTGCTTCTCTTGGGTCGGTCGCCATGATCCCCGCCCTCGACCGGGGCGTTTAGCTCAGTTGGTAGAGCATCAGCTCGACAAGCTGAGGGTCGCAGGTTCGAGTCCTGCAACGCCCACCACTCCCCCTTGGCAGCGTCCGCAAGGCGCGCAACGGGTTCGAGGCGCAGAACGGTTGGAATCGCAGAACGAGCTGCGCGCTGGATTGACCCTCCCAGCGATTGCGGTCGCCGCGTGCGTCACGCTCGGCTCGCCCGCAGACGTCCCTCACGACTCGATCGCCCCCTACGACTCGCGGAGCCTTGTCCTTGCGCGGCAACGGCCGCGAGCCAGCAAGTCGGCCCAGCAAGTCTGGCCAGCAAGTCGGGCCAGCTAGGCCAGAATCAAGCCACTTCCAGTTGCGGCGGGCTAGCGGAACAGCTGGGCTGTCCAACACCGGCGCCCTTTCGGGCATGCCGAATCGCGCGGCCGATGAAGGGCGCAATCGCAAACGAACACACACACCAAGCCAACAAGAGTGTCGCGAGCATGAAGCCTCGGGTTCTGGTTGCGTGCGTTACGCCCCCTCGCCCTGGCTTCGGCTCGACTTAGTTTCCGAATTTCGGACTTTTCCACCTTTGCGCGGCCGGCCGGAGCCAGGGATGGGCTCAGCCTTGCCCTCGACCGAACGCGCGGTCTACCACAGCTCGGTCGCCCTGCACGGCGGTGCGCTGCATGTAGGGGTGCAAGCCGCGCATCCCGCCAAGCTCCTCGCCGCCGCCAGCGCGTCCCGGGCCACCGTGGATCGTCGCCGGCAACACGGCACCCGGCCCCAGGGCCTGGCCCATCGTCTTCTCGCTACCGAGCCAAATGCGGCCGTGCCAGGGCGCAATGCCATGAACCAGGCTCTCGACGAAGGTGCGGTCGTCGCTGTAGGCGCTGGCGACCAGCCCGCCGCCGCCTCGATTGACGAGATCGACCGCGGTGGCGACGGCGCCGTCATAGGGAAGGATCGTGGCACAGGGGCCGAACACTTCGAGTTCATGCAGCACGGCGGCGTCGGCCTGCTTGGCGCAAAGCAACGTCGGTCCGACGAAGTAACCCTGGTCGCGGATCGCAGCCGGTCCACCGAGAATGGTGTCGCTGACGGCTTGCAGGCGCTGCATGCCGGCGCGGACGTCGCGCAGTTGTTCGCTGCTGGCGAGTGGCCCCATGCGAACGTCGCCGTCGAGCGGGTTGCCAATGCGCACCGCTCGCAGGCGCTCGACCAAGGCTTCTTGGACCTCCGCGACCTTGTCGGTGGGCACCAGAATGCGCCGCACGGCGGTGCACTTCTGCCCCGCCTTCTGGGTCATGTCGATCGCCAAGTTGCCGAGGAACTGTTCGAAGGTGTCGCCGCCACTCTCGACGTCGGGGCCGAGCACGGCTGGGTTGATCGAGTCGGCCTCGATGTTGACGCGCACGTTGCGGGCGACCAGGTTCTTGTTGCCGCGGATCAACGCACCGGTGACGGAACTGCCAGTGAAGGCCACGGCATCCATCGGGCCCAACAGGTCGAGCAGGCCCACGGCGGAACCGGGCAGAAACTGAAAGGCGCCCTCGGGCAGGATCTTGCTGTCGACGATCAGCTGCGCGAGGCGGAAGGCGAGCATGGCGCTCGGCGTCCCTGCCTTCTCGATCACGGGCACGCCGGCCAGTAGCGCACACGCCATCTTCTCGCCCATGCCCCAGGCCGGGAAGTTGAAGGCGTTGATGTGCAACGCCACGCCAGGACGGCTGACGAAGATGTGCTGGCCCCAAAACCGCGGCGTGCGGCCGAGCTGCGTGCCGTCGCCGTCTGGCAGGTGTTTCTGGGCCGCCAAGCCGGCGCCGAGCTGCGCATAGAAGGCCAACGTGCCCGAACAACCATCGAGGTCGAACTTGGCATCACCGCGCGTATTGCCGCCGTTCTTGCCCGCGATCTCAATGAGCTCGTCGCGGTGTTCGTGCACCTTGGTGGCGAGCGCCTTCAGCAGTTCGCCGCGTTGCGCGAAGGTCAGCGCGCGCAGGGCCGGCCCACCCACGTCGCGCGCGTGCGCGAGGGTGGCGGCGAAGTCGACACCGCCGGGGCGAACGTCGCCCAGCACAGCCTCGGTCGCGGGATCATGGAGAGTCTTTGGATCGCCGGTGCCGGTGATCCAACGACCTTGGACATAGCTCTGCAGCGAGATCATCGGGGCGAAGACGATAGCGACGGTCGCCGCCCGTTGCACGGCGCTAGCTATGGCGCGCTGGCGTTCTCGCCGTGTCGTTCACGGCCACAGCGTCATCTGCTTGGTGTCGCCAACGCACTTGGCGACGCCCGCGGGCGTCTCGCTGAGGAAGTTCCAGTAGATCGGCAGCCCGGCGAGGAACTGCAAGATCACCGGTGGGATCGTCAGCACCGCGGTGGCGCGGCCGTTGGCGTCCAAGGTGCCTAGGCCGTTGCTGAGGATGCCGCCATTGGGATCGCCCGCGAACAGGGTGGTGACGCCGTCGACGTTGAGCGGCACCGGGAAGCCGGGCTCCCAAACAAAACCCGGCGCGGTGCCGGAGATCGATGCGATCGCTAGGTAGGTGTTGCCGGCGCCGGCCGTGCCAACGTCGATCTGGATCTGCACTTGGCCACCGGTGGTCGTGCTGACGAACGGCGGCAGCAAGGTGACGGCCGACCCGGCGGTGGCGCGCCGACGCGTGGTGCTGACGTGGCCTTCGATGTCCTTCACTTGCATCGTCGACAACCACTGGCCGGGGTAGCGCGCCAAGTTGGTGGCCGTGGCGTTTGGGGTCCATGGCGTGTCGAAGACGCGGTCGCCGTCGAAGTCGAAACGCACTTGCAAGGAGTTGGTGGACTGGTCGTTGTCGATCGTCTGCGTGGTGTCGAACGTCGTCGTCAGGCGCGGTGAGAGGGCCGTGTAACTCGGGCGTGGCCAGTTACAGCCTGGCACCGCGAACTGGGCCATCTTGGTCCACCACGTCGGGTTGGTAACCAAGTACTGGTAGCGGAACGATTGGTAGCCATTGCCGCCGCCGAGCAAGGCGCCGGTGATCGAGGCCTCGATGGTCAAGTCCGTCGTCGTCTCCGACTCGCCGGTGTAGGTCTTGATGGTCGGTTGCACGCGACGGGTCGGATGACCGGCGAGGGTGCAGGCGGTGCGGGCGTACTCGGCACACTTGCGCACGTAGGCTTGGTGCAGCGCGTAGGTGTTGTAGATCGAGCCGTTCGCCGTGTAGGCCATCGGCATGTAGACGTCGATGTACGGCGCCAGCTGTTCCCAGTGCTGGCCGAACTGCGACTGTAGTTGGCTCATCGTCGACGCGTACGAATTGAAGACGCCGTTGTAGGTCGGGCCGTCGAACGAGTAGCGGTTGGCGATCAGGTAGGCGTGCAACGACAGGTTGCCGATGTGTTGGCGAACGTCGGCGACGAAGCTGGTGACGTTGGCGACGTTGACGTTGGTGCCGCCGACGTAGCGCACGTAGTCGAGAGCGATGCCGTCGAGGTCGTAGACCGGCTGGCCGTTGGGTTGCCAGGCGTCGACGAAGTAGTCGATGACGTTGAGCAGATACTGTTTGTGGGCGGCGTTGTCCGGCTGCACGGTGTCCGAGAAGCACTTCAGCACGGCGACGACGCGCAGGTTCGCCGCATGGCACGCGGTGATCAGGTTCTGCAGGTTGATGCCAGCTCCCGTCGAGCGCACGGCCCCCCACGCGAGGTTCCAATCACCGGCGCTGTCGGTGACCCATAGATCACCGGTCAAAGGTCCGGTGGCACGGAAGGAACTGACGTAGAGCGTGTCGATGCCGTAGGTCGTGCAGTTGGTGACGATCTCAGTGATGCGCGGATCCATGTTCCCTACCAGGAAGGGAAAGACGCCGACGGCAACATCGGTCGATGGCGTTTGCGCAGGCAACAGAGCAGCGAGGAGCAGCGAGGTGAGGCAGTTCCGCATGGTGGCGGGGAGCAGCATGCCGCGAAGCGAGCGGTCTGTCACGGGGGCTGGCGCCAACGCCGCGGCTCCCTATCCTGCCCCACTTCCAAGACATCCCCACCATGATGAACCCCCTTCGTTGTCTTCTCGTCGCCGCGGCCGCCGTCGGTGTCGCCCACGCGCAAGCGCAGTCAATTCTCTTCACCGGCCGCTTTCCGTTTGTCAGCATCGATTCCGTCAGTGAACGCCCAGGTGGCGCGATGACACGCCTCGAAGAATTCGACATCAGCCTGGTGACGCCGTTCACCGGTAGCCCCGCGCGCTCGCTGCTGCCGACGACGGCGATGCAGTGTTATCTCGGCGACGGCAACGCCGATGGCATCTACACCAAGTTCGCCGGCTGGAAGACCTACTTCCAAGCCATTGGCATCGGCGGCATCTTCGTGAAGGCGGCGGATCGGGCGTCGGTGACGTGGGACAAGGTGTTCTTCACCGTGCGGCGCAATGCCGCGGCGACGGGCACTTCGGCCGTCGGGCTGCTGCAGGTCGAAGTGCAGACCAACAACGGCACCGTGCCGCAGACGCTGCTCGCCGGTGACTATGTGCGGCTGCTACCGAACGGCAATGTCGAGTTCTTCATGACGCAAGCGCAGCTCGCGATTGCCGTTGGGGCCCAGGCCGGTGCGGCCACGATCGGTGCGGGCGCGCTGTTGCAGGCCAGCAACGGCGATCTCTACTACGCGCCGTCGGACGGCAGTCATTGGGTGAACGGCAACCAGAGCGGCACGGCCAACTGCAACGACGGCGCCATCGTCAAGATCGACGCGGCGAACATCACCTACGACGCCAACGGCAACGTGCTGAGCTTTGCGCCCAACTCGGCGCGCATCCTGATCAACGAAGCGGTGGGCGGTCCCGGTGGCACGCTGACGGTGCGCCAGATGGTGCTCAATTCGGCGGCGATCAACCGCGACGGTACCGCGATCGTGGTGGCTGGCATCTTCGGCAAGGTCGTTGGCTTGGCCTTGGACCCCAACGGCGGCACCTTTGTGCCGACCTATCCCGACGCCGCGGGAAACTACAACCCCGAGCCAAACCTGTTGTTCACCGCCGACTCGGGCTCGTACGCGGGCTCCATCTTCTCGACGTCGACGAACGGCACTCTCGCCGTGATCAACGGCGTGCAGTGCGGCAGCTCGACCCTCGGCGTGCCAGCGAACGGTTCGTGGCTCGGCGTGCAGTTCGACTACGCCAACTTCCAGCCGACGATGATGGGCTTCACGTTGTGCGATGTGCCGACCGTGGCGCCGCTGGTGATCGACCAGAATGGCTTTGGCCGGTTGCCGGTCGTCAGCACGCAGCCGACGTGGGATGTCGACATGCACGGCACCGCGGGCATGCCGGTGTTCTTGTTCATGTCGGTTGGACCGACGGCGCCCGGTGGCTTCGCGCCCTCGGTGCCGACCGTGTTCGTGCCGCTGCCGTTTGCTCCAGACAGCTGGAACGATGTGTTCCTTGGCGGCATCTTTTCGCTCGGCGCCGCGGTCAC
Source organism: Planctomycetota bacterium (assembly GCA_947444055.1). Classification (GTDB taxonomy): domain Bacteria; phylum Planctomycetota; class UBA1135; order UBA1135; family UBA2386; genus UBA2386. The sequence continues at coordinate 10,596 of CANEYR010000126.1, forward strand.
GAATGCGGCGGGCTACGGCACGGTGACGCTGCCGAACCTCAACACCGGTGGGTTCACTGGCTTCACCCTGATGGTGCAGGGCATTGGCCTGCAGCCGACTGGATTCCAGTTGACGTCGCCGATGCTCGTGCAGTTGCAGTGAACTCGCGGGCGACGCCGCCGCGGCGTCGAGCTCAGGCGCCCAACCCCAGGCCCCCGGCTCAGGCGCCGCCGACGAACTGCTGCAGTTCTTGGTAGCGCCGCTCGACCGTCTCGCGGTCGGCGCGCGCGATGCGCTCGACGCCAAAGCCTTCGACTGTGAGGCTGGCGGTGACGGTGCCGTAAGCGACCGCGCGCTTCATGTTCCACAGGCTGACGCTGTCGCAGTTGGCTAGATAGCCCATGAAGCCACCGGCAAAGCTGTCGCCAGCCCCGGTCGGATCGACGACCGACTCGGTCGGATACGCCGGCAGCGCGTAGTGGAAGAAATTGGAGAACACAAAGCAGCCGTGTTCCCCCTTCTTGACGATCACGAGCTTGGGGCCGAGCGCCAACGCGGCGCGGCCAGCTTGGATGAGGTTGCTCTTGCCGGTCAGTTGCTTGACCTCGCTGTCGTTGACGATCAGTCCGTCGATGCGCTTGCACAAGGCCAGCAGGCCTTCGCGTTCGTGCTCGATCCACAAGTCCATGGTGTCGGCGACGCAGAACTTGGGCGCTTGCATCTGCTCCAGCACCGACGCTTGGGTGCCGGGTGAGCCGTTCGCCAAGAACACGAACGGCGTGTCGCGGAAGGCCGTCGGCACCTTCGGTTTGAAGTCGCCGAAGGTGTTGAGCTGCACATCCAGCGTTTGCCGACTGTTCATGTCGCTGGCGTAGCGGCCGTGCCAGCGAAAGGTCTTGCCGGTCTTGGTTTCGACGCCCGAGATGTCGATGCCGCGATCTTGCAGCAGCTTGCGGTGGGCATCAGGAAAGTCGGTGCCGACGACGCTGACGAGTCGCACGGTCGTGAACAGGCGCGCTGCCAAACTGAAATACGTGGAAGACCCACCGAGGCAATCCGCGGCATTGCCGTGCGGGGTCTCGATGGTGTCGAACGCGGTGGAGCCAACGACGATCAGCGACATAAGGGCGAGGACGTTAGCCGCGGCCCGGGGGCGGTTCCACGGGCTCCTGGTCGCCTTCATGCGCCGCCGACGCATCCTCCTGCGCTTCGATCGCGGCCTCGCGCGCGAGGTCGGCCTTGGTGACGCGGTCCTTCTCCATCAACACGAACAGGCCACCCAGCAGCGACCAGCAGGTCAGGTGCAGGCGGTAGAGCAGCGACAGGGCGACCCCGCGCGTCGACATCGCCGCTGCCGCCACCGGACCACCACCGAGATACGAGGCGCCGAAGGTGGCGAACAGGCCCCCGTACATCCACTCGCCGATGCCCCAACCATTGGGTAGTAGCGGCACCGCGGAGACGATGTTGATGATCGGAATCAACGCGAAGTACTCGAACGACGGCAGGCCGACGCCGATCGCTTCGCCGAGCAGGTAGACGCCGAGCACCGACACAACGTGGTTGCCGACGCCAGCCAGCAAGCTGCCGATGATCACCCACCGGTGGCTGCGGTACGAGAACACCGCTTGATCGACCAAACGCAGCACGTGGCCAAGCTTGGGTGGCAAGCGCTGCAGCAGCCACGTCAGGCGCACCAACGACCGCATGCGCTTGCTGAAGGCGATGATGCCGAGCAAGCCAACGCCGCCGATCACGCCCCAGATGCCGATCGCGATCGTCCCGAAGCGGTCGAGCGCGAACAGCACCACGACGGCGCCGAGCAGGGCCAGCGAGCCGAGGCCGAGCACGCGATCGACGATCACTGAGACCATCACTTGCACGCGATGGCCAGGGCAACGCTTCATGATGTAGAGCGCCTTCACCACGTCGCCGCCAGTGGAGCCCGGCATCACGGTATTGAAGAACACGCCGATCCAGGTGAAGCGCAGCGTCTCCCACAACGACACGTCGGTGCCGTTCACGCGCAACAACCACCACCAGCGGGCGCCGGCGATCAAGACGGTCAGGAAGTAACAAGCCGCGCCGAGCCCGAACAACCACGGATCGAGGTCGCGCCAGTAGGTCTGTAAGGCGGGCTCGATGGCGATCACGCTGCCGTCGGCCTGCGGTCCGAGGTGGATCTCGCGATCCACCGTGTCGCCGTCGCCGCGGTAGTGCAACGGGTCCAGCTTCCACGACCCGACGATGGTGACCGTCTCGACCTTAACCTCGGCCTCCGGGTCGGCCCGGCGCAGCAGATGGTCCTCGAACGGGATCGTGCGAAACACCAGCCACATCAGGCCCGCGACGAACAGCAGCTTGATGACTGCGCTCCAGCGGCCCTTCATCGCCATTCTCCCTTGGCGCGTACTTTGGCGCGGGCGCTCGTGATGCTCTGTTGCTCGACGGCGGCGCGGGCCAAGAGCGCGGTGGCGAACGCGGCCGCATCGACGCCGAGGTCGCGCAGGTTGGCCGTCGGCACCGGCGCCCCGCCCGGTGTTGCATTGACGGCGAAGTGAATGAGGCTGCTGACCGGCGTCGCGGTGGCGATTGAAATCGAGAGTTTGCCGACGCCGACAAAGAGGTCATCGCCATCGCGGCGTACCACGGTGCGCGGGGCCAGAGCGGCCAGCACTTCGCCCGCTTGCGCCGACAGCAGGCGTTGCCGATGCACTGCTAGCAGCAGGTCTGGCGTCGCAAACGACTCCCATACGAAGTGCACCATGTCATCGCCGGCGATGCCTGGTCCGTCCAGGTCCGCGAGGTCGGCCATTTCCCCGGTGGTGACGCAGCACGGGCCGCGGAAGGCGACGACGGCGTCCCCCACCAACCCGAAAGTCGACCACAACCAGTGCGCGCGCAATTGGCTGCCGTCGTAGGCAATGGGCTGGTCGCTCCAGAGGGTCTGCATGGATTGGGTCGAGGTCTGGCCTGCCTGAGTCTGGCCTGCCTTAGGGGCGCCCTTCTCGCCAAGTTCGCACCCACGTCGGGTCCGGATCAAGGCGCGGCCGCTGCAGTGACCACGTCAAGGCAACGAGCGCTGGCGTGCGCAGCTTCGAGTAGTGCGCTCGTTCGTTCAAGATTGTGGTCGCCAGGAAGTCGAGTGGCGATTGCACTTGCCAGTCTTTGCGGCCGGGCAACTCGACGACGGCGGCGGCGATCTCGCCGCGCACTTGGCCGCAATAGTGGATCAGCCGCAGCTGCACGAGCGGGTCGCTGTCGTAGCGGCTGTCGCCGCGGGCGTGCTGCACGGGGCTGGCGACCATCACTGCCAGCAACAGCGGGACCGCGCGCGGTCCACCCAAGCGACGAACCTGTTCCATCGCACACAGGCGCAGATCGACGTACTCAGCAGCCCGGCCTTGCACGATGCGCAGCAGCGCGCCCTCGATGACATGCCCCATCGCCGCCCGCAGCGCCGCATCGACCAGCGGCTGCATCGACGGCTCGTTCTCGGTGGCCCGCAGTTGCGTCACTTCCTCGAGCAGCAACAGCCGCGCGATCGGGTTGTCGAGTGGAGCTGCTGCCAGCTGCGTCACGGCTTCGCCATACG
>CANEYR010000127.1 GCA_947444055.1 Planctomycetota bacterium
CGCCGACCAACTGCACCAGTGAGGCAACCGAGGCGTCCGTCATGGCGCGCGATTATGCAAAGAACGCAGTCGCTGCGCCGCTTCGTGCCGCGCAGATTGCAACCAATTCGGATCGTACGGAACGCGATCCCCGCACGCGTACTCCAGCGCGACCGCCGCCAATTCGCGCACTTCGACTTCGTCGGCCTCGAGCAAGATGGCGAGCGCGCCAAAGCACGACGGATCGCGCCGACCACGCAGAGCCGCCGCCAACGTACGGCGATCGTCCGCGCTGCCACTGGCCATCTGTTCGATCTCGTTCGGCATTGGCAAGTCGCCTCGCCACAGCCCCAGCAACTCACGCGCCCGCGCCCGCGGGACCAAGATCGCTGCCGCCTCGCGCAGCACGAACGCATCCGCCAGTTCGCGCAGCGCCTGGTTGGCACTTGGCGTCAGCGCACCGTTCGCCAAGGCCTCGACCAACGCGCGCGCACATCGCGACGGAAAGCGCACCCGCAACGCCACCGCGAACGGGTCGTCGCCGCTGGCCACTTCGGCGAGCCGCGGCCGCGGCGGCAACACCGACAGGTCTTCGAGATCCCCCGCGACCTGATTGGGCAATGGCAACGTGCTGCACACCGCGGGCGGCGACTGGAAGAACGTCGGATCGAGGGCAAAGGCGCGCCGACTCGCCGCGCCTGGCGCCATCAAGGTGACGCCATCCGACGTCGGCAAACCGAGTGCAGCCTGCAACTCTGGCAACGGGGCGCCGACATGCAGGAAGCGGGCGGCGATGCCCTGGGCCGTGGCGCGGCCTTCGGCGTCGTTGGCCAACGAACGAATGCGCGCGGCGGCCGCTCGCAGTTCGGCTTGCTGTGCGCGATACCGCGACAGCAACCCGTTGCCGCCACACGCCTCGTCGGCACGCGGCCCCAGCCAAGCATGTATCACGTCGAGCGCGATCGGCCGTCCAAGGGCGTCGGCGGCCAACGTCGGCACCGCCGATGTCGTCGGCGCCACCAGCCTGCCGAGCCAGGCCCGCTCCAGATCTGTGACATCGGCCACGTGTGCTTCGTGCGCCATCCACCGCGCGTCCGGCGACCAGGACGCGAGCGGCTCGATCTGTGGCCAATCAATCGGCGCGTCGCCACTAACCAACACGGCCGCATCACCGACCACGAACAAGCCGTTCCAGCGATGGGCTACCACCGCCGCTGCGAACAGTTGCTGCATGGCGAGGCCGCGCGTGCGATCGAGAGCGAGCACCTGCAAGACGAACCCGGCGCCGACCACCGCGCGCAGTTCGTGCTGCACGCCGACCTCGGTCTGCGGCCCGCCGTGGGCGAGCGGTTCGGCGAGCACAATGATCTGACGAGCACCGGTCGACAGCGCGGCGAGGCCGGCCACGAGCCCGCTGTGGCGAACGACGGCGGCCGGCGTTGCCGTCGCCACCGGCAGCACGGGGCCATCGGCCAGTAGGTGCGCACGCAGCACCTGCCCGGCGGGGCGCCAATCGACCACGTCGACGACCTGGCGATCGAGACTCAGCAAGTCGGAGGCGATCCGCCCGCTGCCCTGGCCGAGCACCAACACCCGATCCCCCGCCGCCGCCAACGCCTGCACCAACACGGTAGCGAGCGCCGCCTCGCCGCGCGCCGGTCCGTTGGCGTCGATCAGTTCAGCCGCCGCGTAGAGGCGCAGTTCTTGTTGGCCGCGCGCATAACACACGCGCAGCTCGCCGTGGGTTGCCAACACCCGTTCGTCCGCACTCGACGAGGCGACCGGCCCCGCGCCGAGGACGAGGGCGGCGACCGCGACACTGAGCCCACACGCAAGACGGGCGGCGACGGCACCGATCGCGGTCGCCGCCGCCACCAGCCCGACGGTGGCAAGCGAGGTCGGCAGCGCCGAGCCTGGCAGGTACGCCACCGCCACGGCTAGCAGCATCGCCGCGGCCGCGAACAACAACTGGCGGCGAAGCTGCTGGCCCGCACTGTGGTGCGCGTGCGGTGCCTGTGCCGCCAGTCGGCGATCGCTGCCAACGCTCGCGGCGAGCAGCAGTGTCACCACCATCAACAACGCAGTCGAACTGGCGGCCATTGGGTGCGGGCCAGTAGCAAGAACCACCGCGGCGAAGGTGCTGGCGCCGAGCGTGGCCGCGACCACGGCCCGCCCTGCGGGTTGACCACGCAGCACCAAAACGACCAACACTCCGAACGCTCCGGCCAAGCCCAGCCAACTGGCGCCGAGGAACGCCGCGCCCAAGCTGTTCGCCGCCGCCGCCAGCGCAACCAGCCCGGCGACCATGGCGGCAAGCACTTCGCGGCGCTGCCGTCGCGGGTCGCCGAGTCGCACCAAGATCGTCGCCAACAGCACGACCGCACCACAGGCAAGCCAGCCAAGTTGCCCGTCGCGACCGAACGGCAGCTGCGTTCGCTGGTGGGTCATCGCCGAGAAGACGAAGGCCGCCAACGCGGCCCCCAAAGTGCCCGTCGCCCCCCAGCTTGTCCTCGGTGCCAACAACGCCGAGGAACTGGCGCGCGCGCGCGGCAGGTCGTCAGGTTCTGGCGCGATCATGCGCAGCAAGATACCCGGCTCCGCCAGGGGACTCGGTCTCACGACGCACCTCGGCTGGACATCAAGCCCACATGCCGACGATACGCGGCCCACCCACGCCTCGGGTGTGGTTGCTTTGGCAGCGATCGCATGGCTACTTCAGGGACTCGCGCCTTGCACTTCCGCCAACACTTGCAGCGCGCTCTTAGCGTCGGTGCAGCGCACCAAGCGATCGCGTACATCGGCCCGGGACAACAACTTGGCGATCTCGGCGAGCGTCTTGATGTGCGCCAGCTTCTTCGCCCGCGGAATCACCAAGCCGATGATGATGCGGGCCGGCGCGCCATCCAACGTCTCGAACGGAATGCCGACCGAGTTGAGTCCCAGGATCGCGATCAAGTCATCGATGCCGTCGACCGCCGCATGGGGAATCGCAATGCCGTGCTCCATGCCGGTCGTCATGCTGCGTTCGCGGACGACCAACGCCTGCTCAACCGTTGTCGCAAAGCTCGCCGAGTAGCGGCCAGCGCGCACTGGCACCTGGGCCAAGGCCCGCAGTGCATCCCACTTGTCGGCCGCCCGCAGCGGGATTTCGACCAAGTCTGTCGTGATGAGTTCGGAAAGCTTCATGCCAGCGCAACACCTCGCGAGTCACCTCGTCGGGCGTCGCGATGATGCAACCGATGCCATGCGAACGGCGCAAACGGAAACTTGGAAACACTGACTTGCGCCTTCCTTGCGTAACGCGCCGGAAATAAAAGCTTCGCGCACACAGTCCTACGCCGGACCCGATCCCTCGACCCCGAGGGCACGAAGCTCGAACAGAAGAACGATGGCCGACCACGCTCACCGCTGCGCCTTTCGCGTTCCGACCACGTCCCCACTGCCCCGGCTGGCGCCGCGCCCGTCCATGGGCGCGGTGGCGCTGATGCGCTGGGCGGTCCGGCTAGCGGCCGGCGGCCTGTTGGCCAGCCATGGACTGCTGGCACAGGCCACCCCACCGCCGGTGACCCCGCCGGCAACCCCGACGGTGACCCCGCCGGCCGGCACACCGACCGGCACACCGGCCGCCACCACGCAGGACCCCACGAAGCCCGTGCCACGCATGGTGGTCGACACCGCCACCAACACCATTTCTTTCTCGATGAACGAGAGCAATGGCATGGAGATCATCGAGTTCATCAAGTGGGCGCAGGAAGTCACCGGCAAGCGCTTCGTGTTCAGCACCACCGACCTCGCCAGCGGTGGCCAAGGCGCCAGCACCGTCAGCTTCCTCGGCACCTTCCGCATCAAACGCGAACGGTTCGAGATCGACTTCTTCGCCTTCTTCCAAACGATGCTCTACATCAAGGGCTTCGCCTGCGTGTCGCGGGGTGAAGGCGACCTCGAGATCCTTGAGATCGTGTCGATGGGCGGTGCGCGCGGCCGCGAAGTCACCAACGGCGCCCGTTACGTGACACCGGATGAACTCGAGGGCTACCGCCACCAGACCGGCGTGCCGATCCTGACCACGGTGCCGCTGAAGAACATCAACGCCACCATCGCCACCAACGCGTTGCGGCCGTTCTTCGCCAGCACCGGCTCGCCACAAGGCGGCGCCACACTGACGCTCGGCAACGTCGGCAATAGCAGCGCCATGCTGCTGCAGGGCTTCGGCCCGCAGGTTTACGCCGCCGTCAAGTTGCTCGAACTGGTCGACGTGCCAACCGAACAGCCAAACTTGGTGGTGCAGGTGCAGACCCTCGAACACCAAGCCCCCGAAGAGCTAGAGCCGATCCTGACGGAAGTGCTCGAGAGCCGCAGCCGCATCCGCGCCCAGGTGATCAACCAAGAAGCAGGTGGCAATGCCGGCCAACTCGCTGGCGGCTCGGGGCAAGCCCAGCTGAAGGTCGTCGTGCACAGTTCGCAAAAGGCGGTGGTGCTGAGCGGCACGCAAGAGCAAGTGCGCGAAGCCCAAGAACTGATCGCCCGTCTGGACGTGCCGAGTGTTCTGGTCGAAGGTTCGGCCAGTGTCATCCACTTGAAGAACGTTCTCGCCGAGGACCTGCAGCAGACCTTGCAGACGTTCTTGCAAGAAGACAACCAAGCGGAGACGCAGGCGCAGGCGCCTGCCGGTGGTGCTGGCGCTGCCGCTGCCCGCCGCACCCGCCGCACGGTCATTCGCGCGCACAAGGAAAGCAACGCGCTGCTGGTGTCGGCCGCCGGCACCAAGTGGAACCAGATCCAATCGCTGATCGATCGTCTCGATCGCCGCCAACCGCAGGTGCTGATCGAAGCGGCGCTGGTCGAACTGACCACCGGCGACCTCGATCGCTTCGGTGTGGAACTCGGCCTGTTCGACCTCAAGGAGAACGGCAACTTCACGCGCGGCTTCGGCTACACGAGCTTTGGCCAATCGACGTTCAGCGACCTCGACGACGACGGCATTCCCGACACGCGCTTGCCCGACTTCGAGAACCCGCTGCAAGGCATCACCGGCGGCATCATCAGCGGCGGCGACTTCGCGGTGCCGCTGCTGATCAACGCGCTCTCTAGCGACGACAAGGCCAACATTCTGTCGTTGCCGAGCGTCTTGGTGAACAACAACGAGACCGCAGTCGTCAAGACGACCGAGTCGCGCCCGACGCAGACCCAGAACCAGGGCAACGCGACCACATCGAGTGGTGTTGGTGCGCCGCGCGACGCCGGCATCACGCTTGAGATCTCGCCGACGATCTCGCCCAACAACTACCTGCGCCTCAACATCAGCTTGGAAGTGTCGCGCTTCGTCGGCGCCTTCGACCCGTCGTCAGTCACTGGTGGTGGCATCACCCTGAGCCGCACCATCAAGACGCAAGTGACGATGCCCAGTGATGCAACGATGATCCTCGGCGGCGTGCTCGAAGACAGCGAGTCGGCGAACGATGGCGGTTTCCCGATCTTGAAGGACCTGCCGATCCTCGGTTTCCTGTTCCGCAAGAGCGAGAACACGTCGAACAAGACCAACCTCTACTTCTTCGTGACGCCGACGATCCTCGACGAAGACGACTTCCAGGACCTCTACTCGATCAGTTTGACCCGCAAGCTCGAAGCCCAGCAGTTCATCGGCGACCGGCGCTTGCGCATCATCGATCGCAAGTGGGCTGGCAACAAGAACGGCGAGGCGCGCACATTGAACGACACCGGCGCCACCATCGACGACCTCGACTCGCAAGGCGAATACGAGTTGCCCACCTACCGCCGCGCGCGCAGCAGCGCGATGCCGAACGCGAAGGGTCCGTCGGCGCCTGCTGACCCCAACGGAGCCACTGGCCCCAACGGAGCCACTGGCCGATGAGCAGTCCTGGTCCGACGACGCCCGCCGTTCGGCAGGATCGCATTCGCGAGAGCCTGCTGCGCAAGGCCGGGCTTACGCAACCGCAGATCGATGACGCCCTGCGCACCGAACGCGAGACGGGGCAACAGCTCGATCAAATCCTCGTCAGCAAGAACATCCTGACCGAGGGCAAATGCTTGGCGTTCTTCGCCGAGCTGCTCGGCCTGGAGTTTCGCCAAAGCCTGGAAGGCGTTGGCGTGCCCAGCGTGTTCATCCACCAGATCCCGGTGCAGTTCGCGCGCACGCACGGGCTGGTCGCCATCGAGGACACCGGCACGCTGCTGCGCGTCGCCACCCATCGGCCACTGGAAGTGCAGCCGATGGACGATCTGGCGACGCTGCTCAGCCGCGAAGTCGAGGCCGTGCTGGCCACCCGCGGCGAAGTCGCCAACCTGATCAATCGCGCCTACCGCCACAAGGCCGACGGCGTCGACGAAGCGCTGCAGGACGTCAAAGACACCGACATCGTCAGCATCGCCGAGAACATCCAGGAGTCAGAAGACTTGCTGGATGCCAACAAGGCGCCGGTCATCAAGCTGGTGAACATGCTGCTGTTCCAGGCGCTCAAGCTGCGCGCTTCGGACATCCATTTGCAGCCGTATGCCGACCGCTTGCAAGTGCGCATGCGCATCGACGGCGTGCTCTACGACATGGAGTCGGTGCCCAAACGCGCGCAGGAAGCGATCGTGTCGCGCGTCAAGGTCATGGGCAAGATGGACATCGCCGAGCGCCGCCTGCCACAGGACGGCCGCGCTTCGATTCGCGTCGGTGACGGCGACGTCGACGTGCGCATCAGCACGGTGCCGGTGGCCGGCGGCGAACGTGTCGTCTTCCGCATTCTCGACAAGACGACCAAGGTCTACTCACTCGACCAGATCGGCCTTGAGAGCGAGTCCGAGCGCACGATCCGGCGCTACATCAGCTACAGCCACGGCGTCATCTTCGTGACCGGCCCGACCGGCTCCGGCAAGACGACCACGCTCTACGCCTGCCTCGATGCAATCAACGCACCAGACCTCAACATCCTGACCATCGAAGACCCCGTCGAATACAACCTCGACGGCATCAGCCAGGTGCAGGTGAACGTCAAGAAGGGCCTGACCTTCGCCGCCGGCCTGCGCTCGTTCTTGCGGCAGGATCCCGACGTGATGATGGTCGGCGAAGTGCGCGACAACGAGACCGCCGACATCGCCATTCGCGCCGCGCTGACGGGCCACTTGGTGTTCTCGACGGTGCACACCAACGATTCGGCCTCCACGGTGACGCGCCTCATCGACATCGGCGTCGAGCCGTACTTGGTCTCGTCGTCGCTGCTGCTGGTCATTGCCCAACGCCTGCTGCGCACGGTCTGCTCCAACTGCCGCGAGCCGGTCGAGCCCGACCAGCGCATGCGCTACTTCCTGGAAGACCTCAAGCTGACACCCGACATGTTCCCCGGCGGCAAGATCCTGCAAGGCAAGGGCTGCGATGAATGCTTCCGTTCGGGCTATGCCGGCCGCACCGCGATCTACGAAGTGATGCCGATCGACTCCCAGGTGCAGGAGCAGATCGTCAACAAGGCGACCGCCAGCCAGATCAAGCGCGGCGCCCTCGAACGCGGCCTCAAGACGCTGCGCATGTCCGGCGTCGCCAAGCTGCTGAACGGATTGACCACGCCGGACGAAGTGCTGCGCGTTACCCAACTCGACGTCCTGTAAGCCCGTGCCAATCTTCGAATACAAAGCGATCGACGGCAACAACCGGACCAAGAAGGGCATCATCGATGCCGACACGCCACGCGACGCGCGCGTGAAGCTGAAGAAGGACCGGCTGTTCGTCACCGACATCCACGAAGCGCGCGCCAAGAAGGCAGGCGGCATTCGCATCCGCGGCGTCACCGGCGTCGAGTCGCCCAACAAGGCGCGCACCGAGCAAGTCGCTGCCGTCACCCGCCAAATGGCGTCGCTGCTGCAGGCCGGCATTCCGCTCGCCGAAGGGCTGCGCATGATCATCGAGCAAGCGCCCGACAAGAAGATCGAGGGCTGCTTCCGCGACATTCGCGAGAAGGTGACGCAGGGCATGCCGTTTGGCGACGCCGTGATGCTGCACCCCGCCTACTTCACCGAGCTCTACTCGAACATGGTGAAGGCCGGCGAGTCGTCGGGAGCGCTCGACAAGGTGCTGGTGCGGCTCGCGGGCTTCTTGCAGGCGCAAACCCGACTGAAGAACAAGGTCGGGGCCGCACTCATCTACCCCATGGTGATGGCGGGTGCCGGCGTCATCGTCGTCGCCATCTTGATGACGTTCGTGGTGCCGCGCGTCACCCAGTTGATCAAGGGCCGCGGTCAGGAGCTGCCGCTGCCGACGAAGATCCTGATGGCGATGTCGGACTTCTTGGTCAACTACTGGCTGCTCGTGCTGGTGGGCTTGCTCGCACTCGTCATCTGCTTCCAACTGTTCGTCAACAGTGTGAAGGGGCGACTGATGTTCGACTCGTTCAAGCTGCGCCTGCCCGTGTTCGGCGACCTGATGAAGAAGCAGGCGATGGCGCGCTTCTCGATCACGCTGTCGACACTGCTGCGGTCGGGCGTGCCCGCCCTGCAAGCGATCCAAGTGACCAAGGCCGTGCTCGACAACAAGGTGCTGCAGAACGCTCTGCAAGTCGTGCACGACCGCGTGCTCGAAGGCGCCGACATCTCAACCCCGATGAAGGCGGTCGGCGTGTTCCCGCCGACGGTCAGCTACATGGTGGGCGTCGGGGAACAAGCCGGCAACCTCGAAGAGATGCTCGAACGCATCGCTGGCACCTACGACGAAGAGGTCGACCTGGCGACGCAGAAGCTGACGAGCGTGATCGAGCCGGTCATCATCGTGCTGCTCGCCACCATCGTCGCCGGCATCGTGGTCGCGATCGTGATGCCGCTCTTGCAGCTGCAGCGCGCTCGCTAGACCAGCCAGCACCGCACCGACGCACCGCCGACGCCACGCACCCACGACCCGGAGCCGAGTCGTCCCGGCGCGACGTCGCTGCCAACGCTCAGCCGCTCAGCGAATCGTCGCCACAGGCCACAGACCCGCCGTCGCGTGCGAGCCGTCGAGCACCGTCTCTGGCGACAACCCCAGCCACTGCAGCAGGTCGCGATAGATCCGGCGAAAGTCGGTCGTGGCGATGGGGTCGCCATCGTCGAGCTGCGCCAGATCCGGCACCGCTCCCAGCACACCCCCTGCAGCCCCACCGAGCAGCACGAACGCCGGCGCTGCCGCCCCGTGGTCGGTGCCTTGGCTGGCATTCTCGGCGGCGCGCCGCCCAAACTCGGAATGCACGAACACCACCACCTGGTCGGCGCGGCCATGCGCCGTCAGGTCCATGACGAACGCGGCGAGTGCTGCATCGAGCTGCGCCAACAGCCCAGCGTGCGTTGGCAACTGCCGCGCATGCGTATCAAAACCGGTCATGCCGACGTGCAGCAGGCGCGTGCCAAAGCCTGAAACCACGAGCTGCGCCACCAGCTTCAAGTCGCGGCCGAGCGTGCTGTCGGGATACTCAGCCTTGGCCTCATAGCGTGCCAACGCGCGGGTCAAGTCGTCCGCGAGGCTGACGGCGCGCTGCGACGTGGCGCTCAAGAACGCCCGCAGATCGGACGGATCGACCGCCACCGGTTGCGCAGCGACCACCGCTCGTGTCGCCGCATTCGCCGGCATCGGCCCGCGCCCACCTGCCGACAGCCATTGGAAGTCTTCCAGTCGACGCAGGCTCGGCACACAGACGCGACGGCTCCTCAACACCAGCGGCACTTCGAGCCCGCCGATCGCTGCCGCCGGTACGCCGTCGGCCTTGGCGGCGAGCAGATCGGCCGCCCGCCCAAGCCAACCGGTGGTGGCGTTGCTGACGCGCTGGTGCTGCGGATCCGCCACGTGCCAGATGTCGCGACTGCGGAAGTGCGAACGATCTGGCTGCGCATAGCCGGCGCCGTGCAACACCGTCGCCTGCCCGGCCAGGACCTGGCGGTGCAACTGCCCCAACGCCGGGTGCAAGGCGGTGCCGTCGGGCAGCCGATGCGCGCCCTTGCGCACCGCCGACAGCTTCGGTCGCAAGCGCGCGTACCGTTCGTCGTCGATCGGGATCACGGTGTTGAGCCCATCGTTGCCGCCGACGAGTTCGAGCACGAGCAAGGTGCGCTCCTGGCCGCGCGGCACCAGCAAGCCGCTTTGGCGAAGTCCCAGCCACAGCGGTACCGACCCAGCCGCGGTGAGGAACGAACGACGGTCGAGCTGGGTCATGCGATCCTCATGTCAGTTGGAACTCCGGCAAGCAAGTGGCGGCGTGCAACACCGCGACGGCCGCCGCTTCGACGTCTTTGCCGTGCACCGCGGCAACCTCTCCGAGCCGCGTGCGATCGGCCTCGGTGATCACCCCATCCAGCAGCAAGAGGCATGCTTCGCGCGCGAAGTCAGCTGGCTGCCGGCAATGCTCGAACAACGAACTCGGGGCAGGCGTCAGCTTGCCAAGGCGCCCGGCCACCAGTTCGGCGGCGCAGTTGCTGCGCAACAACCACGACGCGGGCGACAACCACGCGCGTTCACCATGCCAGCCTTCCACCGACGGTGGTTCGAGCCAGGCCTCACCCAACTGCGCCATCGCCGCCGCAAGTTCCGTCGCCGCCCCGCGCGCCCCCAAGGCCCGCACGAGCCCGAGCACGAAGTCGGCAGGACTCTTCACCTTGCTGCGGTACGCGCGCGGCGAAAAGAACAAGCGGCTGCGCAACAGCGTCGTCAAGGTGGCATGCACATCGCGACCCGCGCGCTCGTAGGCCGCCGCCAGCGCGTCGATTTCCGTCCGCTCAGGCTCTGGATGCACGAAGAAACGCAGCCAGCGAGTGGCCAAGAACTCCGCGGATTCGCGACGGGTCACGGTGGCGGCCACGACGTCGTCGCCATCCAGATTGCCGCGCACACCGAACACGACCTTGTCGCCGATGTCGTGCAAGTACGGCACGAAGTGAAAGGCGCCGTCGTGCACATGCCAGCCGGTGAAGCAGCGCGCCGCCTCGCGAATGTCCGCCTCGCTGTAGTGGCCGCGACCAAGGGTGAACAGCTCGAACAGTTCGCGGGCGAAGTTCTCGTTGGGTTTGCTCTTGGTGTTGACGTCGTTGTCGAGCCACCGCAGCAGCGCCGCGTCGCGGCACATCGCGGCCAACAACTCGTCGAAGCGGCCAAGGCCCAGCCGATCGAACGTCGCCATCTGCATCGCCATCGCGCGCGGGTCGTTGACCTTCTGGTTGCTGGTCGCGAAGTGACCATGCCAGAAGTAGCTCACGCGCTGGGCGAGCGAGTGCGCGCTGTGCAACGCCAGCCAAACGCGGAACGCTCGCACCCGCTGGATGTCGCCGAACGCGATCACGTCGGGCAGCATCGTCTGCTCGGGGCCAGGGGCGCCCGCGACGCGGACGGCGTACTCGATCGCCTTCACCACGCCACCCTGTTGCAGTTGGCGCCGCACGGGCAGCGAGGCCCCGAAGCCTGCTCGCCGCAGCAAGTGGCCCACTTTGGCCAGATCGAAGGCATCCGCCGGCGAACTCTCCCACGGTGCCAGCAAGTCGTTCATCGCCCGCGCTCCATCGTGATGGTGAGCCGCGTCTCGCGGGCATCGCAAGCAACTCGCACCTCGACCTCGCGCACGGCAGCGACGACCAGCAGCAGGATGTCAAAGAACCGGGCCGCCTTGCTCGGCCCCTCACCTTCATCGAGCATGCGGCCGAGTTCGAACACGCTGCGACTCTGGGCAATCGCCTGCGCAGAAGCGGGCCCTCGCAGCAACAGCCGGTCGCCGCTGCACAAGGCCGTCTTGGCCGCCTTCGTCGCCGCCACCATCGTCATCGCCGCAGCATGCGTGCTGGCCAACACGATGTGGCCGTTCTCGCTCCACAGCGTTGGCGACAGCGCCTGCTCGATCGGCGGCGCTCCCGGTCCGCGCCACGCCAACGGTTCCGCAACGAGTCCGTGGCCACTGTCCGTCTTGTGGGTGCGCACGGGGAACAACGACAGGCCACGTTGCGCACGTTCGGCGTTGGCGATCACCGCGAAGGCCTGCGCCATGCGAAACAGCACCGGCTCCGCCGCGGCGTTGGTGATCGGAGCGACCAACGCGAACCCCGGCAGTTGCAAACGCGGCGGCGCGCCATCCAGCGGCGGCGTCACCGGCAACACATACAGTTCGAACGGCTCGCCCAGGCCACCAAGCAGGTCGTCGACAAACGAAGTGTGGGCGCCATCGATGGCGTCGGCGATCGACAAGAAGCCCTGCACACCGAGCACTTCCGCAGGCTGCAGGAAGCGCTCCGGCGTGGTCAGCAGAGTGCGCAAGCAACGGTCGAGGCGAAGGTGCAGCAGGCCATCGACGGCGAGCGGCACGTCCTGTCGTTGCTGAGGCGCTGGCAGCAAGTCGCCAACCGGCGCCGTCTTCACACTGGTGTCGGTGCGCGCGGTGAACTGCAGTTGGTCGCCCCCCGCGATCGCGAACTGCACGAGCTCGCCGCTGGTCGCTGCGAACGCGAGTGGCGCCAACAACAGCCGCGCGCCGGCATCGAGGGCTGCGAACGGTTGCGTGCTGGCGCCCGGCGAACGACGCAGCGCGGCAAGGTCGAAGGCGCCGCGCACCGCCGCGGAGGCACCGAGATAGACGTTCGCCCAACGACCCGGTGCGGTGTGCGCGCGCGCGGCGATGGCGGTGGTGAGCTCGGGGTCGGTGGCCACCACGACGACGCCGTCTTGCACCGCCCGCGCCAACGGTTTGGCAAACCGCGCGAACCACTGCTCGGTCGCCACCAGATCGTGCGGCCGCAGCAAGAGCACCGGCTGCGGCCCCTTCGCGGTGGGCACCAAAGCAAACACGGCGCCACCACCGGCGACCTTCGTCGCAAACGCGGTCGGATCACCATCCACCGCCACCCACGCCGCGGCCAACCCCGCCCACGCCGACACGCCGAGCCGTTCGCGCAACCCCGGCGGCACCCCACCGAGCGCTTGCAGCAAGGCCGGCACTGCGGTCCTTGGTTCGGCGATCTCGACCACCACAACGGCCGCGTCCGGCACCATGGCGCACAGCGTTGGCAGCGTCGTCTGGCCGATCGCCAACGCCGGCAACGACAGGCCGAGGGCGAGGGTGCGCAGCCAGAGATGGTTGGCCAGTCGAAGCATGGGCGCCACAGAATAGCCGCGAGCGTCCGCGCCTGCGGCCGCACCCCATTCACTGCATAAACAGGATTTCGCGGTACTTCGGCAGCGGCCACTCAGAGTCATCGACCATGGTCTCGAGGCCGTCGGCGATCTCACGCAGCTTCGCCATCGCCGGCACCACTCGGTCGCGGTAGGTCCTGGCGTGTTCCCCCGGCGCTGCGTTGCTGCTGGCCGTGCTGTGGTGCTCGGCGTGTTCGAACTGTGCGGTCAACTCGTCGATCGCGAGCACGAACGATTCGATGCGCCCCGTGAAGTCGCGCAGCCGCTTCTCCTGCACCTTGATCTCGATGCCGGCGGCTTTCGTGGCGCCAACACTTTGCGCCACCGTGCACTGCCAGCGCTGCGCGGCCGGCAGGATCATCGTGCGCGCGATCGACAACGCGCTCTGCCCTTCAATCGCGATCGCCTTGCAGTAGGCCTCGAACATGATGTTCATGCGCGACTCGACTTCCTTCGCCGACAGCACCGCGAAGCGCTCGAACAGGTCGACGTTCTTCTTGCTGCCGAAGTTGCCGATCGCATCGACCGCGTTCTTGAAGTTGGGCAGCCCACGCTTCTGCGCTTCCGCGTGCCACTCCGCCGAGTAGCCGTTGCCGTTGAACAGGATGCGTTGGTGCTTCTTGAACAGGTCGACGACGACTTCGTTGATCGCCGCTTCC
>CANEYR010000128.1 GCA_947444055.1 Planctomycetota bacterium
CCGTCGACGCCATTCTGCGTTGGCAGCCCTTGGCGGTCCGCCTGTCCGAACATCGCCGCGGCAAGGATGTGCTGTTCGCGCTACTCTCGTGGTTCCTGGCTGGATCTCCGGCCAACCACGAGACCCTGCGCACCGTCATGACCAAGATTCACGAGGAGACTCCGATGCGAAGCGCGCTCGATCTGTTGTTGGACGTGGGGCACGAACGGGGAATGCAGCAAGGAATGCAGCAGGGATTGCAGCAAGGCGTGCAGCAGGGACTTCTCGCCGGGTTGCGCACCTTGCTGGAACGGTTGCTGCGGGCGCGTTTTGGCGAGCTGCCGCGAGCGATCGACGATCGCTTGGCTTTGGCCGATGCCGAGGCCCTGCAGCAGTGGGGATGCCGCGTGCTCACGGCGGCTCACTTGGACGACGTCTTCTCCCCGGTGAACGAATAGAGCGCGCCGACGCGCCTTTTGGTGACGATGCTGCGGTGACGCCAAGCGTGACGCTCACGCCCCCTTCGCCCCGTCCCCTTCCCCGTGCCAATCGGCAGTGAGATCCAGCCAAAGCGCCAGCCCCTGAAACGGCGCCCACTTCGCGTAGCGACGTTCAATCGTGCGATCCGCGGGTGCTTTCTTGCGACCAGACATCGCCGCAAGCCGCGCGCGGCACCAACTGTCGAGCGCGAGCTTGTCGTAGTGACCACACAGACGCATCGCCTGACCCGCCGCGTACGGACCAAAGCCTTGCAGCGCGAGCAGGCGCTCCCACAGCTCTACAGACGACTGCGGGGCGAGGAACGTCGCGTCGCTGAGTTCCCCGCTCGCAAATCTCGTGGCCAGTGCGACGGCGGCGTTGGCGCGATAGCCGGTGCGCACGACGTCGCGATAGAAGGCCGGCTCGCGCACACACTGCCCAGCCGTCGGGAACGCGCGCGCGCTGCTCGGCGCCAGCGAGCCAGCGGCAGCCACCAGATTGCGCGTCATCGCTTCCGTGCCCGCCCACGTCGTGTTGGTGGTGAACAGCAGCTTCATCAAGTCTTCGAACACGCTGGCCGAGCGCAGCAGTCGACCCGCTCCGCGGCGCGGCACCCATTGCAGGCGGGCGTCGCGATGACACTTCGCATGGAACGTGGTCAGGTCGTCGTGCAGCCGCAGCATGTGCGCGATCTGCGCGGCGGCGACCTGACCGGCTTTGGCCGCAATGGCGCGCGCGCCGACCAGCCGCAACTCGAGCGACCGCGGTGAGTCTTGGCGCAAGGTGGCGTCGACTGCGTCGTCGCCAAGGCGCAGGACGGTCGTCAACGTGCAGGTGCCCTCGTCAAAGCAATGCGGCGCGAGGGCGACCCAGCCGTGCCCGTTCAGGCAGAGGTGAAGGTCGAACGGTGCCGCGACGGCAATGGCGACGGCGCGAGTCGGCATGACATTCTCCAGTGCGCGCGAATCAGACCAACATCGCACGCATCGACGTCGTGCCGTCCTTGTGAATCAGCACCAACGAATTGCGCGCGATCATGTCCCAGCCCGGATCTTCGCTGAGCGGTTCGCTGCTGACGAGCACGCAGCCGCGCCCGCGATCCGGTGACAGCATGCGACACAAACCGCCATGGCAGACGTAGACCCGCCCCGTGTGCACATAGAGGCTCTCGCCGTCGTAGTCGTGTTCGGTCGTGAAGCGACTGGCCACCGCGCACTCGCCATCGCTGAAGGCGACATTGAGATAGGAAGGGGCGCCCAGCCCGTGTTGCTTGCCGAGCAGCACGGCGCGCGCGATGCCGGCTTCGAGCGCGGTCGCGAGCCGTTCGGCGCCGTCGCCCTTCGTCTTGTTGAGTTCGTCCACGACCAACGCGAACAGGTGCTCGCTGTCGGTGCTGCCTTGCACCACTTCAAAGGCGGCGTCCGTCAGCGAATTGAGCAGCGGCCGCCGCAGCTTGGCGAAGTCCCCGAGGTCGCCGTTGTGCATGAACGCGTAGCGTCCGCTGCGGAACGGGTGGCAATTGGCTTCACTCTGCCCGCCGTGTTTCGTCGCGGCCCGCACGTGCGCGAAGATCAACGGACTCTCGACGACCCGCGCCAGTTCGAGCAGGTTGGCGTTGTTCCAGGCGGGTGTCACCGACCGAAACAAAGCGGGCTCCGGACTCATGGCCGGCGCATACCACGCTAGGCCAAAGCCGTCGCCGTTGAGCGGTTCCTCCTGGCTGTTGCTGTGGAAGCTCTGGTCGATGATCGAGTGTTTGGGTTCGACGACGAGCGAGGCGAGACGAATGGTGGGGCCTAGATACAGCGTGAAGCGGCACATGGGTTCAGGCGGGCATTATGAACACGAGGCCTTGGCGCCTCGGCGTCTGAGTCTGCAAACACTTGCTGCCGGTCCCGCAGACCTTCGCTCTCAGCGGGTGGCGACGCCAAGATCGACTGAGGCTGGGCTGGAAAATCGGCGCCGGCGCGAACGGTGCCGCCTGCTGGATCGCTGCTCTCCGGTCCGCCCCGGCGGGCCGCATCCCATGGCTGAGACGAATCCGATTCCTGCGTCCGTGGTGCCGTTCGGCATCGTCGGCTTCCCGTGTTCTGGCATGGACTGGTTCGCGCGACTGGTTTCGTTGCATCCAAACATTGTGGTGGTCGACGCCGTCGACTCGCTCGGGCCGATCGGTGGCCAGGGTTGGAACGAGAACCGGCAGCTACCCCCGGTGGGCGACTTGGCGGGGCGCGTGCGGGCGGCGATGGCGCAGAAGCCCGCGGCGACGCACGTCGGGATCGTTGGGATCGAGGGCGCGCTAAAAGACCAGCAGGGCGAATACATCGCGGTGTTGCGCGATGGGCGCGATGTGCTCGTGCACTGGACGCTGCGCCAGTTGCGTGAACGTGGTCCGGTGTTGGCGCGGTTCCTGGCCGAACCTGGCGACGGGCGCATGCCAGAAGTCGCGCGGCTGTTCGCGGCGGATCCGGACGACGTGCTGACCAAGAACCCTTGGCTCTTGCTGTGCGACTACGACTGGGTGCGCTACGGCACGAAACTTTGGGAGGAGCCGGTGACCGGTCACCGCGGGATGCTCGGCTGGAGCAACGATCACCCGGCGGACGAGCGCGATCCGTGCACGGCGAAGTTCGACGAGGCCCGCACCGAGCCTCGCAGTGAGTTCGACCGTCTCGTGCGCTGGCTTGGCCTCGATCCCGAGATCGTGCCGCCGTTCGCGGAGCCAGATCCGGTGTTCGCCGCGGAGACCGATGCCGTGCGCAAGGCGGAGTGGGAGGTCGGCATCTGGCGCCGCTTCTTCACCAAGCGCGCCGGCAAGTTGTTCAAGATGGATGGCTGGCGTGGCATCGAGTCGATCGCGGGCTACTCCCTGCTGGAAGACTGGGATGGGGACTGCGCGTCTGCACCGGTGTGACGTTGCGCCCGACCCTGGCGAGCCTGCGATCGAAGCGGTCCAATCCGGCCATGCTGTGCCGCCCGCTCCTCGCCCTCCTTTCCGGTTTGCTCGCCACGGCCCAAGAGCCTGTGGCCGACACCTTCGCCGCACGTCTCGCCAAAATCGTTCCCGCTGCCGAGGAACTGGCGTGGCGCACGGTGCCGTGGCGCGCCGAGCTGCGCACGGCCGTGCTCGAAGCGAGTCGGCTCGACAAGCCGGTCTTGCTGTGGGCGATGAACGGCCACCCACTGGGCCAGACTTGAAACAACGGCGTGCGCGCCAGACGGTCCGTCTGGACAGATAGCAAAGTGCAGGAGCTGCTCACGCAATTCGTCACGGTCGCGGACGAAGTCGGTCGACTGCAGCGCGGTGGTGATGCGGAGTGCGATCTGTTCAACGGCTTTTGTGAGGAAGGGCACTACGGCGGTCGCGCCAAGCCGACCAACACGCGCCAGGGCATCTATGCGATCGCGCCGTCGGGCAAGTTCCTCGCGTCGATCAACACCACCGATGCCGATCGCATGGCCGCCATGCTGCAGCAGGCGATGCAACGCTGGCGCGAACTTCCCGCCGCCGAACGCCAGCTCGACGCCGAGCAAGTGCGGCGCCTGGGCGAGTCGAAGCGCTTCGAAGATCGGTACCCGCAGGATGGCTTGGTGCTCGCGGAGTACATGCGCGACCTCGACGTGGTTGGTGACGACAACGATTGGTTGACGCGCGCGGCGAACGAGGACCAAGCGTGGTTTCGCAAGGAAGAGGCGGCCTCGATGGTGCCGGCGAGCCACGACGTGGGCGCTCACGTGGAGCTGCCGTCGCGGCTCGTGGATCGACTGGTGCTTTTGCATCTCGTCGATTCGGTGCGCGGCCAGGCGCCGTCGTTCCCGAAGGAGGCGTTGGTTGAGGCGAGCCTGCGCAGCGAAGTGACAGCCGTTGCCGAGGGTCGTGTGCACCTGCGGTTGTCAGGGAAATCGAAGACGGCGCAGAAGGGCAAGTGGCGCGTCGAGGATCGCGGGGACGAGGTCGAGCACGGTCGCGGCATCGACGTGCAGTTCGAAGGGCGCGCGGTCTGGCACGTGGCGACGCAGCGCTTTGAAGCGTTCGCCTTGCTGGCGACCGGCATGCGTCATGGGGCCACGCAATACAACCAGCGCGGCAACGACGCCGCGCCGAAGGCGATCGGGTTCGCGTTCGTGCTGGCAACCGCGACGCACCCGCGGGTGGCGCCAGCTTTTTGGTGGGAGTACGGCTGGCGTTGATTGGCCCAAGCCCAATCGGGTCGAACATCCACACCTGACCAGCCCGCGGCCGGACGCCTTGGTTAGGAAGCAGCTTGTCCGTCCTATCCCCTCCAATCCCCCTGAGGCGGCGGCCGCCGGCACGCCGCGGTTGTCGTTGCCGCGCGATGCGATGATGATGCGGTCATGCACGAGACCGTTGGTGCTCACGACGCGGGTTCACGTGCTGATCGGTTGCCGCGCCTGATCACGTTCGTGCTGATCGCCGGCGTCGGCCTTTGGCTGGCGGCGAACGCGGTCTACCTCGCCGACGACTACGGGCTGATCACCGAAGCGCACCGCGGCGGCAGCGCCCTGGACGCGCTGCGGCATTGGTTCGAACTGCACGTGACGCCGCAGCCCGAAGCGACGTGGCCGAAGTTCTACCGGCCGGCGTGGAGCTTCTCGTACCTCGTCGATGCACACGTGTTCGGCTGCCAACCGGCGGCATCGGCGCTGTTGTCGTGGGCGTTGCACGCAACGACTGCATGGTGGGCCGGGCGGCTGTGCCTGCAGCTGACGGGTTCGACCGCGGCCCGTTGGTTCGTCACGTGGCTCTGCCTGTCGCCGGGCGCAGCGCAACAAGCGGTCTTCTGGATCGCCGCGCGCGGCACCGTGCTGGCGGCCCTCGGCACAGTGCTGGCCCTCGTCGTCGCACTCGCCGCGGCGCCGCTGACGTGGCGCCGCCTCGCCGCCGTCTGTGCGTTCGTGTTGCTCGCCGCAGCCGGCAACGAGGTCGGCCTGATGGCGCTGCCGCTGGTCGCCGGTGCGATCCTTCTGCGGCCGGGCGAGTCGCGCCGGGAACGCTGCATCACGGCTGCCGTGCTGGTGCTCGTGACGGCGGCGTGGGTGTGTTGGCGGCGCGTGATGCTCGGCTGCTGGGTCGGCGGTTACGTACCGGTGCCAAGCAGCGGTGCTTTCCTGATCGCATGGCCCTTCACGTGTCTCACGGGCACCGGAGCCTTGGCGGTGTTCGGCCACGGCCCCGTGCCGAGCGGTTGGCTGCTCGCCGTCGGCGCGATCGTGTTCACCGCGTTCGGCGCGTTCCTCGTGATCGGCCGAGCCGCGCCGCGCGGCGCCCGTGTGCAGGTGCTGTTGGGGCTTGCGATGATCGTGATGCTGCTGGCGCCGTTCGCCGGCAGCAACTTCCGCATCCCGAGCGACACCAACGATCGCTCGCTCTACCCGGCGCACATCGGCTGGGCGCTGGCGGCAGGCGGGGTATTGCACGCGGCTCTCGGGTCGACATCCCTGGCAGCCTCCTGACAAGCGCCGCGCCGCGTTGCAGTTCGTCAAGTCGACGCAGGTGCAGCGCTTCGAGATCGTGCAGATGGCCGACGTGCTCTTGCATAGACCAGGCGCCATCCCGACGCGCCGTGAGCGTCGTCGGTGGCAGCCCGCGCACCGCGGCGGCGATGCGCGCGGCAGCGCCGCGCAGGCGCGACAGCAACACGTCAATGCGATCGACGGAGTAGGTGAAGGCGAACGAACGCGACGTCCAGACTTCTTGCATGGCGCTCCGCGCGAGAGGAAGTCGGCGACGCTACGTCGCTGCGCGAGCGCGCGCCAGTCGCGCTGTGCACTCGTGCGGCCTGGCGTTCACAACACGATGCCGGTCGCGCCCGTGAGTCCGATTCCTCCCGGCACGAACACCGCAATCTGGGTTGTCAGGCAATGGCCCAGGGAGCCCAAGCCTGGCGGGATCGGCAGGCTGTACGGCGGCGTGCCGAAGGTGCCGGCGACCGTGACTGGCGCGGCGACCAGGATGTTGGACATCGCCAGGAAGCCGGGCAGGCCGAAGGCCGGCGAAAGCAGCGGTGCGCCGAGTGCGATCGGCGCGGCGCTGGGAGTGCCGATCAGCAAGAACATCGGTGAGCCAACGGGAACGGTCGGCGTCACGACGGCGGCATGGATGCGAAAGTTTGGGTTGCCCGCCACCTGGGCGATGGCGAGAGGCAGGGTGTTCTGCAGGGTCGGGCGGATGACCGCCAGCGCGGGCTGGCCAGCGGGGCCGACCACGATCCCTACCTGAGAGACGGCGGCGGCGGTGAGGGCGAAGGTCGAGAGCAGGGTGTGGAACGTGTTCATGTTGAGGGCTCGTGGAGTGGGTGGGTGACATCCACCTCCAGCGCGCCCTCGGCCGCGGTCCCAAGGTGCTTCTCGCAAAATTCAAAGACCGTTGGCGCCGGTCGGCGACCGCTTGCTCCCCGTCGCAGTGCTTGCTGGCTACGCTGCGGCCCGCATGCGTCCACCTCTCTCGCTGCTCGCGCTCGCGCTCTCGCTCGCCGGGTGCGCCGCCGTTCCCACGCTGCCCGATGGTCGAGCCGCGTTTGTGGCGATGAACGCCATGGTCGGCGACTGGGTGGCGCCGAGCAAAGAGGGCCCGACCTATCTGACCTATCGCCGGGTCGCCAACGGCAGCGCGCTGATCGAAGAGATGCGCGGCCACGAACTCGGCCCGCAGCAGGCGCCGCTGATGGTGTCGGTCTATCACATGGATGGGAACGTGCTGGCGATGACGCACTTCTGCGGCCAGGGCAACCAGCCGCGCATGCACGCGGTTGAGCTGGTTGCGGGGCGCATGCGCTTTGCAGAGTTCGCGACGACGAACCTCGCGAGTGCGGATGCAAGCCGCATGGTGCGCGTCGAGTTTGCTTGGACGGACGCCGACCACTTCACGCAGGTGTGGACGACGCGCATCGCCGGCAGTGAAGTGCCGTGGAGTTTCGCCTTCCAGCGCATGCCGACGCCTACCCAGCCGATCGGTCATCTGGGGATGAAGCGATGAGATTCACGCGCAGTTTGGTGGCACTGCTGTTGGCGTTGCCGCTCGCTGCACAAGAGTTGGCGTGGAAGCTGCCCTTGCGCGGCGCCGCGCAGTACCGCCGCACCCACAAGGTGCAGAGTGGTGTCGCTGATTCGGCGAGTGCGGCAGCCAAGCTTGAAGTGAAGGCCGAACCGCCGGTTGGGATGTTGGCGCATTTGGTGCCATCGCCGTGCCTGTGCCAAGGTGAGTTGACGACGGACCAGCGGGCGATCGCCGATGAGCCGCGCGACCTGCGCGACGTGTTGCGGGCGGTGGCCTTTGACTTGCGGTTGCTTGGTCCGGTGCGCCTTCGTTATCGGCGCTTGGCGCCGTTCGGCGACCTCGTGTGTGTCGGCAAGGTCGAGCCTGCAGGGGTGGATGGCACGCAGACGTTCGTGCTCGACGTGTCGACCGAGGACCCTGAAGTGCGGCCGGGTGAGTCGAAGGCGGCGCTGCAGAAATACGTGCGGCCGCTGTGCAAGCAAGCGGCGTCGGGTTCGTTGCGCATGACGCGGTGCTTCGATGCGCAGAAAGGCGCGATGGCGTCGTTCGACGGCGAACTGACGTTGGTGGGCGAAGAGAGCAAGGGCAAGTTTCGCAAGCTGGTCGTGCAAGACCGCTGGGAGCTTGTTGAAGTGCACGACAACCAAGACGCCGCGTTCCGCACCGACGTGAGCAAAGCCATTCGCGAAGGGGCTGGCTGGTTGAAGCGCGAGCTGGGTGACTTGACGCGGCCACATCTGAAAGACCAACAGGACGGCGCGCGCAGCTACGGAGCGGGGCGGCTGGCGTTGGCACTGCTGACGTTGTTGCACGCGGAAGTGCCCGCCGACGATCCCGTGATCACGGCTGGCTTCGCTGAGTTGCGCCAGCGGGTGTTGGTCGACACCTATTCGCTGAGTGTGGCACTGTTGGCGCTGGCGGAGAGTTACACGCCACCGGGAGAAGCGGACTTGCTGCGCTCCGGCACCTTGATGGCGCCGCGGTTGCGGGTGCTGAGCGAAGCCGACAAGAAGCTCGCGGCTGAGTGGTTGGAGACGCTGCGCAAGAACATCGACACCCGTGGCGATCCCGCCTACCGGATGGCCTTCAACTACGTCGCTGGTCGTCGCTTCGACAACTCGGTGAATCAGTACGGCCTGCTCGGTCTCTACGCGGCGTCGCTGTGTGGTCTGGAGATTCCTGCCACCGTGTGGCGCGCGACCGCCAACTACCAACTGGAAGTGCAGTGCGATGCCAACGGTCGCGAGCTGCGGCCGGAGTTGACGACCTATCGCGAACTGGCGGCGCAGGCGCGCGGCGACGAGGACGCGAGCAAGAAAACGCGGGCTGGTGCCGCGGTGCCGGTGCGCGGCTTCGCCTACCACGCGCCCGATCGACCGCCCTACGGCTCGATGACGGCGGCCGGCGTCGGCAGCTTGGTGATCTCACGCTTTGGTCTGATGCGCGCCGGCCTCGGCAAGGCCGACGTGATGCCGAAGCTCGAACTCGGCATCCAGGGTGGGTTCGCGTGGCTTGGGGCGGAGTTCCACGTGCGCAGCAATCCTGGCTACATCGAGAAGGCCGACGACAGTTGGTACTACTATCTCTACGGCCTCGAGCGAACGTGCGAGCTGTCGGGCGTGGCGTTGATCAACGGTCGCGATTGGTACTACGAAGGGGCGCTGCAGCTGCTGCCGCTGCAGAACAAGAATGGCGCCTTCCGTTCCGAACGAGCCCGCGGGCTGTTGCTCGATGCGACCTGCTTCGCGGTGTTGTTCTTGAAGAAGGCAGCGCTGCCACCGGTGTCGGGCGGATGAGCGCCGCGTCGCCGTTGCCGCCGCTCGCGCTCGGTTCACTGCGCATGGACATGCCGGTCGTGCAGGCGGCGTTGAGCGGCTACTCAGACTTGGCGATGCGAACGGTGGCGCGGGCGCACGGGGCGCCCTACGCACTCAACGAAGTCGTGCTCGATGAGCTCGTGCTGCAGAAGGGCCGACTGCAGCGGCGCATCTTGTCGGTGCCAGAGCATGACCATCCGGTCGGCGGCCAATTGATGGGCAGCCAGCCCGAGCGCTTCGGCCAGGCGGCACGCGAATTGGTCAAGGCGGGCTACGACGTCGTCGACCTCAACTTCGGTTGCCCTGTCAACAAAGTGCTCGGGCGGCGGCGCGGTGGTTGGTTGCTGCAGGATCCGGAGACGGCGCTCGCCATGATTGACGCGGTGTTGCAGGCCGTAGCGGGCGACGCGCCGGTGACGGTCAAGCTGCGGCGCGGCTCGGATGACTCACCAGATGCGGAAGCGCGGTTTTGGACGATCCTCGATGGTGCGATCGCGCGCGGCATCACCGCCGCGACCGTGCATCCGCGCACCGTGGCCCAGAAGTACGTCGGCCCGAGCCGCTGGCCGTTCCTGACCAAGGTGAAGCAGCACGTCGGCGCCTTCCCGATTCTCGGCAGCGGCGATCTGTTCTCGCCGTTCGACGTGTTGGCGATGTTGCGCGAGACCGGCGTCAATGGCGTCACGGTGGCGCGCGGCTGCATCGGCAACCCATTCGTGTTTACGCAGGTGCGCGAGTTGCTCGCCGGGCGCGCGGCGATGCGACCGACTGCGGCGGCGCAGCGCGCGGCCCTACATCAGCATTGGCAGATTGCGGTGCCGTTCTATGGCAGCGAACGCCACGCGCTGCCGCATGCGCGCATGCACGCGATCAAGTTTGGCCAGTACCACAAGGATCCGGTGTGGGCGCGGGAGCGGCTGGTGCGCATGCGCGGCCCGGAGTTCTTGCCCTTGGTGGACGAGGTGTTCGCCGATTGCCATGACGAAGGCCGCTCGTTGCAGCTGCGACCTGAAGACGCGATCGTGCCCGCGCTGCAGAGTTGTTCGGAGTAGCCAGGAGGGAAGGGAGCCAAGCCTGGGTGCGCCCGACGACTGCGCGCAATGGTGGGCGCCGTGCCGTAGTGTTGGCAGCAATGTCCTCTGAGCGCCGCGTTGTCTCGTCCAGCAAGAACCCGATGGTGCAGCGTTTTCGTGACGCCGCGGCCGGTGATTTGGAGGGGGTCATGATTGCGGAGGGCGTGCGCCTCGTCAGTGAGGCGGTGGCGGCGGGCATGCGCGTGATCGAGGCGGCGGTGTCCCCGCGCTGCAGCGATGCGAAGTTGCGCGCGCTGTTGCAGGACAAGGCCGAGGCCTTCGTCGAATGCTCGGACGACGTTCTGGAGCGGCTGAGTGCGCTTGAGACACCGCAAGGCGTCGCCGTGCTATTGGCGCGTCGCGAGACGGCGGAGGTTGATTTGCTGCGCGGTGACTTGGCGCCGTTGGTAGTGATTGCGGCGGGGGTGCGCGATCCGGGCAACCTCGGCTCCTTGCTGCGCACGGCCGAGGCGGCGGGTGCGACGGGCTGTGTGACGCTGCGTGGCGGCGCCGATCCGTTCCGTGACAAGGCGGTGCGTGGATCGATGGGCTCGGTGTTCCGGCTGCCGGTGCTGCACGGCATGGACGCGGCCGACGTCGTTGCCTTCGCTCGGCGCCAGCGATTGCAGCTGGTCGTGGCCGACGGTGGTGGCGAACGACTGCATACGCAGGCTGACCTGCGCAAGCCGCTGGCGTTGGTGGTTGGTGCCGAGGCCGCTGGGGTGCCGAAGGAACTGCTCGCCGCCGCGGATGCACGGGTGCGCATCCCCCTGTGTGCGCCGGTCGACAGCCTCAACGTCGCGGTCGCCGCGGGTGTGCTGTTGTTCGAGGTGCGTCGGCAACGCGTGTAGGACCGCGATGAGCCTGTTCGGGGATCTTCCAGAGAATCTGCCGGTGCCTACCTTGGTTGGCCCGCCGCCGCCGTTGGCTGAGCGCATGCGGCCACGCACCTTGGCGGAGTACCTGGGGCAGGACACCGTTCTTGGTGAAGGGCGGGCGCTGCGCGTCGCGATCGAACGTGGGCAGGCGGGTTCGCTGCTGTTGTGGGGACCGCCCGGTGTCGGCAAAACGACGCTGGCGCTGCTGATCGCCAAGCACGCCAATCTGCACTTTCGACCGTTCTCGGCGGTGCTCGCGGGTGTGGCGCAGGTGCGCGAAGCCGTGGCGGAAGCAACCGAGCGGCGCGGTCGAGATGGGCGCGGCACGCTGTTGTTCGTCGACGAGATCCATCGCTTCAACAAGGCGCAGCAGGATGCGTTCTTGCCGCATGTCGAACGCGGTGACTTGGTGTTGGTCGGCGCCACGACGGAGAACCCAGGGTTCGCGGTGATTGGAGCGCTGCTGTCGCGGTGCCGCGTGGTGCCGCTGCAGCCCTTGCCGGCGGCTGCGATCGCGAGGCTCGTGCGGGCGGCGTTGGTGGATGCAGAACGGGGACTCGGTGTGCGGCGCCTGACGATCGAAGAGGCGGCGATCGATCGGTTGTTGGCGTTGGCGGGCGGCGATGCGCGGCGCGCGCTCGGCTGCATCGAGGCGTGTGCGGCGACGTGTGTCGACGGCGACACCCTGACGTCGGCGATGGTCACAGAAGCCTTCCAGCATCGCGCCCTGCAACACGACAAGGACGGGGATCTTCACTACGACTTGCTGTCAGCGCTGCACAAAAGTCTGCGCAACTCGGATGTGCAGGCGGCGGTGTACTGGCTTGCCCGCGCGCTCGAAGCGGGCGCGGATCCGGCGCACGCAGCGCGGCGATTGGTGGCGGTGGCGGCCGAAGACATCGGCCTCGCAGATCCCATGGCGTTGCAGGTGGCAGTGGCGGCCTTGCAGGCGCTGCAGTTCTTGGGTTTGCCGGAGGGTCGCTTGCCGTTGACGGAAGCGGTGGTCTACCTGGCCGCCGCGCCAAAGAGCAACGCGGTGTATCGCGCCATTGCGGCGGCCAGTGACGTCGTGCGCAATGGGCCGCAGCATCCCGTTCCCGCGCACTTGCGGAACGCGACGACGGAGCTGGCGAAGGACCTCGGCCACGGTGCTGGCTACGTCTATGCGCACGACACGGCCCGCGGCGTGGCGGCGATGGAGTGTCTGCCGCCAGAACTGCGTGGAGTGTCGTTCTTCACTCCCGGTGAGCGAGGCTTTGAGAAGAAGGTCGGTGAACGCATGGCCGAGAACGAGCAGATACGCAGGGCGCGCGGTGGCTAGGGGCGAAGTGCTGTTTGGGGTGGCGGGATGGTCCTACGACGACTGGAAGGACGTGGTCTATCCGCGCAATTGCAAAGACACGCTGCGCGCCGTCGCCCAGAAAGTTGACCTGATCGAGATCAACAGCACGTTCTACGGATTGCCTTCGGCGAAGAACTCAACGTCATGGGTGGCGCGCACTGCGGACCTCGGCACGCGCTTCACCGCGAAGCTGCCGCAGGAGTTCACGCACGTGCGACGATTCGACGAGGCGCTGATTGCACAAGTGCGAGCGGGGTTTGCACCGCTCTACGCGAGTGGCCGCATGCTCGGCGTGCTGGCGCAGTTCAACCACGAGTTCCCGTTCTCGTCCGACAGCGTGGCGCTCGTGCGTCGCTTGGCGAGCGCGTTCGGTGGCGATGGTGGTGTCTTTGTCGAGGTGCGTCATGCCACCTGGAATGCACAAGCGGCCTTGCAGGCATTGGCCGAGGCCGGTGTTGGGGTGTTGGCGCTCGACTACCCCGGCACCATCGGCGGCTTTTCGCGCGACGTTCCTGGTGTGCTCGGCAACCCAGCCATGGGTTACCTGCGGCTGCACGGACGCAACCGCGCGTGGTTTCGCAAGGGCGCAGGCCGCGACGAGGTCTACGACTGGCAGTACTCGGGCGACGAAGTTGCCCAGATCGCGCAGCGAGTGGATCGGCTCGCGGCCGATGGCACGCGGGCGTTGGTCGTCGCCAACAACCACTTCCATGGCAAGGCGATGAAGGTGATCGAGGAGCTGCTGGCGTGGTATCGCGGTGATGGTCCGCACCAGCCCCGCTGATCAGTCGCCGATGCGTTCCATCACGTCGTCGACGAGACCGCGCAGCGATGCGGCGCTGAGGTCGAAGCGCACGTTCATCGCGGTGAACAACTCAGGCAGCGGTCGGTTGCCACCCATCGCCAGCGCGCCTCGATACGCCGCGATGGCACGCGCCGGATCGCGTCGATAGTTCTGCCACACTTGCAGCGCCCCGAGCTGCGCGATGCCGTACTCGATGTAATAGAACGGGTGATTGAAGAGATGCGTCTGCGCGATCCATTGCATCGCGAAAGCGTCTTCGAGCCCGGTCCAGTCAACGTCGCCACCGAATCGTCGCCGAATATCCAGCCACGCGATGCGCCGTTCGTCGGGGGTGTGGTTGGGCTGGCCATACACCCAATGCTGGAACGCATC
>CANEYR010000129.1 GCA_947444055.1 Planctomycetota bacterium
CATGCTGGGTCCACGCCCGGTGCGCCAGGCGTGCAAAGGTCTCGCCGCGCGCTTCATCGAGCTCGTTGGGGTCGAAGATCAGCTGCGCCTTGTCGACCGCGCAGCGAGCCAGCAACGCCGGTGTGAACTTGCCCGCGGCGGCCCGCTCCTTGCACACTTCGTTGATCGCCCAGAACGACGCGCGGTGATGGCCGTGGCCTTGCGTCAGCGTGTGGTTGGTGATGACGACATCGGGATCGACGGCGTCGACAATGGCCCGCATCGCGTCCTTCAAGCGGTCGCCGCCCCACACCTTCAGCGTCTCATCGAGCGTCTTGCTGAAACCGAAGTCCGGCATGCCGAGCCACTGCACGTCGACACCGCTCATCGCCGCCGCCCGCAGCGTTTCGCGCACGCGCATGTGAGCAAGTTCTGGGCCGATCTCGCGACCGATCGCGTTCTGCCCACCATCGCCGTAGGTCGAATACGCGGTGACGACGCGCACCCCGTACTTGCGGCGCAGAATCGTGTCGGTGCGCGACGACTCGTCATCCGGATGCGCTGCGATGTTGAGCACCACGGTGTCCGTCGCCGCATCGAGCAGCGCTTGGTGCAGCGCCACGAAACCGGCAGCCGGTTCGGCGTTCTGGCTGCGCAAAACCGGCGCCAGCAGGAAGGCGGCCGCGGAAGCCAACGCAAGGCACGTCTTCATGCGCACAAACTCCGTAGGCGCAACATCGCCTCTTCAAGCACCGGCCAATCGACGGCGAACTGAAAGCGCATGCAGCGCACGCCTTCCGGATTGGCGAAGAACAAGTCCCCAGGCACCGCATTGACGCCGATGCGATCGATCATCTTCAACACCGCGGGATACGGCGCAATGTCGCCGAACACCTTGCTGTAGTCAGCCAACACGTAGTAAGCGCCTTGCGGCACCGAGAACGTGAAGCCTGCGTCGCGCAGGGCCGCGCAGAACGCGTCGCGCTTCTGTTCGTAGCCACGCTGCAGGTCGCTGTAGTAGCTGTCCGGCAACTGTTCGAGGGCCCGCTGCACGCCGCGCTGCATCGGCCGCGCCGCGCACACTTCGATCTGGTCGAACACGATGCCGCACTTCTCGACGATCGCTTCGGGCCCAGCCAAGAACCCGATGCGCCAGCCGGTGACCGAGAACGTCTTGCTGAACGAGTTGATCGTCAGCGTGCGTTCGGCCAACCCCGACACCGTCGCTGGCGAAACGTGCGAGCGACCGTCGAAGCACATGTATTCGTAGACCTCGTCGGTCAGCACCAGCACGTCACTGCCATCGAGCACCGCCGCCAATTGCTCCAGTTCGGCCCGCGTCCACACCTTGCCCGAAGGGTTGCCCGGCGTGTTGACGACGATGGCGCGCGTCTTGCTGGTCAACGCCCGTCGCAGCGCCGCCGCATCGAAGGCCAACGTCTCGCGATCGAGCGGCACCGCCACCGGCCGCGCACCGAACAACGGAATCGTGGTGCCGTGATAGCTGTAGAACGGCTCGAACAGCACGACCTCGTCCCCGGGATCGATCAGCGTCATGCCCGCCGCGAAGAAGGCCCCGCTGCTGCCGGTGCAGACCGCGACGTTCTTCGCTTCGTAGGCGAGCCCATTGTGGCGCTGCAGCTTCTTCGCAATCGCGAGGCGCAGATCGGGCAAGCCTGCGTACGGCGTGTAGAGCTGGCGGTCGCCGCCATCGATCGAGGCGAGCGCGCCGGTAACCAGCGGTGCGGGCGTGTCGAGATCACACACACCTTGCCCGAGATTGATGCCGCCTGGAACGCCGTTGATGACGAGCGTCAGCGAACGCAGCAGGTTGCCTTGGTCGAGATGGCGACGGCGAGCGGCCGTGCGGGCGAAGGCGCGATGGAGTTGGCTCATGTCAGCGAGGGGCGGCGGATGATACGGGCCACACGCAGAAGCTGCGCGGGGCTCAGCGATTCTTCAGCAGCCAGAGTTCGGCCTTGCGCACGGCCTCGCGGTTGCTGGTGGCGTCCTTCGCCGCGTCGTAGCCAAACGCCTCACCAGCGATGCCTTGCAAGGCCGCGGCTGCCGCTCGCCGCTGCGTCTCGATGTCACTGCGCAGAGCTTGCAGCACTTCCGGCATCGCGGTCTTGCCGCGCTTCACCAACCAGTCTGCACACGCGTCGATGTCCGCGGACTTCGATTGCGCGGTGAGGCCCGCCAAGACCACGTTGCGCGGCGTCACCACGCCGGTCTCCTTCTGAAACTTGCGACGCAAGAACAGGATCGCGAACGACGTCGGCACCAAGTCACCGCGCCCTTCCGCAAGGTGACCGCCAGGGTGCCCGTCGTGCAAACTCTGCCAGCCACCGCCCGCGAGCTGCCCTTCGACGAACATCAACGCGCCTTGCTCATACCAGTCGACGCCGCCGACGGCCTGCACGTCACACAAGATGGCGGCGCGCTCAAGACCGTAGTGAAAGTAGTAGCACCACCGTTCCTTCACCGACCCGATCGCGTCGGTGTGAGCTTGGAACCACTGCCAGCCGCGCGCCAGTCGATCATCGAGCAGCTTTGGTGCTTGGCCATCCGCGGCCAGCTCCTGTCGGCAGATCGCCAGCACGCAGATGCCGGCTGCGGTCATCGACGGATAGGCCTTGAAGCCAGAGTTGTTGCGGCCGTAGTTGAAGCCACCTTCACTGTCCTGTTGCGAACCTACTTCGTCGGCGACCTTCTGCCAGACGGAGCGTTCGATCTTGATGCCGAGGGCGCGCGCCGCCCGCACCCCCAAGACTGCGTACTGCGTATTGCTCAGATCCCAACCACCAGGGCTCTCGCCGTAGCCGAACGCGCCGCTCTTGTGGCGATGCTTGAGCAAGTCCTTGGCGTCGCGCTTGCTGACGTCGTCGCGATCAGGGAAGGCGGGGAACGCCTCGCACACCATCAGCCGCAGCGCCAAGTCGTAGGTCTCCGACGGCTTCGCTTTGGCCAAGCGCTGCACGGCCTTGGCGAACACTTCGTTCTGCAAGTCGAGGCCATCATGCACGCCCGCGAGCACC
This sequence comes from Planctomycetota bacterium, assembly GCA_947444055.1. Lineage (GTDB taxonomy): Bacteria > Planctomycetota > UBA1135 > UBA1135 > UBA2386 > UBA2386. The sequence goes on from CANEYR010000129.1 coordinate 3,018, forward strand.
GCCAGCGCCAGCTCGCCCGTCCGCTTCGACGGATCGCTGGCCGCCTTCAAATGCGCTAGCAAGGCTGGCCCCGCTTGCTCGAGGGCGTGGTTGATGCGTTCGCGCAGCGTGTCTTGCGCCGACGCCAGCGAGGCGAGCGCCAACCACACTGCCGACCAATGCGAGAGGGGCGAAACCGTCATGCCGATGCCATGATAGGCGACAGCGACCGCGTCGCGGCGCGCGGCGTCAGGGCTCTCGCAAACATTCCCTTGCCAAGCTCCGGCTGGTTGCCAGCAGCCATCGCCGCGCCCTGATCGGTGCGCGAGGAAGCCGCTTAAGTGATGCCGTGACCGCATGGTGCGCGGCATGGCGACCCGCGACGCATGCGACTAGAGTTGGCTGCGCACAGTCCGCTTCCCGCCCACGACTCGCTTGCCGCAACGACCTGCCAACAAACTGCTCATCGTCGGCTGGGATGCCGCCGACTGGATCGTGCTCGACAGCCTGTTCGCGAAGGGGGACATGCCCACGCTCGCGGGGCTGATTCAGCGTGGGGTCCGCAGTGACCTCTCGACGCTGTCGCCGATCCTGAGTCCGCTGCTGTGGACCAGCGCCGCGACCGGCCGCACGCCCGACGTCCACGGCATCCTCAACTTCGTCGAGCCTCGGGCCGACGGCTGCGGCATCTGCGTCGCGGGCAGCACGAGCCGCAAGGTGAAGGCATTGTGGAACATGGCGACCCAGCAAGGTCTGCGCGTGCAGTGCACCAGCTGGTACGCCAGCCACCCGGCCGAGCCGGTGCGCGGCATCGTCGTCAGCAACCTGCTGATGGAAGGCGACCCCGGCGCGCTCGCAGCCCATTGGCCGCTGACCGCCAACACGGTGCATCCCGAGTCGTTCGCCACGGCAGCTGCCCTAGCCCGCATCGGCCGCGCGGCATTCCACCGCGACCACCTCGCCGAACTGCTCCCCGACCTGCCGACCCACATGCGCAGCGATACGCAGATTGTGCAGCTGTGCAAGCTGATGGCCACCGCCGCGAGCGTCGACGCCGTGGCCCGCACCGCGATGCAGCACGAGCCGTGGGACTTGGCGATGGTGTTCTTCGAGTCCATCGACACCGTCGGTCACCAGTTCATGCAGTACCGGCCGCCGCGGCAGCGCCACGTCAGCCAACCGGACGTGAGGCGCCTCGGCGGTGTCATGGACGCCGTGTACCGCTGGCACGACCGTGCGCTGGCGCGGCTGCTCGCCGCCGCCGGCCCCGACACCACCGTTCTGCTGTTGTCGGATCACGGCTTCCACTCGGGCGAACTGCGGCCGAAACTCGATGAACTGCCACCGGAACGGCGCATGGAGAGGGAGGCCAGCTGGCATCGCCCCATCGGTGTGCTGGTGGCCGCCGGCCCCGGCGTCATCGTCGGCGCCCGGACCGTCACCGCGAACATCCTAGACCTCGCGCCGACGGCACTGGCGCTGCTCGGACTGCCCAAGGGCAATGACTTCGACGGCCGCGCGTTGACCGAGATCCTCACCCCGACCGACGCGGCGCCAGCCGCCATCGAATCGTGGGAATCGCTGCCCGGCGATGCCGGTCTCCACCCACCGGAACGACGACAGGATCCGTTCGAAGCGTCCGACGCGATCCGGCAACTCGTCGATCTCGGCTACATGGCTGCGCTGCCGGTCGATGCCACCGAGCAGATCGAGCTGGTCCGCCGCGAATCACTGTTCAATCTCGGCGTCCATCTCACCTCGCGCGGCAGGTTCCGCGACGCACTGCCGCACTTCGAAACGCTGGTTGAACGCAAGCCCGATGACAGCCGCTACCGGGTCTCGCTTGCCTCTTGCCTCGGGGCCGCAGGTCAGCATGCCCGCGCCGTGGTGATACTCGCCGATGCACCTGCTTCGCCCGAACTCGACCTGATCCTCGCGCGCAGCCTGATCGAGCTCGGCCGCCGTGACGAAGCCGTGACCGCGGCCGACCGCGTCGCGGCGGCGCTCGGCGGCGTGCCGACGCTGCGCCTCCCGCTCGCCGAGTGCCTCCTGCAACAGGGCCGATTCGATGCAGCGCTCGCGCTGGCTCAAGAAGCGCGTCGATCCGACCCTCGTGGCATGACACCGATTCTTCTGGTGGCGCAGGCACTGCTGTGCAAGCGAGTCTTCGAGGGTGCCGCCGAGGCGGCGCTGGATGCGCTCGATATCGACCGCGCCCAACCGGATGCACACTGGCTGCTGGGCACCGCCCTGGCGTGGTGCGGCGACCTGCCGCAGGCCCAACAGAGCCTCGATCTCGGCCTGCACTTCGACGGCAGGCACGTCGAATGCCTGCGTACGGCCAGCGTGGTCCTGCGGGCGCGCGGCCAGGCGGACGCGGCCGCTGACTTGCGTCGGCGCGCGGATGCGGCGGCGGCGGCGATGCCGCCGATCGACAGGCAGCCACTGCCGTTCATGGCGCCAGCACTCGCGGCACACTTCGGCTTGCGCGGCTGAGCCTCGCGCCGTGGGCTGTCGGCCGAAACTCTGGCGCGTGCGTCAGCGCCGATTGCGGTACAGGCTGGGGTCGACGGCGCCACACATGGCAACCTCGTCGAGGCAGCCGCCGAGGAACTCGTTGATGCGAGCGGCAGCCGTCGCCGATTCGGCGATCACATCCCGGTACGGCAGGCGCAACAGACGTGTGCGAGGACGCCCCGCGAGCACGGCCGACACCGATTGCAGTTGCGCTGCAAACGCCGCCTTGAGGCGCTCCGGTGGCAGCGCGCCGCCTTGTCTGTTGAGCCGCGCCAGCATCTTGCGCTGCGACTCGACCACCTCGTCGAGGTCGCGATCAAGGAACAACACGCGGTAGTCGCGGTCCGCGGGCAACTCCGGCAGCAACATGTGGATGATCTTCACGACCTTGCCCGCGGCATCGTCGAGCCACGCCTGGTCGCTGCGCAGGAACTTGACTCGCTCGAATTCGAGGTAGCCGCGCGGATTGTCGTCGTCGGCGGCACGCACACCGTCGATCAGGGCCGGCATCCCGCCGGCGTGGACCATTTGCATCACCATGCTGGTGCCCGAGCGTGGAAGACCGCTGACGACAGTCACGAAGGAATCCATAGTCGGTGTGGCGCGACGCGAAGCGATGGGATCGGCCTAGGGCAACGCAGCACGATACCGCGGTGCTCGGAGACGCGGCGTGGCGTTCACGCGAGCAACACCATCACGGCGGCACATCGGCGAACTGGTCGCGCGCGGCGCGCGACCAGCAAGCAACTGGTCACTACCGTAGATTTAGTTCGCGATTTCTGTTGCTGGCGGCGCACAGCACTCGCGCGATCGGCAGTTTCGCATGAGCCCTAGGCCCCTTGACACCGGGGAGTGCCGCCAGTCACGCGAGTCCGTCACGCCATCCTTGCTGTGAGGCGCAAACTCCAAGGCGCTAAATCGCGGTAACAAGCCACTCTGCGCGACATAGTCTTCCACTCAACGGGTGGGTGCATTTGCGTAGCCATTGCCCCCAACTTCCGTCGTTTTCCTACAACCCAGTCACTATCCATGAGCCTGATCACTCGTCTTGCTAATCACTTCGCCGCGGCCGCAGCAGTCGCCGCAATCGCCGCATCGGTCGACGCCCAAGTCGTGCAGTCGCCATTCACCGCGCAGGTCATCCCGAACAACATCGATGGCCTCTACATCAACGTCGAGACCGGCGCGGTCGGCGCGGCTGGCGGCAGCGTCGCCGGCTGGGACATCAACCCCTACAGCGCAACCGCGCTGACCTGGTTCAACGCCTCGGGCACGGGCATGCTGCGCTTCCCGACAATCTTGGTCGGCTCGGCCGGCAACCTAAACTACGGCACGACCGTTGGCGCCGCGGGCAGCTACAGCGGCGGCACTGTGACCGTTGGCGCGGCGCCCGGTAACTGGCGCTTGAACGGCGATAACTATTTCGCCTTCCGCTTCACCGCTGCCGACGCCATGACGCACTACGGCTGGGGCCGTTTCACGATCTTCGCTGCGATCAACGGTCCGGACCGCCGCATCGAGGAGATCTACTACGAGGCGACCGCGAACACCCCGATCGTGATCGGCGCCTACGGCACCGCTTGCGGTGGCCTCGGGTTCGCGCAGTCGGGCCAGCCAGTGCTCGGCGCGGCGTTCAACTTCACGGTCAGCAACCTGCCACCCGCCACGGGCCTGAGCGCACTGCTGCTCGGCGTCGGCACGCTGAACCCTGGCGTCGACCTCAGTGGTCTCGGCTGGACGGGCTGCAACCTCTACGTTGCGTCGCCGATCCTGGACTTCCAGTTCGCTCCGAGCGGCACGTATCCCTTCTCGGTGCCACTCAACCCGGGGATCTTGGGCTTCCAGCTGAACGCGCAGGGCGCGGCCCTCTGGATCGATATCAACAGCAACCTCCAGGCTGTGACGTCGAAAGCCAGCGCGAGCGTCATCGGCAACTGATCGCCGACCAGCTAACAGGCTCGACGAAGGCGGGGGCGGCAGGATGACGCGCACGGGCTCCCGGTGGTCCGGGACCGCCGCTTCTACTTCCTGCTCCCCCGCCGTTCCTGCCGATAGCGGACGCCGCCAATCGGCGGCGTGGCAGTGGACCTGCCACGAGTCATTGTTCGCTCGTGCCGTGCGGCAGTCGCAGCATCCAATCGCCGACCATCGACCAGAAGTAGGCGCGCTTGCGCCCGATGTCGCCGCCGCAGGCTGGTGAAGAACTCCCGCATCGCCGAACTGCTGCGCGGCTACACCCAGGATTTGGCGCTGCTGCTGCTGCAGATGCGCGACGCCGGCCGTCCCCGCTGTGATCACGGCGCAGAGGGAGCGAAGGGTGGTCGTTTGGCACGAACGTGGTTAGTACGTGCTCACCGTGGATCCCGCGCGGGATTCACTCGCACGACCGTGACGTCGCCGCCCTGACACGGCGGCACCGCAAACACTCCTCCTCCTCCTCCTCTATGCGCATCGCGATCACTGGCGCCAGCGGGCTTGTCGGCGCGGCCTTGGCCGTTCACTTGCGCCAAGCAGGCCACGGCGTGGTGCGCTTCGTGCGGCGACCAGAAGCAGCCGACGATGCCGTGGTATGGAATGCCGCCACCGGCCATATCGACCCAGCGCGCCTCGGCACGATCGATGCCGTCGTGCATCTCGCTGGGGAAGGGGTTGCCAACGGCCGTTGGAGCAACAAGAAGAAGCTGGCCATCCGGTCGAGTCGCGGTCCGGCAACCGAACTCTTGTGCCGGGCCCTGGCAGCCTTGCCGACACCGCCCGCCGTCTTGGTCAGCGCGTCGGCGACCGGCATCTACGGTGATCGCGGGGACGAAGAGCTGAGCGAGTCGAGCGCGCTGGGCACCGGTTTCTTGGCCGATGTGGCGCGCGAATGGGAAGCCGCGACCGCACCAGCGACCGCCGCTGGCCTGCGTGTCGTGCACTTGCGCATCGGCTTGGTGCTCGCTCGCCACGGCGGCGCGCTCGCTCGCATGCTGCTACCGTTTCGGCTGGGTATCGGTGGCACCCTCGGTCGAGGCACGCAGTGGATGAGAACGGCGGCCGTCGGGAAGGTGCTGGCAGGAAGCCGAACGGCCCGCAGGCCATGGCCAGCCATGGCCTGCGGGCCGCGCTGGCCGCACGGTTCCCTGCGCATGTCACGATGAAGCTGTTGCGTGGCTTGCCACGTCTACGCAGCCGACCTGCATACGCGGCGCTACGCGCCGCGTTTGTAGGCGGCTGCGACCGCGCCGGCTTCCGCCTCACCCACTACGCGGTGCTCAACGACCATCTGCACTTCCTGGTCGAAGCTGCCGACCGCACGACCCTGTCGCGCGGTCTACAGGGCCTTGCGATTCGCATCGCCAAGGCCTTGAACCGGCTTTGGCGCCGCCGCGGCACCGTGTTCGCCGATCGCTACCACGACCGCATCCTGAAGTCGCCGCGCGAGGTGCGCAACGCGCTGCGCTACGTGCTGGGGAACGGCAAGAAGCACGCGGCCGCAGGCCGCGAGGTGAAGATCACGCAAGCGATCGACACCTACACTTCAGCACCGTGGTTCGACGGCTTCCGCGAGGCGGTGACGGTGCGCGGCATCGAAGCGATGCCGCGACCCGTCACCGCGGCGCGAACCTGGATGCTGACCATCGGCTGGCGACGGCTCGGTCTGCTCTCTGTCCATGACCTGCCAGCGACTGGCTGACGGCTAACCGGCAGGTAGTTCTTGGGCGGACCCTACGCGGTCTTCACCGCGATCTTGGTCGGCCGCGACTCCAGCGCCTTCGGCACCGTGATCGTCAGCACGCCCTGCTTGTAGACCGCGTCGATGCCCGCCGCCGCGGCGTCGTTGGGCAGCGAGATCGTGCGCGCAAACTGGCCGTAGCGGTGTTCGACACGATGCCAGCGCTTGCCAGCGCTCTCACGGTTGTCCTTGCGCTCGGCGGTGACCGTCAGCATGTGGTCCTGCATGTTGACGTGGATGTCCTTCTCCTCGAGGCCCGGCAGCTCGAACGACAGCTCGTAGGCCGCGTCGTTCTCACTGATGTTGGTGCGCGGCGCGCCGGCCGTCTCGGTGGCGCCGTAGAACTCCGGCAGGGTGTCGCCGAACAGTCGGCCGAACAGGGTCTGGAACGGATCACGCGGCTGCGGGAGGGTGGCTTGGGTCGACTTCTGCATGGTCAGTTGCTCCTTGTTTGGGTTTCCGGATGCCGCTCCTAAAGCAACCGAAGTGCCAAACCAGCCATCATGGCGTGCGCACGTAACCTATTGTTTTTGCTGGCACTGACCCAGTTCGTAGGACACACCGACAGTCCACAAACTGCCATTACGTGTATGTGACGCCATTTTGGCGCATCACTGTTCCAGCAGCGCCGCGAAGTCCGGTCGACCGCGCAGGAACGCGAAGTTCGGGTGCCGCACGGCATCGCGCGGCACCTCGCGCTGCTCGACCGCGAACCGCAACCGCGAAACCACGGCTGCGTCGATGCGCTGCTGCTCCGGCCCGGCCTCGAGCAGATCACGCGCCCGCGCGAACAGCACCGCGACCAGGTAGTTGCTGCCGCTCGCGTCGCCCACCGCGGCGAGGTGCCCATCGAGCTGCGCGATCGCCGCCTTGGCGTCGCGTTGCGCCAGCACCAACTCCACCTGCTGCGACAGCAGATTGCGCGCGCGATCGGACGCGATGCCGGGCAGCGAAGCGGCGAGCTGCGTGGCTTCCTCGAGCCAGCGCGCCTGCTCCTCGCGAAGCTCGAGCTTGCCGAGCTGGTCGGCCAATGCGATGCGCAGGTCGAAGTCGCGCAACCGCGAGCCCGGGTGCGAGAACCCCTTCGCTTGCGCAGGCCGCGCCAACGCCGTGGCCAGGTCGCCGCGCGCAGCGATCGCCGCCCCGAGGTCCTCGACCAATCGCAGCTGCCATTCGTCGTGCTGCGCGTGCGCCTCCGCCTGGTCGAGCGAGTTCGCCAGCAGCAGGCAGGCCTGCTCCTTGCCGTCGGCGCCCAGCTCCGGCCGCTGCATCATCGCCTGCAACAACGCGACGCCGCCGTCGAAGTCGCCCGTCTGCAGGTGCGCCATCGCGACCCGGCTGTACAGCGTGGCGGCGAGATCACGCAACGCCCGATGCCGCGCATCGAGCGCCAACCCGCGCAGCAGGTGCGGCAGGCCAGCCTCGCCGGCAACCACCGCAGCGGCCTTGTCGCCATCCAGGTAGTGCGCCTGCAACAGGTTGTTGGCCGCCATCGCCAGCTGGTAGTGCACGTCGGGATTGGTCGCGAAGTTGACCAACCTGGCCTGCGTCGCATCGCGCACCGCCGCGTGCTCGGCCACGGCGTCGGCAAAGCGCTGCTCGGTCGTCGCCAGCGCACCCAGCGCGCCGTGCACCGCGCCGTACGTCAGCACCACGTCAATGTCGTCGCCGTGCTGCTGCAACAACGCGTCGATGCACCGCGCCGCCTGCAACAACGTGGCGCCGCCGAGCGCGCGGTCGGTGCCGAGCTTCTGCCACGACTGCAGCTGCAGATCACCCTGCTGCAGCAACGAGCGGACGAACCGCATGCCGAAGCGATGGTTCTGCGGCGCGCGCGCCACCAACTGCTCACGGATCACCAGGGCCTTGGCCACCGCCGCGAGCGCGGCCGGGAAATCCGCCGCGTCCTCGTGCATCTGCGACAGCTGGTGCCAACCACCGGCTTCGCTGTCGGCGTGCGACGGCACGTCCGGATGCTCCGCGGCGAGCGCGTGGCACAGCGCGACCGCGCGCTCCTGGGCCGCCCGCGCCTCCGCCATGCGATCGAGCCGACGCAGCACGGTCGCCAGCTGGTCCTGAACGATCGCCTCGGCTTCGCGCACCTTGGCGCTGGCGTCGGCTGGCAACGTCGCCAGCCGCGCTGCCGTTGCCACCAGAGCCGCCGCAGCATCGGCCTGCCGATCGGCGCGCGTCAACGTCTCGGCGTAGCTCGCCGCCATGCGCGCACGGTCGCGTTCGGTGGCTGCGTCATGCCGCGCGGCGCGATCGAGTGCCGCGAGTGCCCGCTCGTGGAACGCCAGCGCCCGCGCCGTGTCGTCGTCGAGTTCGATCGCCAGGTTGGCGCACAGATGCGCCTCTTGCAGATCGAGGTCGCCGAGCCCAGCACCGGGCAACAACCGCGCCGCGGCCACCAGTTCGAGCGCGCGCGCAGTCGCTCGTTCCGCTGCATCACTGCGGCCGGTCGTGCTGAACGTGCTCGCCAGCTGGCTGTGCGCGAAGATCGCCAGCTGCAGCGGCCGCGCCTGCAGCGGGGCCGCTGCAAGCAGCGCATCCGCATCGATCACGCAGCGCTGCAGCGTGCGCAGCGCGTCGTCGGTCTGGCCGAGCCGCCGCTGCAGCGTGCCGATGCGGGCCGTCGCATCGACGAGATCGAGGCGCAGCGCCGGATCGGCCGCATCGAGGGAACGCAGCGCTTCGTAGTGACGGATCGCCTCGGCGAGCATGCGGCGGCGCACGGCATCGGCTTGCGGTACTTCGGCCAGTTCCGTATCGGCGACATCGACCAGGCTGCCGACGGCGTCGCGCGCGAGACCATAGAACGCCGCCATCGTCTCGCGCGCCGAGTCCGCGCCCCGCTGCGAAGCGCGCGCTGCCGCAGTCGCCATCAGACTCACCGACAGACCCGCCACCAGCGCCATCAGCACGGCCGCGGCGGCGCCCACGGCAACGCGATGGCGCCGCACGAACTTGCGCAGCCGGTAGGTGCGCCCCGGCGGGGCAGCCATCACCGGCTCGTTCGCGAGCCAGCGCTCCAGGTCCTCCGCCATCGCCAACGCCGACGGGTAGCGGTGCTGCGGCAACTTGGCCAGGGCCCGCAGCGTGATCCAGTCGAGCTCGCCGGCGATCGCGCGCGCGACCCCGGTGCGTTCGCCACCGCGCGCGGCGATCACCTGGACATCGACCTGCGACAGGCGCTTGCTCGGCTGCGTCGGCGATTCGTCGAGCAAGATGCGTTCCAGTTCGTGCCGCGTCGCCGTGCGCAGGCGTTGCGAATCGAAGGGCAGCTCGCCGCACAGCAGTTCGTACAGCGTGACGCCGAGCGAATAGACGTCGGAGCGCGTGTCGACTTCGAGGCCACCGGTGCGCATCTGCTCGGGGCTCATGTACTCGGGCGTGCCGAGCACCTGGTCGGCGCGCGTCTGCAGCCCCGCCACCCGGGTCGCCGCCTGCTCGGCAACCGCCGTCGCCTTGGCGATGCCGAAGTCGATGATCTTCGGCGTGAACTCACCCTCGTGCACGGCGACCAGCACGTTGCCGGGCTTGAGGTCGCGATGGATGAAGCCGCGGTCGTGCGCGTGCTGCACCGCGCGGCACACCACCGCCATCAATTGCACGCGCGCGATGGGCGGCAACTGCCGTTCGTCGCAGAAGACCGTCAGCGCACTGCCGCTGACGTACTCCATGACGAAGTACGGCCGCCCCTCGGCGGTGATGCCCGCATCGAACACCTGCGCGATGTTCGGGTGGTTCATCAGCGCGAGCGCCTGCCGCTCCGCCTGGAAGCGCGCGACGACCTCGCGCGTGTCCATGCCGAGCTTGACGACCTTCAAAGCCACCTGCCGCTGCACCGGCTGGAGCTGCTGCGCCAGATAGACGCTGCCCATGCCGCCGCTGCCGAGTTCTCGCTGGATGCGGTACGGCCCGATCGACGTCGGCAGTTCTTCTTGCGCCGGAATCAGCCCGCGCTGCGCCAACTGCGCCAGCCGCCGCCGCACGCGCGCCAGCAGATCGGGCCGCTCGCCGCAGACCCGCGTCGCCGGGTCCGGTTCGCCGCGCTCCAGCGCTTCGATGCAGGTCGCCACCATGCGCTCGACCTGCGCCTTGTCGTCAGGCGAGTGGGGAACGGTCGGCTGGTCGGGAGCGTTCATGGGAAATCAGATCGAGAGCGACGCGCGGGCAGGCGCTGTTCGCGGCAAGCGGGAAAAGCCGGGAGCGGCGCATTCTGCCGGATTTGGCGGCGCGGGCGAACAGCGGGGAAGTCGGCGTCGCTCGACTGGCACCGACGCGAACGCGCC
>CANEYR010000130.1 GCA_947444055.1 Planctomycetota bacterium
CTGCGACGAGGCCCAGCGCCAGCAACAGCGCGCCGATCGGCAAGTAGAAGCGCCGCCCACCAAAGCGGTGGCGCGTGCGATCGCTGATGACGCCCATGATCGGATCCATGATCGCGTCCCAGACGATGGCGAGGCTCGCGGCCAGCCCGGTGAGTTGCGCCGACAGGCCGACGACGTCGGTGTAGAAGGCCAGCAGGTACAGCCGCAGGATCGTCTCGGCGGTGTTGAGGCCCGCTTCGGCGGTCGCATACCCGACCTGCACGCGCACCGGCAACTTGCTGCGAACCTCGGACACGCGGCGCAGGCTACGCACCGCGGCGCCATCGCGCGAGCGCTCGATGGGCCTAGTGCCTTGACGGTGGCAAACGGCTAGCTTCGCCCGCATGACCGACGCCAATCTCGCCAAGCGCGCCACGGCTTATGCCGCCGCCGACCTCGTCCAGGATGGCACCACCATCGGCTTCGGCACCGGCTCGACGTTTGCGTTCGTGCTCGAACGCCTCGCCGAACGCATGCGATCCGGCCTGCGCGTGCGCGGCGTCGCGACCAGCCAGGCGACCACCGAGCTCGCGGGCAAACTCGGCATTCCGGTGTTGCCGCTCGACGACGTGCAGCAGCTCGACCTCGCCATCGATGGCGCGGACGAAGTCGATCCCAAGAAGAACCTGATCAAGGGCGGCGGCGGCGCCCACCTGCGCGAACGGCTGGTCGCCGTCATCGCCAAAGAACTCGTCGTCATCGTCGATGAGTCGAAGCTGGTGCCGGTGCTGGGCAAACTCTTCAAGCTGCCGGTCGAAGTCGTGCAGTTTGGTTGGCAACACAGTGCGCGGCGCGTCGCCGCGACCGGCTGCGAAGTCGCGCGCCGCGAACGCAATGGCGCGCCGTTCGTCAGCGACAACGGCAACTTCGTGCTCGATTGCCGCTATCCGGGCATTGCCGATCCGGCGGCGCTCCAGCGCACGCTCGATGCGCTGCCAGGTGTCGTCGACCACGGGCTGTTTGTCGGCATGGCCGGCCGCATCGTGGTCGCCGATGCAGAAGGCCGCGTGCGCATTCTGCCGTAGGCGCTCAGCAACCCGCGAGCGTCGGCAGGTCCGCCAGCAGCCCGCTACCAAACCACTCGTCGAGCTGGAACGCGCCGAGTCGCGCCGCAAACGGCCTCAGCAGCGCCGACGCCGCCGCTTTGTCCTTGGCGTCGAGCCACAGCAAGGCGCGTCGGCCATCGAGGCGCGCGAACGCCAACACCGCGGCATTGCCCGCCAAGGCGGCGGCGGCAGCGTCCCCGTTCTCTACACTCAGCAACACGTAGTTGCGGCATCCTTCACCGGGGCTCGGCGTGCGGCCTGAGGCGACGATCGCGTCGTGCGCAGCGAGGTCAGCGACGCGCAGCGCGCGCAGCGGTGCCGCGGTGGTCAAGCTCGCGAATTCGAAACGAAACAAACCCGCGACGAAGCCAGGATCCGTCGCCGCCAACTTTTCCGCTTGCTCACGATCGGCGGTATCGAGCACGAACAGACCACGCAGCGCCGGATCGCTCTTCTCCTTCCCATAGGGGCCCGCAACCAACAGCGAGCCTTCGCGCGCGAGGCGCCCCATGTTGGCGAAGTGGCCGCCGAAGATCGTCGCGCTCTCCGCCTTCGTCAGCGGTTCCTGGCACGAGCCAGTCTTCAACTGCACCAGCGTGTAGGTGACGACAGCGGCAGTCTTGGGCACGGTGCAAGCAACGAGCAGCAAGATGAACGTGAACGTGGTGACGAGGCGCATGGCGCCGCGATGGTAGTTCGCCGAGGGTCGGGTTTGCAGACGTCGCCGCCGGGTGATGTGCCACGAAAGCGCGGGCCAGCAGAAGATCGGACTCGGCGCGCGCCGCAAAGTCGACGGGCCTGTGGGGTGCTTCGGTCAGCTGCTGCGCGCCGCCATCCGCCACAAACACAAGAGCACGTTGCTGATCCTCACCGACGACGTCGACGAGCCTGCAGATGCCGACCGCGCGCGCTCGCGACCACGCGCGTCACCTCAGAGTCCGGGCAACTGCTGGCGTAGGCATTCTGTGATCCCGAACTGCCGCCCCATTGTCTTCACCTGCCCGCGCTGAATCTCTGCCCTAGGCCCTGAGCCGTGCGCGCCAGTCGACAGGTAGCAAGGAGGCCCGCCGCCCGGTGGGTACATGTGGTGGTTGTGCTTGCCCAACTGCCATCTGCAATTCGGCAGGCACTGTGCAAGCGCCTCCCTCACCGCGCTCAGGCGGAAGGTGCCAGAGGAACCCCCTACGCAGCTACTTGCACGCCATTCTCGACCTTGTTGTGGTCGGGCCGCATGTTGGCGAGGTCCAAGACCTTGAAGGTGACCTTCTGGCTCGCATCCTCTCTGCCAAGAGACGCATCGACGTAGTGGCTCTTGCGGACAACGGCTACGGCGTCGGTCCAGAGCTGCGTCATGTTCGGCTGATTTGAGGCGAGGAACGTCTCGCACAGGCTCTTGAACTCTTGGAAGTCCCGGGCCTGTTCAGCAAGGTCGAACACCACCAGCGTCCAGGATTTGCGGAACTCGCCGAACGCGAGGCCGCGATCGCCGCCCCCGCCCGAGATGCCTACTGGTTCGATGCCTGTGATCCAGGCCTCTGCGCGACCGCCTACCCAATCCGTTTCCAGCAACGCACGACCGTTCATCTCAACGCCGGCAATGAAGCCGTTGCCGACGACGACCTGCTTGAACGAGAAGAGCAGGGGTAGTGATTGCGGGGTCTGGTCGACCATAGTGGGATCGAGTGAGCGTGAGATGGATGGGTAGATGGCGTCAGCCCGAGGTGACGCGTCCCACGCGCCTGGGCTTGCTGGGGCAAAGATGTAAGCGACGACGGTTGACACCCGCAACCCCCACCTGGGGGCCCCAGCAGGCTCCGGAGACATCGGCGCTTGCGGCGCTTGGACTTGCGGCGCAGCACCTTCTCCGCGCCGTCTTGGTTCGTCGCCTGCCCCGCAGCCGCCTCACCGCGACCGCATCGCGTCCGGCGAACCCCGCCTGGCTGCGGATCGAAGCCAGGTGGTCGGCACGCCCAGTCGCGATGACCGCGAAAGTCGCCAGCGGGCGGTCCCACTCGTAGCAGTCAGCTACCTTGGTGAATTGGCCAGGGTCAGCAATACACCCATGCCGCACTGCCTCCTCCACGACCTCGCCGCCTTCGCGCAGGGTCTGCAGCAACCGCGCGTGCTGCTCTTCAAACACAGTCCCAGCTGCCCGATCAGCGCCGCCGCCCTCGCCCACTACGAAGTGTTCCGCCGCGAGCTGCCCGACGTGCCGACCATGTTCGTGGACGTGATCGCCGATCGTGCCGTCGCCCGCGGCATTGCCGAGGCTTGCGGCGTGCGCCACGAATCACCGCAAGCGATCCTGTTCGAACTGGGCAAACCGGTGTGGCACGCCTCTCATCACGCAATCACGGTCGGCAGCCTGCACGCGGCTTGGGCGCCGCGCTGTTGATGCCCTTGCACGCGAACGCCACCGCACGCCTTGTTCGCGATCATCCACATGTCGCCCGCCGTTCTGCCCAGCCACTTCCTGATGGGCCTCGCCCTTGGCTGGTTGCGCCTGCGCACCGCGAGCCTGGTGCCCAGTATGCTCGTGCACGCGGCGTGGAATCTCACGGTGCTGCTGCAGGAAGGACTGCTGGCGGGCTGGTGACGCCACACCAACACGACTCTCCCCCATGCTGCTAGCCCTCGTCATGACCGTTCTCCCGCAGGATCCAGTTGCTGGCATTGCGCGAGAGTTGGCGCGGCAACGCGCCGAGGTGGTGCGCGACGTCGAATACGACCTGCGCTTCCGCATCACGCCCGGCATCGCAGCCGTGATCGGCACCGCGACCATCCGCTTTCACTTGCCTGCCGATCGCGACGTGACCACGCCCCTCGTGCTCGATTGGGGCGGCGACGAACTCACGAACGTGCTGGTCAACACGCGACCCGTGCCATTGCGCACGGTGCATGACCATGTGTTGGTGCCGGCTGACTCGTTGCGCCGCGGCTTCAACATGATCTCAGCCAGCTTCACTTCGAAGGTGGCCCCGACTGGCACCCCGCTCACCGTCTACAAAGACCCCGCAGATGGGCGCGAGTACTACTACACGCTGGTGGTGCCAGCGGACGCGCATCGTCTCTACCCGTGCTTTGACCAGCCGGACCTGCGCGCCGTCTTTCGCATCGAGCTCGATCTGCCGAGTGACTTCACGGCGATCGCCAACACGGCGCGCGAAGTGGTGAACGAGCCCCCGCGCGAAGTCGTCGGCACGTTTTGGCGGTTCGCCGCGAGCAAGTCACTGCCGACCTACCTCGCCGCCTTCGCGTGCGGCCCGTTCGCGATCCTCGACGCCCCGCAACCGGAAGCCCCCGGCATCACCACGCGCGAGCCAATGCACATCTTGCTGCGGTCTTCGCAACTGGCGAACGTCGACCAGGACACGCTCGTGCGCTTGCATCGCGATGGTGTGCGCTGGCTGGCTGCGCAGTTCGGTGTGCCCTACCCGTTCGACAAGCTCGACTTCGTTTTGCTGCCAGGCTTCCCGTACGGCGGCATGGAGCACGCTGGCGCCATCTTCTACCGCGAGCAAGCGCTGGTCTTCGACCACGTGCCGACGGCGAGCGAACGGGTGCGCCGCAGCACGCTCGTCTACCACGAACTCAGCCACCAGTGGTTTGGCAACCTGGTGACGATGCGGTGGTTCGACGATCTATGGCTGAAGGAAGGCTTCGCGACCTTCGTGGGTTACCAAGCGATGGCGGCGCTCGAACCCGAGCAACAACCGTGGCTGCGTTTTGGTCAGCGCGTGAAGCCGCGCGCCTACGAAGTCGACGGCACGCCAGGCACCACGCCGGTGTTTCAAGACCTGCAGAACCTCGCCGACGCCAAGTCCGCGTACGGACCGATCGTCTACAACAAGGCCCCCGCCGTGCTGCGCGCGCTGCATGAACGACTGGGCGAGAACGCGTTCCGAGCTGGCCTGCAGCGCTTCCTGGAGACGCACGCCTTCGGCAACGCGGAGTGGCGCGATCTCGCCGCCGCGCTCGAGAACGCTTCGCGCAGCGATCTCGGTCGGTGGTCCGAACGCTGGTTGCTCGCCCCCTCGATGCCGCAGGTGCGACTCGATTGGCAGCTCGACGACAACGGCATCGTCAAGGCCGCGACGCTGACGCAACGTGCCATCGGCGGCGACGGCAGCTGGCCGCTCGACCTTGAGTTGTTGGTGTTCGATCTGGTGGGCGGCACCCGCACAGTGGCCGTGCGCAGCGATGCGGCGACGACGACGGTCAGCGCGCTGGAAGGGCTAGCGCCGCCGGCCGCGGTGCTCTGCAACCCGCGCGACATCGCCTATGGCCAGTTCGTGCCCGATGCGCGCACGCGCGCTTGGTTGCTCACGCACGTGCCACGCGAAGTGGATGCGCAACGTCGTGCCAGTGCAACGGCGGCCCTGTTTGAAGCGGTGCGCGCGGCCGAACTGCATCCTGCGGACTTCGCGAACGTGCTGTTGTTGTTGCTCGCAAGAGAACGCGATGCTGACACCCACGGTTGGTTGCTGGAGACGTTCGGCACGTCGGTGTTGCGCTATCTGGGGGACGAGCAGGCAGCGCCGCTGCTGCAGCGCGCCACAGACTTGCTGCTGCGCCAACTACAAGACGAAGGCAACTCAGGGCGTGAGCTCGGCACGTTCCGCTTTCTCGCGCGCGCCAGCACGGATGCGCGGGTGCTCGCCCTGTGCCGCGCCGTCGTGCACAACAAGGAGCTGCCAGCGGGGCTGGCGCCCGGCAAGCAGGACGCGTATCTGGCGGCGGCCGCGTTGCTGGCGGCGGGCGCCTTGACGGATGAGTTCGAACAGCTGGCCAAGCGCTTCGCCGGCGAGGACGTCGGCAAGGAGCTGTTCCTGGCGCGCGCCGCGACGCCGACCGCCGCCAGCAAGGGTGAGTACTGGTCGCAGTATCTGGAGCTGAGCGCACCGCCCGAGCAATGGACCCAGGACAGCCTGTCATGGTTGCACTGGCCGCGGCAACACGAGTTGACGTTGCCGTTCCTCGCGAAGGCACTCGAACGCGTCGACTGGGTGAAGCAGAACCGCCGCATCTTCTTCATGCCGGCCTGGCTCGACGCCTTCGTGAACGGTCACTCGTCGGCGGCGGCCCTGGCGATCGTCGATGACTTCTTGCGCACGCGAGAACTCAGTGCCGACGTGCGGCAGAAGCTGCTGCAGTCGCGCGATGGTTTGGATCGTGCCGTTCGCATCCGCGCGCAGTTCGCACCGGTTGGGAAGTAGCGGCGCCGCTTCTCAAGCATCAACCCCCAAGCATCGTCTTCACGTAACTGTCTTTGTCCTCCGCTTGGAACAGGATGTGCCGCTTGTTCATCTCGGCCTTGTCCATCCTCCATCGCATCTTCATCGTGTGCGAGGCAGTGTTCGACACGATGAAGGACTCCAGGCGAACGTTGCCGTTGCCGAGCCGTCGCTCGATGTCCTTGATCGTGTCGTGAAATTCGACTTTGGGGTCGCCAGGGTCGAGGTGTTGGATGCCCTTCGGGTCCACGAAGATCACGTGCTGTTGCTTACCGACCAGCACCCAGAGGATGAAGTCGGGATGGAAGTTACCCGCTTCGAAGAAGCCGACGCCGCGCCCACGACTGAGGTTGCGCAGCAGGTAGAGCTCGCGGCCCTTGAAGTAGGCGGTGTTGGCGTCGTGGAAAGTCCGGAGGTCCTCGACGAACTTACGTTCCCCTGAGTTCAATGGGGTGGGACTGATCTCGACGAGGTCGCCGTCGAGGCACAGCAGCGGCTCGTACAGGTGCCGCCCGAAGCAAATGGCCTTCAGCTCCCGGAACGACCAGTCCTTGAGTACTCCCCTCTCGATCGCAGCCTTGAGTTCGTTCAGCTTGGCAACGATCTCTTCCTGCGACCTGTCGATGAGGATGCGGTAGTAGCCCTCGTCGATCCCTTCCTTGACCAGGAAGTTCGGGTCGCTGGCTTCGAGGTCGCGATACTCGAGGTGCGGCATCTCCCACTCGCGCTTGCGGAACGTGTAGTAGCGATCCGTGTAGTTCTTGAGCAACGCGAGCGCGATCTCTTCCCATGTTCGAACGTTGTCGAACGAACCGATCTCCATCTGCTCGGCAGGAATGAGCAGCTCGTACCAACTCGGGTCGGCGAGCAGCGACTGGATCCCGGATCGCGTGATGTTGAGGTTGTGCCAGCCCCGCTCCGCCTTGAACCGTTCCAGCTCGAAGTAGAGTCGGTCCAGATCGAGGAACGCCACGTGGTGCGCGGCGAGGTGCGTGCTATTGGGCGCAGACTCCGAGTCGCCACCGACCAAACCTCCCGACTTCATCGCCTGGATCTTCGGGTACCAGTTCAGGACGACCTGGGTCTTCTGAAGGTTCTTGGCTTCGACTCCATCTGACGAGTCCGGAGGCTTGATCGTCGGCACGGGTCCCAACCTGCGGAAGGCATGTCCGTAGTCGGTGGTGACCCCGTTGATGGACTTCTTGAGCCGTACGGTCTTGAGCTGTTGCGTGCCCAGGTTCTTGATCACCGGCATCAGGATCTCGATCCGGTCGTCGCTCGTCGGCAGGCCTTCTTGTTCGAGGAAGGCGCGGAACTGCGCCATGTAGTTGGCATGGATGCCAAAGATGCCTAGAGTCTCAAGCAGCCCGATGTGCTTGGGGCGCTCGACACCCTCGGGAAGCTGCGCCTTGACGCTGCGCTTCAGGCTCTTGCCGTAGCCCTTCAGTCGCACGCCGCGCCCAAAGAGCTGGATGATCTGCGCGCCCTCGCCTACGCCGACGTTCATCAAGCCCATGGTCGAAACGCGCCAGCTGCTCCAACCCTCGGTGAACTTCTTCGACCCAATCAGCAGGTTGACGGGGGAAGCAGGTTCATTGATGCCGTGGAATAGCGAGCCCAAGAACTCTCGTGATCCCGTGAGCAGGCCCTTCTCCGCGCACAGCTTCACGAGCTTGCTGGCCTCGCCGACGTTGATCACGCCGAACTCCTCGTTCTCGGCGCCGATGCGCAGGGCGATCTCGCCACTCGCGCCCTTCAAGTCCTCGACGTAGAGATGGCCGCCGCCAGGCGCGTGGAACAGCGTCGTCAAGATCTCCTCGAACACCTGCGTGGCGGTCAGTCGAAGAGTGTTCAGGTACTGGAATCGCCCAGCGAACAGGTTCTGGTTCGTCGACGTGATGAGCCCCTGATTCAGCACGCGGTCGATGCGCTGGATGCTGCTGCCACGGTCGGCGACGAAGCGCGCGAAGAACTGCAGGATCTCGACAATGTCGGAGGCGTCCTGCTTGGCCAGCGTCGCCGTCACGCTGCTGCCGACGAAGACCCACAGCGGCTTCTCGATCTGGAACGGTCGAAACGCACTCGCGTGCTCTCGATAGAGCCGCTGCTGCTGGAAGAACGACAGCAGGCACGCGACGAGGTACGGCTCCTGGTGATCGCGTTGGGTGTCCTCGTCCAGGTTGAGGATCTGGTAGTCCTTGCCGAACCCGTCGCCGTAGAAGTAGCGGTACGAGTAGTCGAACAGGATGTTCTTCGCGTATCGATCCGTGAGCTTGGCGTCGCCCTTGACGGCTTGGCCGAACGTCGCCGAGTACTCGAAGGAAAAGCCCTTGGCGCACAGCTTGTCGCGGTTGGTCATCCACGAGCCTTCACCGCCGCCCGAGGTGCCGCGATGCCCCTCATCCACCAGCACGAGGTTGCTGCCCTCAAAGGCGTCAACGGCAACCGTCTTCTCGCCCGCCTCCTCCCGCAGCCTGGTGATCTCCAGGATCTCCACTCCCTGCTTGGTGAACAGGCCGGGCTTGTCTTTGCTGAAGATCTCGGCGGCGATTCCCGCGGTGTCGAACTCGCGCAGGTGCTGCTGCGACAACCCTTCGTTGGGCGTGAGCAGGATGATGCGGTTGAGTTCGCGCTGCCGCCCGTGCTTCGCCAAGTAGTGGCGGAACTGCAGGATGTTGGCGTGCATCACCAGCGTCTTGCCGCCGCCCGTCGCCACCCAGAACGCCAGCTTGTTCAGCTGTGTCCAGGCTTCGCTCTTGGTGTCGAGCACCCCGAGCTGGTCGGCCTCTGGCTTGTCGACGTTCCACTTCTCGATCTGCGCATTCAGCGCCGCGCGCAGGGCCACCGGGTCAGCGAAGTAGCGGTCGAGGTAGATCTCGGTGAACAGCAGTGCCAGGTACTGGAAGTACTTCCAGACGATCGGTTCTTCGCCGCGTGTGATGCGGTGCTCGTTGAGGCGCTGAGTGTGCTTGACGATGTTCTGGTCGTACTCGCGCAGCAACCCAGTCGTCAGCTCGGTCAAGTTGACGAGCCCGATCAGTGCATGGTGGAAGCGATGCACGTTGTTCTGGTCCAACCCCTCCGCACCCTCGTGGCGCAGGTGAACCGACAATTGCTCGAGGCGATCGACGCCGAGCAGGGACAGCATCCACTGGTGGAGCACGAGCTTGTGCGGGAACGGCACCTGCGGCCTCCGGCGACGAGCCGTGGCCATCAGCGCCTCCTCTTCTTTGGGAGGCGCTCTTCCAGCAGCCGCTGCTCGCGCTCCATCTCACGCGCGAGCTGTGCCTCGGTGGGCAGGATCTTCATGTACCTGGCCGCGAAGATCTGCCGCCCTTCGCTGAGCACTGAGTACTTGGCCATCGCCTCATTCTTCGTCGAGCACAGGATCAGGCCGATGGTCGGGTTGTCGCCCTCCGTGCGGGCATGGGCGTCGAACACGCGCACGTAGGTGTCCATCTGGCCGATGTCCTGATGCGTCAACTTGCCGGCCTTGAGGTCGATCAGGACGAAGCACTTGAGCAGGTAGTTGTAGAAGACAAGGTCCAGGTAGAAGTCGTCGTCCTCGAACCGCACGCGCTTCTGGCGGGCGACGAACGAGAAGCCCTTGCCCAGCTCGAGCAGGAACGCCTGCAGGTTGTCGATGATCGCCTGCTCGACCGTCGTCTCGCGCAGTGCGGGGTAGTCCTTGAGGTCGAGGAACTCGAGCACGTACGGGTCGCGGATGAACTGCTCGGGCTCGACCTTGGCCAGCTTGGCGGCAGCTTCCTTGCGAACGGGTGCCTTCTTGCGGCTGGCCAGCAGGCGCTCGAAGTACAGCACCGAGATCTGGCGGTCGAGCTGGCGCGTGGACCAGTGCTGATCCGCCGCTTCGTTCATGTACCACTCGCGGGCTGCGGTGTCCTGCACGCCCAACAGCAGCCTGTAGTGAGTCCACGACAGCTCCATGCGCAGAGCCGGTTCTCCTGCAGACCCTGCGCGCTGCGCCGCCAATTCGAGACGCCCTGCGGCGCGTTTCTTCGGTCTGGGCAATTGTGAACGCAGTGCGTTCACTTTCTTGGCGGCCGCCGATTCGTCACCCAGCGCGTGACGAATCGGGAAGGCGACGAAGAAGCTGCGCATGTACCAGAGGTTGCGCCTCTCGAACCCGCTCCCCAGATCTCGCGTCAAGCGTTCCGCCAGGGTGGCGATCACCGCTTCTCCATAGTCCGCGCGACTGCGCCCCTTCTGCTCGTGCTCGACGATCAGGCGCCCAACCTGCCAGTAGGCATGCACCATCGCGGCGTTGACGGCACGGTGGGCGCCAGCGCGCGCAGACTCGAGGACGAGACGAATCTCGCGGTACAGCGGAGCAGTGGCGTGGTCGAGCGATGGACCGGGGAGCTTCGGCTTCGCCATCACGCGCCCTCCGTCTCGAACATCAGGCGGTGGAAGTCCTCTTCGATCAGGCGCACCTTCCAGGTGTCCTCGGGGGTCTTGAGGTTCTCGAGGTTGTTGCCGCCGTTGACGTAGATGAGGTCGAACTCGAAGTCCTTGGTGCTGATCTTCAGCTTGTCCTTCATCCAGGTGTCAAGCACGAGGTTGTCCTGCTCCGGGTCGCCGGTCAGCCGGCGCCACACGATCAGGGTCTTCCTGCCATCGCGGGTCACGCCCTCGACCTTGCGGAACCACCACGGGCCGTCGTCTTCCTGCTTGAGACGCCCCTTCAGGACCAAGCGCTTCTCGCTGTCGCGTTCGAACGCGGCGCGGAACGTCTGCGGCGCTCCGAGGTGCTGGACGGTGAGGCCGATCAGCCAGTGGAAGGTCTCGATCAGGTCGACGTTGACCTCGCGCGATTCGTCGGAGCCGGGGCGCTTGGCCTTGAGCTTGTAGGCGGTCGGGTCGGTGAACGCCTGGACGTTGAGCAGCGACTGGCTGCCGCGCGTCTCGACGTTCAGCATGTAGCGCAGCAGGTACTGTTCCTTGAGGCCGTCGGGGCCTTGTGCCTGGGGTTCGCCGAGGAGGCGCTGCTGGGCGGTGGTGCGGCGCGGCTCCAGGTTGTTGAGGGCGTCCTCGTAGGACTCGAGGCGGACGACCTTGACGATGCGCGGGCTGCGCTCGGCTTCTTCGTGTGTGGCTGGACGGGCTGGCTTGCCGTCCTTCCACTCGGGCGTGAACGTGACCTTCTTGATGCGCGGCATGAGCACCGTGTCGAAATGGTCGCCCATCTCGACAAGCAGGAACTTCCGCCGACCGCCGTCCTCGCGGTTCAGGTTGATGACGGCGTGCCCGGTTGTGCCCGATCCTGCGAAGTAATCGAGAACACTTCGACCAGGTGATGCGACGAACGCCAGAAGACCAACGAGCAACTCAACGGGTTTAGGGTTCTTGAAGACCACTCTTGAGCCGAACATCGCCTCGAGGACGTTCGCAGCAACTCGACTGTCAAGCTCAACAAGCCCCTTCAGTCCGGCCGAGTAGTCGCGCAGGTACTCCTTGATCTGGATGATCTGAGACTCGTCTTCACCAAAGACGACCTTCCCGCTGGCCAACAGGTCCTTCATGGTCTCGGGTTTGAAGCGATAGCCCCTCGCTGGCTGCACACATGGCCTTCCCGTCCTTGGATGCACCACGTCGTAGCGGTAGCCCTCCTTACCGGGGTTGTGCACCTTGCGGCTGCCAGTGTACGGCCCCTCCTCATCCACTCGGTCGTAGTGCGTGATCGGGCCGAGAGCCTCGCGATTGTTCCGAATGAATTCTCGGAACCGTTGCTGAAGCTCTGGGAGACCTTGGCATGCCTCGCGAAGCCGCTGCCACTCCTTCAGCATCAGGTCTTTCGAATCGTTGACCGAACTCTTCCACTCTGCCTCGGTCCCCGCCAAGGCCTTCGCGTAACAGACGATGTACTCGTGTTCGGTAGCAATCCTCGTTGGGTTGTTGTCCGTAGCCCCCTTCCAGACCATGTTGGCGAGGCGATTTGACGACCCGAGCTCAGCATCCATGAGCAGACGAAGAATGGGTTGCTCAGTGTCATCAATGCTCGACAGGAACACGCCGTCATGGCCAAGCAGACCACGGGTGATAGCGACACGATCTCGCAGCATCGCCAGCCAGCTTGAGTGCTGGTACGTGTCCTTGTAGGCGAACCCGTCCCCGCCGGTGTTGTAGGGCGGATCGATGTAGACGCACTTCACCGATTCTCGGTGGCGAGCAATCATCGAGGACAGAGCAGCGGAGTTCTCACCGTGGAACATGACGCCATCGGTCAGCGACTCCACATCGCCGATCGCCTCCAACAATCGCTCTACCATCCCCCCCCCCCC
>CANEYR010000131.1 GCA_947444055.1 Planctomycetota bacterium
AGAACTGTAGGCAGCAAGGATCGGACAGCGAACGCGTCACGAACCAGCGAGCCGACGTCGTTCCCCTTCTCTACTGGTATTCAAACCGCAGAACGTGCGCGAGGTAGGTCGTGACTGTGCCCACCGCACCGGCCGGGTTGCCTTCCACCAAAGCCATATCGAGAGTCGGAGTGGCATTGGCCACCTGCCAGGAGATTGCGTTGCTCACCGCCATTTGGGCGAGATCGAACCATTGCGTCGTCATCTGGAACCCCAGCGCCTGAGGCACCGCGGGCAAGGGCACCAGCACTTCCGCCATCGCCGGGGTGCCAGCAAACGCTTGCGGCTCTAACTCAAAGAAGGCGGGAATCATCAGGATTGGCTGCAGCGGATCGAGGTGGCAGTTGCAACCGGGCGTTGGGATGCCAAACAACGACAACGGGATCGGTCCCGCGGATGGTGCGCCAAACATCGCCAGCGCAACCGTGTTGGCCGCACCTTGGGCGCGAAACACGCCGTAGCCACCGACGACCAGCGATCGGGCCTGCACCTGACTCCACTGATGCAACGGTCCGCCATACACACCACAGCCGGTGCCAATCTCTATTGCGTGGGATCCACTCACGACTTCTTCGGCCGCGTCCGCCATCCACCATGTTTGCTGGCCAGCGATCGGCTGACCGGTCACATCGATGCAAAGCGTTCCGCCCTGGTAGAGGAACGGCACCGTCAATTCGATGCGCACTGTGTTGTCGGGTGTCCAGGCGACAGCAGTACCGGCGCTGCCAGTCGCTGGCGAGGCTGGCAACGTCACGGCGCCGGAGAAACACTGCACCACGTTCGCGCCGATGTTGTCGGCGAAGGCGTTGCTGCACGCCAACGGCGCATTCGGCGAGGTCGACAGCCTCACCGTCATGTTCGCGCTCCCGGCCAAGTACGCTTCGGCCACCGCGGTGCGGCGCAGCTCGATGACTTGGATGTATTGCCCCTGCATGGCCCCGAGATGGCTACTGCCGACCAATGTCTGTTGGCGGTGCGAGTCGGTGGCCCCGGCGATCCACTCATAGCTCAACGCATCGAGGGTCGCGTGCAGTGTCGGCACCACGAGAGAGTTCTGTGCGCGCAGCGCCACGGTGAGAACGGCAGCTGTCAGAGTGCAGACGAAGGTCGAGTGCATGGGGCCTCGTATCGGGATCGGTGACGGAAAGAGTGAATGGCTGAGGAGGAGAAGAGATCGGGGTGGTTCAGGAGCGGTCAGGAGCCTGGTGCGATCACTTCGATGACAACATTACGAGAGTTGAGTCCCTTTCCTGCCCGCAGGATCAGGATGGTGCCGCCGGGCACGTTGGGGATTGGAACCTGCGTGTCTTTGCCTGGCTCGACCGGATGGGTCGTGACCTCTCCGGTAGCTGGGTTGATGACTTCCACCGAGGCATCGCTGGGTCCAACGTTGACGGTGACGGACCCACTCGGCGCCGCGAACGGCGAGCATCGGATTCCACCAGGGCCTTGGAATCGGGCGAGTTGGCGCGTGCTGCTCATCGGATGTGGTCGTCGGGCTTGCTGGTCATTCGTCACCGCTCCTCATTTGCGTCGCGCCTCGGCCAATCGCTTGCGCAACTCGGGGACTCGATCGCGCAAGGAAGGCTCCGCCGGACGCGCCGTTCCTTCGATTTGCGCGATGATCACAGCGCCCACACTCGGCTCAACGCGCCGCGCGGGGTTGTCGAGGATCTCCTTCGACATGCGGTCGACGCCATGCCACAAGATCACGTCGTCCTTGTACGGAGCAACCCGCGAGCTCAAGAACAGCAACCCACGCTCGAACAGCTCATCGAGCGGCGCCTTCACGGCCAGCCGCCGCAGTTCATCGAGTTCGATGTCTCCTGACGGTGAGAGATCGAACTCTGGCGCCTTGGCAGCCGACGCCTCCTTGGGCTCAGCCGCCGACTTTCCGGCCGCGTACCCCGCCGAGTAGCCACAGGAGACACCGATCATCGAGCCGCTCAGGAACATGCCGCCAGCGAGCAGGAACGCCCGCCGTGTTGGCATGGACGGGACCTTCGGTTTGGGGGCGACAAAGCAAGCCGTATCGAGGCGCATGGTGACTCCTAGTTGCAATGACGATCGCACGTTGTCCGTGCGGTCGAGCGAGAGGTGGCCGGGAGTCTGGCCGACTTCAATGGAACTGTCAATCGGTCGTCCGCGGTCCGCAATGAGCGGGCAATGGGCCGGTGGCTTCAACCCAGCGCCTCACCGCCGCCGTCGCTGACCACCCGCACCTTCCGGCATCGGCTCCGGCAAATCCGGACCCATCACCACCCGCAAACCAGGAATGCCGTCGCGCAACCGCACGATCGCCGCGGCGGTTACTTCGGTTTGCCACACATACAACTGCTCCAGATTCTTCAACGTCGCGAGCGCGGCCAGCCCGTAGTCGCCGACTTTGGTGCCAAACAGATTGAGCGAGCGCAGTTCTTTGCACGTCGCGAGCGCCGCCACACCTTGGTTGCCGACGGCGGTCTGTCGCAGATCCAAGTTCACCAACCGCACCATCTGCCCAATCTCTTTGCAGCCAGCATCGCTCACCCGCGTGCGCGACAGGTCGAGCTCACAGATATGCGAGGCAATGGGCGCCAAGCGCGCGAGCATCGCATCGTCGACCGTGTCGTTGTTGCCGCGACAGCTCACAGATAGCAAAGCGCTCTCATCGCCGACGCTGACGACCGTGAACGGACCCTCGGCAAACGTCGCCAGAGTGGCCGGGGCAATCGGCTTGACGCCTTCCTGCAGGCGCACGATGGCGTCCACCTTGGGTTTGCCGCTGACCTTGCCGACCTTGCCGTCCTTGTCGTTGGGCTTGGCCGCCGCGATGGGTTCCGCCTTCTTGCCGGTCCACGACCCGAACGCCGCCCCTTCATCGATCCAAGTCTTGATCAGCGCCGCTTGCTCCTTCGAAAGCGGGTCCCCCTTCTTCTCCGGCGGCATGCGGTCTTCGTCGTCGGCCGGCAGCGTGATCGCCACGTAGAGCGCCGACGTGTCGGCGTTCTTGGCGACGATCAGCCCCTTCTTGCCGGTGATGCCTTCTTTGCTGTCGAGCACCACGCCGCCCTTGGGCTTCTTCAGCTTGCCATCCGGGCCAGCGTGGGCGGTGGAATGGCATTCCACGCAGCGCGCTTCGAAGATCGGCAGGATCTGTTTCTGGAAGTCGACCGAGCCCTTGGCTTGGGCGAGCAGCGACGATGCCAGGAACAACACCGTGAAGGGCAGCGTGCGCATGGCCATCAGCCCTTCGGCTTGTCCTTCGGCTTGTCTTTCGGTTCGTCCTTCGGCTTGTCGCCTGCCTTTGGCTTCTCGCTCTCCTGTTCCTTTGGTTTGCCTTCGTCCTTGCCAGTCCACTTGCCGAACGAGGCGCCTTCCTCAATCCACTTCTTGATCAGATCGGTCTGCTCCTTTGGCAGCGGCGTGTTGTCTTTGGCTTTGGCGGACGGCATGCGGTCTTCGTGGTCTGCGGCCAGCGTGATCGAGGTGTAGACCAAGGAGTCATCAGGCTTCTTGGCGATGAAGAGAGTGCCCTTCTTGCTCGCGGTGATGCCTTCCTTGGTGTCGAGCGTGACGCCGCCCTTGGGCTTCTTCGGCTTGCCTTCAGTGACCGGCTTCGCCGTGGCGTGGCATTCGACACAGCGCGATTGCAGGATCGGCCAGATCTCCTTCTCAAAATCGACGGCGGTCTTGGCGGCCTTGGCCTGGGCTGAGAGAGATGTGGACAGGAGGAGCGTGAGAAAGATGGGGAGTCGCATATCAGGGATCGAACGGGGCAAAATGAGAATCGAGGGTGGGTCGCTTCAGCCAAACAAAGCAGTCAGCGGCTGGCCCTTGTCGGCCACCTTGAACGGGCGCCCCGACGGCGACGTCAACACATGATCGAGCGGCAACCCGCAGGCATAGGCGATCGTGGCGTTGAGGTCTTGGATGGTCGTCGGTTCGGTGATGACTTGGCGCCCCTCGGGGTCGGTGCTGCCATAACGTTGGCCGCCGCGCACGCCGCCACCCGCGAGCAGCGCACTGAACGCTTGCGGGTAGTGGTTGCGCCCTTGGTCTTGGTCGATGTCCGGCGTGCGGCCGAATTCACTGACCAACACAATGAGAGTCTTCTGCAGTAGGCCGCGGGCGTCGAGGTCGGCAATCAACGCGGCGAGCCCTTGGTCGATGGCCGGCGTCAGGTCGCCAAGCCGATCAAAGTTGTCGGCGTGCGTGTCCCAGCCGTCGCTCATCACTTCGACATAGCGCACCCCGTGCTCGACGAGGCGCCGCGCCAACAAACAGCCATTGCCAAACGGCGTGTCGCCGTAGACCGCCTGCATCGAGGCCGACTCGAGGCCGAGATCGAAGGCCGCCAGATCACTGCTGCGCATCAGACCGACGGCCTCTTGGTAGGCCTTCGCATAAGCCTGCACGCCGCGCTGGTTGTGTTTCTCGGCGAACGCTTGGTCGAGTTCGGACAGGCGCTTCAGACGCCGTTGAAACCGTTCTTCGTCGACGCCGCGCGGCAGGCTGACGTTTTGCAGGCCGCTCTCGGCGCTGCCGATCGGCAGCGGTTGAAACTCCGGCGGGAAGAAGCCGGCGCCGGGCATTTCGGCGCCGCCGCCGATGGTGACGTGGGCGGGCAGTGTCTGATTGTGGCGGCCGGCCATGTGTTGGCACCAGGCGCCGAGGCTTGGGTGTTGGATCGTGCCGCGCAGTTCGTAGCTCGTGCGCATCAGGTATTGGGCCTGTGAGTGCGCACCTTGCTTGCTCGTCATCGAGCTGACGATGCAAGCCTTGTCCATCTGGTCGGCGAGCTTGGGGAAGTACTGACCGAGCAACACGCCGTCCGCACGCGTTTCGATCGCTTGCGTAGGTCCCTGCGTGACCTTGCCGGGCTTTGGATCGAAGGTGTCGAGATGGCTCATGCCGCCGCGCATGAACAGATAGATGACGTGCTTGGCGGACGCGCGGCCCAACACGAGTGGGTTCTGTGGGTCTTGATAGAGCGAGCGCGCGATGGCCGCTGGGCCGAACGTTGCCGCCGCTCCGACCCCGAGCAAGGAGCCAGCCATGCGCGTGAGGAAGGAACGGCGGGTTGCGACGTCGGTGCCGCGAATGAGGTCGTGCAGAGTCATGGTCGTGTTCTCCAGTTCACCGCACGAAGCGGAATTCGTTGCTGTTGCAGAGCACCCATACCAAGTCCTTGATCACCGCTTCGCCGTGGATCGCGATCGACTTGCGCCAGTCTTGGGCTTCTTCTGCTGAGGGCTCGCGGTTGAGTGTGGTCAAGAACGCGATGCGCACGCGGCGCTCGCCGTTGGGGGCAGTTTCGAGGTCGGCGCGCAAGGCGGATTGGCCTTCGAGCACGCGCTGATCAAGAAAGCCGTTCAGCAGCGTCAACACCTGCGGCACGGTCGCGGCGGCCGAGGCGCCGTCGACGGTCTCGCGATCGGACTGGCCGAACTGGCGCAGCAGGTGGTTGGCCGGGGCAGGTTGCTGCAGGTCGCTGGCGCGCACCAAGTCGCCCTCGCGGCCGCGGCCTGCGCGTTGGCCAAGCGGTAGCCCAAGGCGCTCCAGTTCGTCGGCGATCTTCGCCACCTTCCTTTGGTCGCCATCGCGGCGGGCTTGCGACAGTTCGCGCAGCAACGGTTGCGCCTTCTGTTGCAGTTCCTTGTCGGATGCCAGTTGTTGCCGCATCTCCTCCTTTTGCTTTTGGTCCGCTTGGCGCGGCGGCATCGCTGCACCGCGGCGTTCCTCGACCATCGCAATCAGTTCCTTGGCGTCGGCTTTGATCAGCGAGTCGAACTGTTGGTAGACGGGCTTGGCTTGCTCATCGGGCGAACGCAGCCGTTCGTCGATGTCGGCGAACACCAGCGTCAGCAGCGAATCCCACATCTGCTCCGCAGTCATGCGGCGCAGCACCGGGCCGCGGAACGTGAACGCTTCGCCGGCCGTCGCGTCAGCCGTCGGGGTTTGGCGTTGGAACAACTGGGTGTGCACCAGCACGCGTTCGAATTGGCGCAGGTCGAAGTCGAGTTCGAGCATCAGCTTCTCGATCGCGCCCATCAGCTCAGGATGAACCGCCGCCGTGTCCTTCTTCCAGTCGTCGATCGGGTCGACGAGACCCGCGCCAAACGTGCGCGCCCACATGCGGTTCGCAATCACCTTGGCGAACTGCGGGTTCTTCTTGCTGGTCATCCACTCGCCGAGCGAACGGCGCGAACCGACCTCGGGGGCGGCGTTGCCACCGCGTTGGCGATCGCGCGGGCGCTCGCGCGGCGTCGCTGCCTTCTTGCCGTCGGGGTACTTCAGTTTGACTTGGCTGCCGAAGATGGTGTCGGCCATCACGGGCGAGCCCGGCTTGGCGTCGTCGTACTTGTAGTCAGCGGGCAGTTTCTCGACGCCGTTGCCGGTGCCGTCGAGGCCTTGGTTCATGCGCCGCACGAGGTTCTGGGCTTGTTGGCGCACGCGTTCTGGTGCGGCCGCCAGCTCGGTGCGCAGGCCGACGAGGTTGGGCAGCGCATTCTCATCGCGGTAGCGAATGCCACCGAAGAACGCGGCCATCTCGAAGAACTCCTTCTGCGTCCAATGATCGAACGGGTGGTTGTGGCACTGCGCGCATTCCATGCGGGTGCCAAGGAACAGGCGCAAGGCGTTCGCCATGGCGTCGTGCGGCATGTTCATGTCGCGCAGCAGCATGCCGGTGGCGCCATTGCCTTGCCGGTGGCCCGGCCCTTCGGCGGCCAACATCTCGCGCACGAACTGGTCGTACGGCTTGTCCTGATGCACCGACTCACGAACGAAGTGGGCGAACGGCTCGCCGCTGAGATTTTGTTGGCGCGACTTCACGCGCAGTTGGTCAAACCAGAAGTTGCTGAAGTGGCTGGTGTGGCCGGCCGAGTCGAGCAGGCGATCACTCAGCGAGTCGCGCTTGTCGGGCGCCTGGTCGGCGAGGAAGGCCTCGGCCTCGGCCAGCGTTGGAATGCGACCGACGATGGTCAGGTAGGCGCGGCGGACGAACGTCGAGTCGTCGACGATCGGCAGCGGTGTTTCTTGGCGACGCTGCAGGGAGCGGTCGAGCATCGCATCGAGGCGCGCGGCGTCCTCCTTCACCTGCTTTAGCGGCCGCACCGACTCGACCGCG
The DNA here is from genome assembly GCA_947444055.1 of Planctomycetota bacterium. GTDB lineage: Bacteria > Planctomycetota > UBA1135 > UBA1135 > UBA2386 > UBA2386. The sequence goes on from CANEYR010000131.1 coordinate 7,151, forward strand.
CGGCTGGGCTTCTGCGGGCTGGTCGTGGCGGTTTGCGCGAGCGTGACTCCCGAGCACAGGCTGGCGAACAACAACACGCTGGTACGGGCGATTCGAAGCATGAGTGGCATCAGGGTTAGCGCGGCAGCCGCGGCAAGCGCCATTGAACGGTCAACACACCAAATCGGCCACAGGGGGGCCAAGTACAAAGCATGTCACGGCGCATTCCGGCGCCGGATGGTGAGGACGACCTGGCCGCCGACTGGCAGCCCGGCACCGACGATGCCGCGGGGCGGTTTGGCGACCCAGCGGGCTGGGTTGAGGTCTGGCGCGGCCCCGCGCAGTTGGTCTATCAGTGCCACCAATCTTGCCTGGCCAAGGGCTTCGGCGGCGGCCGCGATCCGCCGCCTTGCTGCCCGCGGGTTGGCTTCGCCCAGCATGGCAAATAGTTCGTCGAGGGTGCGCTCGGTCTCGCCCAATTGGTCGTCATGGGCCTGCAATTCCGCTTGGCGGGCGCGAGCCTCCTGCATGCGACCTGCGGCATAAAGAGCCGCCAGCGCCGCCGCCTTGGCGGTCCGACCGGCGGCGAGTTGGTCGCGGCGCGCGCGCAGCTGGTCCGCTTGCTGGTGCATCGTGGGGAGCGGTGGGGTCGCCAGGGCCGCCGCGCGCGCGCGATCGCCTTCACCGAGTTCGTGTTGGCAGACGACTTCGAGCTGGTCGTCGCTGGCCAGTGCTGCGAGCAGCGGCGTCACGTCGGCGTCGCCGGGCAAGGGGTCGCCGGCCGCGAACGGCACCACACAGCGAACTGGCGCCGCCGTGGCACCGCCGAGACCGATCGCGCCCGTCAACATGCCGGTGGTGCGGGCGGCCGCACTAGCAACTGCATCGGCGAGAATGCGCGCGATGGCGGCGGTGACGGTCTCCAACACGGCCCCCGACGACAGGCCGGTCGCGGGAATGTGCAACTGCACCGGAATGCGATGTTCGTCGTCGTCGTTGCGCAGCAAGAACAGCACGGTGTCGAGTGGGGCTGGCAGCCGCAGGTAGGTCGAGATGGGGCCGCCCGGCGGTTCGGATAGCGACAGCCACGAGAACACCTTGTTGCTAGTGATATCCATGCCGTCGTGGCCGCGCAGGCTGGCCAGCAGCGAGTAGTCGAGCACCCCATCGGCGATGTCGACGCCACTGCGCTTGGCGAGGCCACGCAAGGCCGTCAACTCGAAGCCGCTGATCTGGGTGCGCACGTCCCCGCGCAACTGTGGGAACCACTGCAAGTGGCCGGTGCTAGTCAGTTCGTCGACGAACGGGCGCGGTTCCACTTCGTGTTGGTCGTCGCCACCACCGATCGCCGCCACGGCCGAACCGAACACGCCGGCCAGCATCGAGCTGCTCAGCACACGCCGCGCCAGCGGCACCTCGCCGCCGCGCAGCGACACGGCGAACGACAGCGGCAGTGGTTCGGTCAGCCACCGCGTCGTGAAGCGCTGCAGGGTGAAGGTGCCGTCCACGATCGGCAGCAACGTGACGGGTGAGGTCGTGGTGTCGGTGACGGTCAGGCCGAGCCCTTGCACCTGCAAGCGATCGATCGCGAACTCGGGGGCGGGGGCGCTGTCGGTGGGCGTGCTCGGCTCGCTGGTGGGGCCGTCGTTTGCGGCGGTTGCCGGCAGCAGGCGCACGCCGAGCAGCTCGACGCCGTGCTCGCTGTTCTTGATGTCGAGGCGCGGATCGTCGATGTGCAACGAGCGCAGCAACGCGTCGCCGGTGCTCGGATCCAAGCTGCGCAGCGTGGCGTCGAGGCTGGCGATCGCCGCCAAGACCTGGGTCGTTGCGTGATCGCGCAATTCGACATTCTCCAGCAGGAACTCGCCCGCGAACGGGCGGCCGAGATCGAGCTGGCGCCCGTCGCGTCGCTTGAGGTCGAGGCGCGCGTGCAGCGCGGCCCGGAAGTCGGCGTTGGTGGTGGTGCCTTGCAGCGTCGTGGCCAGTTGTGGCAGCACCCGCGGCAAGGCAGTCAGGTCGAGGCCGCTAGCCGTCAGCGCGACATCGACGGTTGGTTGCAACAGGAACGGGTTGATCGAGACTTCGGCGCGCACTTGCTGGCAGAGCGGCAACGCAGTCGCGGTGAAGACCAGTTGCGCTGCCGCCGGTTCGTCGCTGTCGAGCTTTGGCGCCCACGGGCTCATCGTCAGGTGAAAGGACAACGCCACGGGTTGGCCATCGGTGGAGCGGCGGTCGTGCACGGTGAGCGATTCACAGGCGAGGGACAGCGCATCGATTTGCAGCGCGGGCAGGCGCAGCGATTGGCTCGGGCTCGCGCGGTCGGCAGCGGGACGTGGTGGTGCGGTGCTGGTGGTTGCGGCGACGGGTCGCAACAGGAAACCCGGCACATGCAGCCCATCGGCCGTCGCACTCAGCTTGGCGCGCAGGCCGCGTCCCGCGAGGTCTACTAGGTGCACTTTCTCGCGGCTGCACTCGCCGAGTTCGATCTGGAGGTGGTCGATGGCGGCCAGCTCTTCCCCGCGATCGCGCACGAACAAGTCATCGAGGCGCAGCGAGGTGGTGGCACTCGGGGCGGAACGGTGGCTCGCCGCAAACTGGCCATGCACTTCGCCGTCGACCATCGTGTTGCGGACGGACGGCGGCAAGAACCGTTGCAGCCCTTCGCCGCGCACGCCGTTGGCATCGACGGTGAGCGCGAGTTGCATCGGCTCGCGCAGGTTGACGTGGCCACGCACATGGGCCCGGTCGATGGCGCCTTCGAGTCGCACGGTCGCATCGATCGGGATGCCGTTGTCGTCCGCGGCGCCGATCACCACGTCGAAGCCAAGGGCGGTCGGCTGCACGTCGCTGCTGTCCTGCCAGCGGATGACGGCGCTTTGCACCGTCAGTGGGCCATGGCTCCAGGGCATGGCGGCGGCTGGCGGGGGCGTTGCCGAAACCTCGTGGGCAGGCGGGCCGGTGGTGCTCGGGGCGAAGCGCAGCCCGAGCAAGTGCATCGCCATCTGCTCGTCGCGTTGCACCGCGAGGAACGGTTCATCCAGACGCCAGCTGCCGAAGTGCCGCCCCGCGTTGCCGAACTGCAGGCCATCGCCGCTGACATGGCGGACCCGCAACAACACCTTCTCGCCATCGAGCAGTCGCAGATTGGCGACTTGCAGATCGATCGTCGCGACGTCGCCCGCCACCGCGAACGAGCTCTTCGCCACGGCCTGCAGCGTGCCGGCGCGCCACGTCGGCGTGATGCCGAGGCGCTGCAACCAAGGCGTCAGCGCCTTGCCGGTGAGGCCGGTCGCCGTCAGCTCAAGTTCCGTTTCCAGGGTGGAAGCGGTGGCCGCCAACGTTGCCGCCAGGTGCACTGCGTCGATGGCGTCAACCACGCGAGCTGACAGGGCCAGTCGACCGGGCGGTGCGATGTGCCCGAGTGTGATCGCGTCGCCGCGCAGCGAGAACGCATCGACCGTCAGCGCTGCGTCCAAGCGCGCATCGCGGAACGTGGCGCGCAGGTCGGTCCAACTCAGCGAACCGAGGCGCAGGCGAGGCAGCGTCGGAGCGGCGTGGGTTGTGGAGGGGGCCGCGAGGGAGCGGGGCGCTGCCAAGGTGATGCCCGCGATCGTCAGTGCTTCGCTGGTCGTTTGGTGCACGACCAGCTCGGGCCCGCGCACTTCGATTGCATCCATGGCCAAGCCGTCCTTTGCGAACGACAGCCCACGCAGGCTCGCGAGTGGCAGCCGCACGCGTTCTTCCGCGTGCTGCAATTCGACATCGCGCAGCGTCGCACTCAGGGTCTCGCCGAGCAGCACTTCAAAACCGGCCCGCAGCTGCACGCCGTCGGCCGGCCAATGTACGCCAGCGGCCCGCAGTGCGTCGTGGGTGCGAGCCAACGTCAGGCCGTCGGCCGCCAAGGTCCCGCGCAGTGTCAGTTCGTCGCGCGCGCGCCGCACTTGCCCGTCGACCACGCGCAGCTGCCGCACCCAGTCCTTCGCTTGCACGTCGAGTGCGAACGGGATCACCGAGCCATCGTCATCGACGGTCGACGGACCGATGGCCGCCAGCAGATTCAGTTGCTCGTCGCCATCGCCATGCATCGTCAGGCGCACGTTGCCAGCCAGGCGCGCTTCGCTTGGCCGCGCCGCTTGCACATCGCCGGTCAGTCGCCCATGCAGGCGCAGACCGAAGGCGTGGGCGTTGCCGAGCAGGGTCGTGACGTTCGCTGGCAGCGACAGCGTGGTGGGGCGCAGGCCTTGCATCACCGCTTCCCACGTGACGTCGAAGTGATTCGGTCCATTTGATACGTGCACGCGCAGCCATGCGTCATCGAGCCAACGCGGGCTGTGCATGCGGACGAGCACTTCACCGGCCGTGTGCAGGTGGCCGACGTCGCGCACGTCGACGTCGACCGTCACTTCCTGCGGTTGTTCGGTGCTGCCTTCCTCTTGCACGCGCAGGGTCACGTCGTGCAAGCGGGCCGACGCGACCAGCAGCGGCGACGCGAAGGACAGGCGTGGCCGCGGCATCGCCGGCGCGGGTGCGCTCACGGTCGCGGTGGCGGTGGCGGTCCAACTAGCCGGCAGGCGCAAGGTGCCGTCGCGGTTGCGAACGACATGCACGCGGGCACTGGCAACCGCCGCATCGACGATCGCGAGCTGGCCAAAAAGCAGGTGCCGCAACGACAGATCGATCAAGACGTCCTGCGCCACGAGCAGCGGCGGCTGTTCGCGTTGATCGGCGGCGTGCACCACCACGTCTTCGAGGTGAAGGGACAGGCCGAGCAGCGACAGGGAGGCACTGCGCACCGACATCGTCAAGCCGGCAAAACTGGCGGCGAACGCGAGCACCTGGGGCAGGAACGCGGCGAGCAAGAGCCTCGCCACCAGGGCGGCGATCGCCAGACGCCACAGCCAGCGTCGCCATCGCCGTGGGGGCTTTGGTTTCATTGGCGGTCGGGCCCTTGGCTCGCAGCGGTTGTCGCGTGCTGGCGCAGCGCGGCGCGCCGTTCGCTGCGATCTGCTAGCGGATCGTAGTCACGCACGCTGCCGCCGTTGGCGCGCAACCAGTCGTGCGCGCGCACGCGATCGGCTGGATGGCGATCCGCCAAGGCCGCCACATTGGCTGCGTGCACGGCGGTGAGAAACGCGGCGGTGCTGTTGGCGACGGTCAGCGTGAACTGCAACGCGGTGGCGTCGTTGGCCAAGGCGCCGAGATGGCGCCCGACGGCGGCGCGCAGGGCTGGCGTCAACTCATCGCGCTGCTGCCGCGGCAACAACGCCGACCACAGCGCGCGTTCGAATTGCCAACTGACGTCAGCCGCCGTCGGCTGCACGCTGGCCAGCGCTTG
>CANEYR010000132.1 GCA_947444055.1 Planctomycetota bacterium
ATCCCCGCCAACGCGCCAAAGAACTGATCGAACAGGCCGAGCGGGCCCTATCGCAGGGCCTTCAGACAGGTGCTGTGGCGTTCGCCCGGCAGGCCGTGGCGACCGCCCCCGACTGGCGGTACGCGCACGTCGTGCTCGGTCAGATGCTGACCTTCAATCACGACTACTGGCACAACGCTGAGCAATGCCAGCAACTGCTGCGCGATGGCGTGCTCGATGAAGCGATCGCGTCGTGGCACCGCGCGGTGTCGACCGGGTTTGAGGACGACTGGACGCAGTTGTGTTATGCGCACGCCTTGACCGCGAAGGGGCAATACAAGCAGGCGGCCGTGCAGCTGCGGCGCGGCATTGAGTACCTGATCCGTGCCAAGCGCCCCGACTACGTGCGCGAGCATTGGGCGAAGGGTGCTGCCACCGGACCGGACTTCCTCATCATTGGCGCGACCAAGTGCGGCACCACCTCGCTGTACGAGTACATGTGCGAGCACCCGCAGGTGCTGCCAGCGATCTGGAAGGAGATCGAGTACTTCCGTTTCCCCGAGCGCGGCGTCGAGTGGTACCTGTCGCACTTCCCGCGCGTTCCCGATGGCGGCACGCGCTACCTGAGCGGCGAAGCGAGCACGTGCTACATGAGCATCTTCGACGCGAAGACGGCCGTGCGCGCGCAGTTCCCGAACACCAAGTTGATCGCGTTGGTGCGCGATCCGGTCGGCAAGGCGATTTCGCACTTCCACCACGACGTCAAGATCGGTTGTGAGCATCGCTCGTACGAGCAAGCGCTGACGCGGGAGCTCGACGTTCTCGAAGGCATCAAGCAACCGCTGCACGACTCCGAGTACTACTGGAAGACCGAGCGCGGCTATGTGTGGCTCGGCATGTACGTCTACTTCCTGGAAAACTGGCTGACGGCGTTCCCCCGCGAGCAGCTGCTGGTGATTCCGAGTGAAGATCTCTACGGCAAGCCGGCCGAGACCCTGACGAAGGTGTTCCAGTTCCTTGGCCTGCCGGACCACCGCCTCGCCAAGTACGACGTGCACCTGCAAGGCAATTACGAGAAGAAGGCCGACGACCCGATGCGAGAGCGGCTGAAGCGCTTCTTCGCCCCTCACAACGAGCGCCTTGAGCAGTTGCTCGGCCGCCAGCTCGACTGGCAGAAGCCGTGATGCGTGTGGACTGACGCTGGCCTGCGAGTCCAGCCTCGGGCAGCATGCAGAGGTGCGCATCTCACTCGTCATGCCGACTTGGAACGCCGGGCCCTTGCTCGACGAAGTCCTCGCCTCGATCACTGCCCAGAAGGGTGTCGTCTTCGACGAACTGCAAGCGATCGACAGCGGCTCGCGCGACGGCACAGTGGAACGGCTGCACAAGCATGGCTTTCGCACAGCCTCGATTGCGCAACGTGAGTTCGATCACGGCCGCACTCGCGATCGTGGCATCGCGCTGACGACCGGCGACATCGTGGTGATGCTGGTGCAGGACGCGACGCTGCAGGGCACGGATTGGTTGGCGAACATGGTGGCGCCGTTCGCCGATGCCGACGTCGCCGGTGTTTGGTGCCGACAGATCCCGCGACCAAAGTGCCAACCGGTGCTCGCGCGGCGCATTCGTGGTTGGCCCGGCTGGGGCGAGGGCGTCACCATCAAGAAGTTGGCGCCGGGAAAAAAACTCGAAGAGCTGCCGCCGTTCGAGCAACTGTTCTTGTGCGCGTTCGACAACGTGGCATCAGCGATGCGGCGTTCGGTCTGGCAGCGCTTCCCGCTCGGGCCGCGGCGTTTTGGCGAGGACATTCACTTCGGCAAGCGCGTCATCGCGGCCGGCCTTGGCATCGCGCACCAAGGTGGGGCCTGCGTGATGCACAGCCACGATCGCTCGGCGTGGGCCGAGGGCAAGCGCACCTTCTGCGACCATCGCAACCTGCGCGGGTTGTTTGGGCTCGTCGGCATCCCGACCCGTGAAGCGCTCGACGGCGCGATCCTGCATGCGACCAAGGAGCATCTCGACTACGTCAAGAGCTTGCTGCTGCCGCCCGCCGAAGAGGGGCCGGCCCTGCGTTGGACCGCGGAGTACGTGAAGTGGCAGTGCTGGGGTCAGTACATGGGAGCGAAGGCGGGCGCCAACTTGCCGAGCCCGGAAGGCACGTTCCTGCGGCTGCTCGGCAAGCGGCTCGAGCGCGGCATCGGCTAGGCTCAGCTCGGTTGGGTGGGCAACATCGACTCGGACCGGGGATGAAGCGGAACTTACTCACACTTCAGTCGGTACTCAGTACGCAGGTTTAGGTAGGGGGCAAGATCGCGGACAAACGCTCGTGAGCATCACCCATGTCCTGCAACTTCGGTCGACCCGCATCACTGACGGTGCGGCTCGTGCGACCGAGACGTTTGGCCGCGGTCTTTCACTTCTTTCACGTTTTGCGCGGAGAACGACATGAATTGGGAACAGATCCAAGGCAAGTGGCAAGAGTACAAGGGCCAAGTCAAGCAGCGCTGGGGCAAGCTCACCGACAATGACCTCACAGTCATCAACGGCAAGCGCGACGTCCTCGCGGGCAAGCTGCTCGTGGGCTACGGCAAATCCAAGGAGATCGTCGAGAAGGAGATCGCCGAGTTCGAGGCTGCCTGCAAGACGTGCAACACCGCCAATCCCCCCGCCGGCAAAGCCGGGACGGTCTGAGGAGGGATTGCAGCCTCCGTCCAACCCTTTCCTTCATTGAGGTGTAGACGATGACGTCCAGTCCAAGTTTGCCGCGAGCCCCCAAGAACATCCTGGCCAAGAATGGTTCCGTCAGCGCATCGACCAAGCGGGCCAAAGACAAAGAGAACGATGCCGACGCCGCCAACAAGCAGGGTCGCAAAGCCAGTGAGGCCATTGCGAACAACCTCAAACGCACCATGCGGCGCCACGTGCAGCGCAAGTCGCGAGTCAAGCCGTTGACCAAGTCGTCGGCAAGTGGGCGCGGCAACGCCTTGACTCGGCGGCGAAAGGAATCCCGCGACTGACCGCGGACCACGCCGGAGTGCGCGGCAACGCTAGTCAGCTCGGATTGATGGCGCGCAGTTCGCGGCGGGCATCTGCCAGCAGCTGCAGGATGTGTTCGGTCTGCGCGACGAGGTCGTTGCGGGCCGACTCACTCAGCTCGAGTCGCGTGCGCAGCGTTGTGTTCTCGTTGGTCAGCGCCTCGAGGCGCTCGTTCAAGCTGTTCACGCTGCCGCGCAGGGCCGCCAATTCATCGGCGAGGCGAGAGAACGCGGCAGCCGCGGCCGGGTCGGAAGGTAGCGAGGACACGGGCGCGACTATACCGTTCGCCCCCGCGTCGGCGACGGCGCTGCATGAGCACGATCCTGGTCCTCGCTCCCTACGTGCCGCATCCGCCGACTCACGGCGGCAGCATGCGGTCGCGTGTGTTGCTCGAGGCGTTGTGCGCCGATCACGAAGTGCACCTCGTGGTGCCGATTGGCGGGCCGCAACCGCGGCTCGCCGCCCAGGCCCTGGCCCGGGCGCTGCCTCTGCAGGTGCACGAGGCGCCCGTTCCCGCCGAGCCACGCCCCGACTTTGCGCGCAAGCTGCTGAGTTGGGCGCGCGGGCGTTCCGAGTTGTTGCAGCGTCGATGGGGAGAACGGGCGGGGCCGGTGATCGCGGGTCTCGCGGCGAAGGTGCGCCCGGACTTGCTGGTCGCGGACAGCACGTTTGTGTGGCCGGTGGTGCCGCGCGCCAGCGCGCCGCTGCTGTTGCATCTGCACAATTTGGAGAGCTCGGTGTTTGCGCGCGGCGATGCCAGCCAGCGCTCGTTCGCCGAACGCCTGACGCGGCAGTTTGAAGCGCGCACGATCGCAGCGGCCGAACGCGAAGCGATCCAGCGGGCGGCGCTGACGATCACGGTGTCCGAGGTCGATCGGGATCTCGCCCTGGCGATGGTGGCGTCGGCGAATGTGGTCAGCGTGCCGAACTCGATCGACCTAGCGCGGCTGCCGTTGCTGTCACCGCCGCCCGCTGGCCCGCTGCGCTTGTTGTTCGTCGGCACGCTCGATTACCCACCCAACCACGAAGCGGTCGTGGAGTTGGTGACGCAGCACGTGCCGGAATTGCGGCGCGCCTTCCCCGGGCTCGTGGTGCGCATCGTGGGGCGCGATGATGCGGGGCGGCTGGCTGAGTTTGCTGGCGTGGAAGGGGTGGAGGCGGTCGGTCCGGTGGATGACTTGCTGCCGCACTACGAATGCAGCCACGCGGTGTATCTGCCCATTCGCAGCGGCGGCGGCACGCGCATCAAGATCCTGGAGGCGTGGGCGTGTGGGCGTCCGGTGCTGTCGACCGGCATTGGCGCCGAAGCGTTGGCGGGCAAGGAAGGGGAGCACTGGCGGCGGTTCGAGTCGCCGGGGCAGGGGGTGGATGTGTTGCGTGAGGTGGTCGGTGGGCAGGGGCCGTTGTTGGTGGCCGCGGCGCGGGTGTTGGTGGAGGCGCGGTATTCGAATGCGGCGGCGATTCTGCGGTTGCGGGAGGTGGTGGGGGGGATGGTGGGGCGTCGCTGAGTTTGCTACTCCTCGGAGAGCGTGCACCAACCGGGCACGACCTAGCCACCATTTACTGACGGAGTGCGAGCAGTCCGATGCGCGGGCCGTTGCGTTCCACGACGTCGCGGAAGATCTCGATCTTGGGGAACCCAATGTCTCGCACGACCTGGAGCAGGTCTTCCTTTTGCATCCACTCCGAGTGGTCGTCAACACCGCTGAAGGCGTCGCCCCAACCGCTCTCCCGGTACTTCCGGGTCTGCCATGTTCGGCCCTGCCATGTGATCGAGGACGGCGGCATCTTTTTGCACTCGTCCGTGGCGTAGTGCGTGTCGAGCAGCAGAGCATCGCCGAACGGCTTGAGCGAGTGCAGATGCTCAACGGGGTTCAGCAGGTGATAGAGAACCCCGACGTGGAAGATCAGGTCAAACTTGCCCATGCCAGGGTCGAGTCCTCGGGCGTCGGTCAAGACGTTGGTGACGTTGCGAACGCCCCAGAGGAATTGGCGAATCAGGGCGCCGACAACGTTGCGCGGCCGGACTTCCACTGCGCACACCTCACGGCAGAACTGTGCGAGCAGCACGCTGTGCTGTCCTTCGCATGCGCCGATCTCCATCACGCGCTTGCCGTCACCGATTCGCTTGCGAACGAGTTCGACCCGAGCATCCGTTGGAACGTTACCGAGGGCGCCTTTGCCTTCGCCGAAGGCCCGACCATCGGCGAGCGGGCGCGATGTCTTCCAGGGATGCGCGCCCAAGAACTCGGCAAGTTGGGCGTCCGTAAAGGCGTGAGGCATAGGTTCGTGCAGTGCGGCGGATGCGATGGCACAAGCTGACGCAAGGCGGCCGGGAATTTCAAGCGAGCGGAATCGGCGAGGCATCGACGGTCTAGAGATCTCTCGGGCCGACGCGTCATGGCGGGTGTGTGACATCCAGCGAGACAACCGGCAGCTCGACCTTTGCCGATTCCCCGTTGCGTTCAACCAACTGCAACGCGTTACTGACCGCTGACACCTGACAAGGCCCCGAAACGGATGATTGATTTCGCCAGTTGGCAGCAGCAGGTTCGCTTTGACGCCCGCCCGTGGCTCTTGCTAGGCAAAGGCCCGACCTTCGCGCGCCGAGGTGAATTCGACCTCACCGGCTTCCAGTGTGTCGGGCTCAACCACGTCGTGCGCGAACTGCCGGTCGCGATCGCGCACATCATCGACATCGACGTCGTCGCCGCCTGCGCCGAGGCGCTGCCGAAGAACGCGCAGTGGCTCGTGATGCCGCGCCATCCACACATCGCCAACAAGCCCGACCCGGCGCGCCCACTCGAATCGTTCTTCGCAACGCACCCGGTGCTGCGCGACTTCGCGGCGCGCGGCCGCCTCGTCTGGTACGACCTGAAGAACAAGACCTGTCCGCTGCACGGCACGGCGGCCCCGATCCAGGTCCGATTCTTCAGTTCGGAAGCGGCACTGCAAATCGTCGCGCGGCTCGGCGGCAAGGTCGTGCGCACGCTCGGCATCGACGGCGGCCGCAGCTACAGCGGCGCGTTCCACGACGTGCAGCAGGCGACGTTGTTGGCCAACGGCCAGCCGTCCTTCGACCTGCAGTTCCGCGAACTCGAACGCATCGTGCGCGAGGAGAGCCTCGATTTCTCGTCGTTGATCCCGCCGATGCGCATCTTCGTCGGCGGTGACGAGACCGAGCAGGTCGCGGCGAGTGTGCTCGAGCACACGATCCGCAAGCACGCGAGCGGCCCGGTGGAGGTCACGATCATGCGTGACTACGCGATCCCGATACCGAAGGACCCGAAGAACCGGCCGCGTACGAAGTTCTCGTTCTACCGACTGCGCATCCCGGAGCTGTGCGGCTACCGCGGCCGGGCGCTCTACGTCGACTCGGACATGCAGGTGTTTCGCGATGTCGCGGAGCTGTGGCGGCTGCCGTTCGGCGAACGCAAGATCCTCTGCACCCACCAGAGTTCGCCGCCGACGGCGTGGAAGGACGTGTCGTGGTTCCATCCCGGGCGGCAGTTCAGCGTGATGCTGCTCGATTGCGACCGGTTGCCGTGGCAGGTCGACGAGATCGTGCGCGGGCTCGACGAGGGGCGGTTCACGTATCAGGACTTGATGTTCCGCATGTGCCTCGTTGGCCACGACGAGATCGGTGAGGACATCCCGGTTGAGTGGAACCACCTCGAGACGCACGTGCCGGGGCGCACGGCGTTGACGCACTTCACGGTCGTGCCGACGCAACCGTGGAAGACCGACGCCACGCCGCTCAACGAGTTGTGGATGGCCGCGTACGAAGAGGCGGTTGCGGCGGGCGCCGTTGACCCGGCGGAAGTGCGTCGCGGCGTCGAGCAGGGGTACTACAAGAAGGGGCTGCTGATGGCGCTCGCCAAGGCGCCCGCGTTCTGGAGCTGGAAGGCGACGACGACGACACCGGTGCCAGTCACGGATGCGGAAGCCGTAGCGCGGCTGCAGCGGGCGCAGACGGAGATCGAACGACTGCGCGGCGAGATCACGTCGTTGCGCTCGTCGTGGACGTGGCGAGTTGGGCGCATGGTGACGAAGCCGTTCGGACTGTTCACCCGCCGCGGGGACCAAGGTGTGGCTTCGGGCTGACTGCCGCGATCAGGTTGCTGCAGAGGCTGATCGCTGCGATCAGCGCAGGCGATAGTCGACGTGCCGGACCGACAGGTTCGGGTTGTAGAACGGGTCGGCGGCGATCACGTGCTGCCAGCGTTCTTGGAAGCTCGCGATCTCGCGTTCGAAGCGCGTCTGGCCACGCTTGTCCTTGCCGCGGCTCTTGCCTTCGAAGTGGTAGATCTCGGCGAGTGGCGTCCAGACGATGCGATGACCACGCGCGCGTAGCTTGAGGCAGAAGTCGACGTCGTTGTAGGCAACTCGCAGTTCGGGATCCATGCCGCCGACTTCGAGCCACAGGTCGCGTCGGGTCAGCAGGCAGGCGCCGGTCACGGCGCTGACATCGCGCACGCTGTGCAGCAGTCCGTGGTAGCCGGGGTGCGAACGCGCGAAGTTCTTGTGGCCGTGTGAAGCGACGCCGCCAACGCCGACCAACACGCCGGCGTGCTGCACGGTGTCGTCGCCGTGGTAGAGCTTGGCGCCGACGGCACCGACGCCAGGCAAGTCGAGCCAGCCGGCGAGTTCGTCGAGCCAATGCGGCGAGATCACCTGCGTGTCGTTGTTGAGCAGCAGCACGAGCGGCGTCTGGCACGCGGCGACGGCCTTGTTCATCAAGGCCGAGTAGTCGAACGGGGCGTCGTCGCGCAGCACCGTGATGCGGGGATCGCGGCACCAGGCGGCGAACTGCGCCAGGGTCGCGGGCTCGATGCTGCCGTTGTCGACGATCAGGATGCGCACATCACGACGGCCGATCGTCGGCAGCACGCTGTCGATGCACGTTCGCATCAAGTCGATGCGATCGCGCGTCGGCACCAGGATCGTGATCGCCTGCGGCCTGCGCGGGCGCACGGAAACGCGCAGCACCGGAGCGTCCGGGTGGCGGGTGATCGTCGCCTGCAGGCCCGCGGCATTGGCCGCGACCAGGGCGGCAGTGGCGTGGCCTTCGGTGAGCCCATGCGGCTGGCTTGTGCTGCCAAGCACGTGGGGAACGTGCACCACGCTGCGGGCTTTGGCGGTTGCCAGCAGAGCGAGTTCGTAGAGGTCGAGCGTGGGCGCGGCGACGCGACTCAGGGTGCCTGCGAGCAGTTCGGTCCGCACGGCGAACAGATTCACGACGTAGGGCTGCGCCAGCAGCAGTGCCGACGACCACCCCGGCTTGTGCCAGGGACCTGCGGGCGTCATCTCGTCGCCGAACAGGAAGTCGGCGTTGGGATGCTGCACGATCGCCGCGGCCAGATGGTGCAGGGCCTCGGGCGTTGGTGTGAAGCATGGTGTGTGGAACACCGCGAACTCACTGCGGGCGGCGTCCGGTGCACTCACGATCGTGACGCGCGCACGGTCACTCGGCCACGAGCCAGGGCTCTTGGTAACGACCGAGAAGGTCGCGGTCCCCGGCAGCAGCATGGGCGTTGTCCGACCACGGAACAGGTTCGCGAGCCAGTGGCGCATCTTCATGCTCGGCCGCTCCCGTTTTGGCTGATGAGCCGCAGTGGCGTCGTCAGCCAGCGACCGACCTGCCACGTGCGCGACAGCCGGAGATTGGCTAGTTCGTAACGCAGCGAACGCACGCGTTGCTCGGCCATGGCCACCGCGTCACCGACCGTCGGCACCGCTGGGATCGGCAGCATCAGCAAACGCGCATCGGCGTGGCCACTGCGCACGGCGCGTCGAACGAGGGCCGGGGCCACGAGGCCGACGCTGACCATCTCGGCGAACGTGTCGAGCCAGGCTCGCCCATGAACGTCGGTGGTGGTCGGATCGTGCCACGGTCTGCGAGCTACGAATTCGTGCACGCAGGACGCCGTGCTCGTGCCCGAACGTAGGGCAGTTGCGATGTCCGCGATGGCCAGCGCGCGCGCTGGGACGATGGCCGTGCCAGCTGGCGCTTGTGTCGGGTCGGAGACGCGCGTGATAGCGAGCGGGAACGACGTCGAGCAACGCAGTGTGTGCTCCAGCACCGCCGCCACCAGTTCTTCGTGAGCGCGCTGCACGATCGTGAGCTCCAGCGGTTTCGCCAGCGGGGCGTAGTCGATGCCATGTTGCCGAACGATCGCGGCGATGCGCGCAAACTGCCGGTCGAACAACGGTTGGCCGTTCTGCAGCCGCGTGCTCCCGGCGAGGTCGGCGAACGTTCCCGAGTAGCGGGTGCCGCCGTCGATGCCCAGCGAGCGAATCGTGCGTACACCCATCGCCGCGAGGATCTGGAACGCCGCTTCCGAGCTGAAGAACTGCACCTCAATGCGCGGGCTGCCTTGGAACGTCCGCCCCGTCGCCGTCGAACACGCGTACCACACCAACCGCCCCTGCACTTCCAGCTCGTACAACTCCGGGATCTCCAGAAACCACTCTTCGAGCAACCGTTCGCCCGCCACCGAACCGACGTGCGGCACGCGCGGCATCAGCAAGTACTGACAATTCGCAGCGAGCACTTCGCGGCACGCGACAACGACATCCACATCGATCGCATGCGCGATCGTCACCGGCTGCTCGCGCACCACGTGGTTCAACCCGAACGTGTGGTGCGCGGCCCGCTGCGCGTCAGTGCACTCTGCGAACGTCGGCCCCTTGCCGAGCACCAACCACGGCTTGCCGTCGAACTGCTTCGTCGCACGCACCGTCTCCAGCCAGGCCGACAACCCCAGGCGCGGCGCGCGCAGCGGCTGCGTCTCCGCCTTGCCCTGCCACTGCGCGTGCGTAATCCACGTGAACGGCCGCGGCCCGATCTCCTCAACCAAGAGCCCGAGCGCCTGCACCCGCTTGCTGATCGCGATCTCCGCCGCAATCGCTTCACCATAGTCGCCGCCGAGCAGGAACCCATCGGTGCGTGCAAGCACCTCGCCGCGCGCCGCCAGCACCAGCGTCTGCAGGTGGTCGCCGCGTTCGCCGAGGGCGATCCCGTGCCGGGCCCAGAAGTGGCGGTAGGTCGGGAGCCGGTCGGCCGGGGCGCCAAGGACCTGATGCCCTTCCAGAGTGTGGCCCGCGAACTTGCGCGCGATTTCGGCCCAGCTCGCTGCCCAGGCGGGGTTCATGCGTTCGCCGACGAGGCCGACCTCGGGTCGCAGTAGCCGCCGCACGAACGGGCGCAACCAACCGGGACGGCGCAGCCGACACTCGTCCTGCAAAAAGAGATAGTTCGAGTAGCCGGGGGCCGCGCGGTAGCCGTGGTCCCAGGCGCCGATGTTGTAGCCCGTGTTGGGGCGGTGCAGCACGCGCAGGTTTGGCAGCGGGCTGGCGATGGCCGTCGCGGTCGGCTGCGTCTGGTTCACCACAACCAGCACGTCGAACGGTGCTTCGGCAGGCACCGTCGCGAGGTCTTGCAGCAGCGCATCGAGATCCTGCCGCGGGCGCGCGTCGTAGAACGACACGACGACGAGCGTCTTGGCAAGGGCGGGCATGAATGCGATTTGGGGGAGGTGCCGGAGGGGAGACAGCAACCACGTTCCGGGTTGTCGTAGTGCCGATCAGAAACCCATTTGGCGCGCGTCCGCAGGCGGGATTTGCCCATCTGCGGCCGAGAATGTTTTGCAAGAAGCGGGTCGACTCTTGAACGTTTTGCAAGATTCGCGAACGTTTTGCAACGCGCTGACGAGGACGGGTTTCACGCCGCGAGAACCAAGGCCGGTTGTCCGCTCGCAAGCGCGGGCAGTTCCCGGAATTGACGCCAGCCGAGATCCGGGCCATGGAGGCAATCGTCAAGAAGGCCAAGGTGGCCGCTCCGAAGGGCAAGTAGGCGCTTCCATCAGCAGCTCATTGCACCCCAGCTATGGATGGATCGATGGCTTGGTTGACTTTTGCCGTCGCCACAATCACCATCTCGCAGTGCCTCGCTCCACGCGCAATGACGAAGGGAACCCGACTGCGGCAGCAGCGCGCCAGGTGTTCGAGCAACTGGGCTTTGCTCGCAGCGAGGTCGAACGGGCAGAGCAAGATCTCGCTCGGTTGCGCAAGAAGCACGGGGAGCTGCAGCATCAGGTTGAGGTGGTGAGTGCGGAGAATGCGCAACTCGAACGCGATCTGCTGCTGAAACTGGGCACCTGGCGCAAGCTCGATGACGCCAACGTGCGCGCCGAGGGCGTGCTGCCGCAGATGCGGGCGGTCACCGGTTCGCTCTGCTACCGCACGGTCCGCTTGTTCTTGCACGCAGTGAACCGCGGACTCGGCATCGTGACGCTGCGCGCCTTTCGTCGCTGATCAGCGCGTGCGGCGCAAACCGAGCGATCGCCGCTCGAACACCACCGACAGCCGCGCATCACGCGCCCGCCACTCGTCGACCGCGCGTCGGCAGCCCGAGTAGGACGAGTAGTCGTCGAAGACGATGATGCCACCCGGCGCCAAGGCGGGGCCGAGGCGTTCGATGCACACGCGCACCGAGTCGTACCAGTCGCAATCGATGTGCGCCAACGCCACCGGGCCATCGGGGTGCAGCGTGTGCTCGAACAGTCCGGGCACGCAGCGCACCGTGCCGGTGTCCGGTTCGACGTCGAACGCGCGCAGGTTCTCCTTCACCTTCAACAGCAGGTCGGACTCGTAACCGTAGTACGGATCGCCGCCGATGCCAGGCGAGGTGCCGGCCGCGATCACGGCGTAGCGTTCGTGTGCGTCGGGGCCGTCGTGGTTGCCGGGTGGCGGGATCAACCCGAACACGTCGTGCAGATCGAGCGGTGTGCGGGCCGGCTTCATCTGTGCCAGCAGGATGGCCGAGCCGCCGAGCGCGACGCCGGCTTCGAGCCAACGGCCGACGACGCGGTCGCGCCGCACGATCGTGCCCGCTTCGGCCAGGTTCTCGAGCTTGGGCGGTCCGCAGTACGACAGCTTCGCCTGGCGGATCGCGGCGATCCACTGGGGCGGGAGCGCGGGGTCGAGCTGCCCGTGATCGGGGTTGGCGGTGTTGCCACCGAACAGACTGCGCAGGCTGCGGAACAGGTTCCTCATCGCGGCAGGGACTCGACGAAACGGCGCATGGTGACGAAGTGTTCGCGCGCGCGGCTGCGCACTCGTTCGAATTCGAAGTCCAGCGCGGCCGACAGAGTCTCGGGCTGGCAGAGCGGGAAGTCGAGCGACTCGGCGATGCCGATGGCGCGGCCGTCGACGGGTACGAGCCAACTGCGTTTGGCTTGGCTCAGAAACAGGAGATGGGCGTGCAATCGGCTGCCGACGTGCACGTCGACGTCGCGGTAGAACGC
>CANEYR010000133.1 GCA_947444055.1 Planctomycetota bacterium
GAGGCGCCGATAGCTGTGATCTGGCCATCGGAACGGAGCAGGAGTGTGTTTAGTGGTGATGCAGCAACTGCCACATAGTGCACGCCGGGTGGCGCGACGGGAACGTTGGCCATGCCCCAAGAGGATCCCCAGCCGCGAGCAGTTCCGTCGGAACGCAGCGCGACGACATGTTGGTCACCAGCCTCTGCCGCGACGTAGGTGACGCCAGGTGGCAGCGCCGGAACGTTCAGTTGCCCAAACGCATTGCTTCCCCATGCGCGGATGGTGCCGTCGGAACAGGTTGCTACCGCAAATTCATAGCCCAGGGAGCAAGTCTTGTAGGTGACCCCGGATGCAAGTGAAGGAATGGTGCCAATGAACATGGGGTCCGACCCCCATTCAACGATCTCTCCAGTCGACATTACAGCCATCGTTCGGTAGTCAACTGACACCGATACATAGTGTTGGTTGCCGGTGACGGTTGGAATGGGACCGTGATATCCATAACTTCCCCAGTAGATCATTTCCCCATTCGAACACAGGGCAATCGTTCTCCGCTCGTCCAAGGCCATCTGGGTGTAGGTGGTGCCCGTCGGCGGCTGAGAAACGATGCATTGGCCATACGTATTGTCTCCCCAGGCAACCCATGTGCCGTTGCTGCGGCATGCCACGTTATGGCTCGGCCCGACTTCGAGGTCGGTGTAGGTGAGTCCGGTAGGCAGGCTGGGCACATTGCATTGGCCGTTGCCATTGTATCCCCAGGCGACAATCTGACCGTCACTACGCAGGGCGATGGCATGAAAATCCCCGCATCTAGCCTTGGTGAATGTGAGCCCGGTGCCAGGCTGCGGTACGGAAGGAACGGTACTCTGTGGGTAACCCCATGCCCGCAGTGTGCCATCGGAAACGGTTGCTACACATGCGTCAGCGCCGGCTGAGACGCTCGTGTATGTCAACCCAGCACTCAGAGGTGTCACGTTGTTAACCGCTGGCAACGAGCTGTAGCCCCAAGCGACGATGGTTCCGTTCGATAACAGTGCCGCTACGTTTGACCAGCCTGCGTCCACATCAATTGCGGTAACCCCCACCGGCAGCACGGGCAGCGGCGTAAGGATCCCTTGGAAAGATCCCCACTGCAATAGCTGCCCATTCGATTGGATCGCGGCCGAAACTCGACCCGCGGAGGCTTTGACGTAGGTCGTGCCGTTCGCAGGAGACGGCGTGATGCATTGGCCATCGAAGTTGACCCCGCGGCAGAACAACTTGCCGTCCGATCGTAACACCAGTAGCGTGCCACAATTAGCACTGATTGTGATGGGGGATAGCTCTCCCACTGCCGTATCGAAATAACCGCGTCCCCAGCCTCGCACAGATTGTTGAGCGAGCATGGCGGTGCTGGTCAGGGCGAGTACGGCGAAGAAGTGGCGACCTAGTCTGAGAGGTGGCATGACGATGCGCCTCAGTACCTAACGCCGGAAGCAGGTTCGTCAACCACCTGGACGAACCTTGCGGTGTCGGGCCGCATGCAGGAGAGCCCGTGCCATGGCAGATTGGGTCGCTCGCACTTTGATCGTTGCCGCCTAGTCGTGTTCGTTGATCGCTTCACCGCCGATGCCTCCGGGGTTGCCTGGCCGCCCCCCGTCCCCGACCATGCGCGCGCCCCTCCCGTCGCAATGCTGCCTCTCACTCGGGCCACCGCGGCCTTCCTCACCTCTCTCGCTGCCGTCATCGCGCAATGCCCACCGGGTGCGCCGATGCCGCAGGATCTGTCCATCGAGACCACCATGCCCGACCAGGGCGGTGGCGGTGTGCGTTGGCGGGCCGCGACGGATGCGGCGAAGACGGGGGACCTCGCGGCCGTTCGCAAGCACCTGTTCAACGCCCTCGAGTTCCATCCGTCGTCGTCGGTGCTGCTGCTCGACATGGCGCTGGCGTGGCGCGACGACAAGGACTTTGCACCGCTGTGGGCCGAACGCTACGTGCGCGCCGCGAGTGATGCGGGTGGCAAGCTCAAGCTCGATGCGGCGACCAAGAAGCGGCTGGCTGCCATCGCCGGTTTCGAGGCCTCGCTGCAACCCGCACTCAATCTGACCGCAGCGCGGGCTGTGGCCATCAGTGAGCTCGCGCGCTTCATCGACAAGAACAAGGCCGCCGCCAAGCAGAACGCTGGCCGCGCGATCCTCGTGCGCTGGGGCTCGGAGCTGCTGTTGGAAGTGAGTCAGGGCGCACCCGCGGCGTTGGCGGTGGCGGCACCGAGCGTCGCGAAGATCCAGGAGGCGTTCGAGCCCGACTACGATCTCGTCTTCACGGCGTTGGCGAAGGTGCTACAGAAGAAGGTGCCGGTGGCGCCTGCGAATGGCGCCGCTGCGACCGGAGTGGATGCCGACGCCGCCAAGGTGCAGGACCAACGCATTCGCGCCGCGCGCATCCTGATCGGCCTGCAGCGCCAAGCCGCGTTCAAAGACTTGCAGGGCCCGCCGCCGCGCGACGTCAGCAAGCAAGCCGAAGAAGCCCGCCGTGTGCTCGACGAGTTTGCTGGGGCCGTCACTGACAAGGCCAAGGTCTGGACGATCGACGAGCTGGCGGCGATGAGTGCCGTGGAGGCTGAAGCGTTCACGCAAGCGCACGCCGACTGGCATCACCCGGGCATCGCGATCAGCACCACGAGCCGTTATCGCATCGAGACCATCTGCGGCCACCAGACGCTGCTGGCGACCGCGAAGACGATCGAGCTGCATCATGAACGGCTGGTCAGCCACTTCGGCAGCGACCCGTTTGTGCAGCGTCAGGGCATCGTGCGCATCGTGCCGGAGGCGAGCGATCTGGAGACTGAAGGGGCGCCGTATTGGTGGGCTGGCGGCTTCCAAGCAGGCGATCGCACGACGGTGCGGTTTGCGTGGGGCGAGATTCCAGCGCTCGGTCGCACGTTGACGCACGAACTGACGCATCGCTTCGACGGCGTGTTGCGGCCGTTCCTCGGGGCGTGGTACGGCGAAGGCCACGCGCAATGGACCGCCGGGCATTACGGCAAGATGGCGGCCAAGACGTTCGTGGAGCTGTATCTCGACAGCGGCACGCCAGCGCACACGTACTACAAGGGCTACGGCGGCCGCGAGAAGTTCGAGAAGCTGCTGCAGGGAGAGGTCGCCGACTATCGCGACAACTACTTCGCTGGCTACTCGCTCTACGCGTTCTTGCGCAGCTACCCGCCAAAGGCGCCGCGCTATCGCGACGTGCTCGAGAAGTTCGAGAAGAACGCACGCGGCGGGCAGAAGGATCCGCTCGCGTACTTCACGTCGACGTTCTGCGATGGCCGCGAAGGGCGGCCGAAGTCGTTCGACGAGCTGTTTGCCGATTGGGACACGTTTGTGCGCGGCTGCTACGACGCCCAGGACTCACGCAAGGAACGGCCCGCGTGGTTGGCTGGCTATGTCGGCCGCGGCGAGCCTGACGCGGGGCCGATGGTGATGGATGCGCCGACGTGGTCCTGGGCGAGGCAGCGGGCCGAGCCGTTCTTTGGCCAAGACCATGCGGCGGCCGCGACGATGCTGCTACACGAAGTTGGCGACGGCGACGGTGCGGTCGCGGCGGGGCTGTGGTCGTTGACGGTCGATGGTTGGCGAACCGAGACGTGCGCGGCGGTGCTGGCCGCGTTGCGCGCGGGCAAGGCACCGGATGTCGCGCAGGCATTTGCCGTGATTGCCCGGCAGCACTTTCCGCAGATGGCGGGCGGCGAGGCGGGGTTGTTGCTGGCGGCCTTGCCGCGCACGAAAGCGTGGCTTGAAGCGGTCGCACAGCGCGCGCAGTCGCTGGCGGAGGCGGCGCCGACGTCGGCAGCCAGCACCGCCGCGGATTACGCACGCATCGCGCCGCTGGTTGGGCTCGAACGGTTGAAGAACCTGCCGAAGGGCGCGCCGCCGCCGTTGCCGCGCCATCTCGGGGGCCATGGGTTCACCGAGAGCAGCCTCACGGGATACGAGGATCGCCGTGCACGGGGTCTTTGGTACGCGACGGCGGATGGGCTCCTGCACGTTGGTCGCGAGAAGCCGCGTGAGAACACGGGCTCGCTCGATCGCGAAGCCCACCAACGGGACGCGTTTGCGCATTCGGTCGCGTGGCAAGCGCCAGGTGACTATGTGCTGCGTGGGCGTGTGCACTTCACGACGTCGTACGTGTCGGGCGCCATTGTGTTTGGCCACACGCGGCGTGATCGGGGTCTGCGGTTGTCGTTCTCTTCTGGTGACTTCGATTACGCCACGGGTCGTTCGGAGACCAAAGACAGCAGCGGGCATGTGCAATTCCATCTGCACGGTATGTGGGAGCGCGACGGGAAGATGCCGGAGACGAACCTCGGCAAGCAGATCGAAGTGACGGCGGAAGCGCCTTGGTTTGACTACGCCTTGCACGTGCGCGGTCCGCGGGTGTTGGTTGAGCTCAACGGCGAAGTGGTGATGCGTTACTCGGTGCACGATGGGGCGCCGATCGAAGGCCACGTCGGGTTCGCGATGAGCATGGGGGCGATTCGTGTGCAGGAACCGACCGTGCAGCGCCGCGATGGCGAGCTCGCGGATCTGGTGGCGGGGCTCGCGCTCGACAAGCAACCGGACCTCTCACTGGTGGAGTTGATGTTGTTGCCGACGCGCGGCATTCCAACCGGCGAGCACGGCACGCTGGTGCTGTGGTTGCCGCGCGCCGACGAAGGCGTGGCGGTTGGTCAGTTGCCGCGCACCTTGCCGACACTGGCCAAACTGCTCAACACGCCTCATGAGTACCCACAGACTTGGGTGTTGGCGGTGCCGAAAGAAATGCCGGCCGAAGAGCGGGCGGCGGCTGCTAGCGCGATCGGCGAAGTCCGCAAGCAGCCGTTGCCGGTGGTCGAGCATCAGGTCGGCGAACCGTTCGACGGGGAGGTGCCGTGGATTCTCTTCCTCGACGCGCAGGGTGTGTTGCGCGCGGCGGCCGCCGCCAATGAATCAGCGTTGCACACCAAGGTCGATCGCTGGTCGCGCAAGTTCCGCGGGCGCGCGATGTGACTACGGCAGTGACTACGGCAGCGGCTTGGCGAGCGCCTTGGCGAGAATGGCGTGGAACGTGCGCAACGGCGCCGTGCGCGCCAGCGCCGCGTGCACGCGATCGAGATCGAGCACGGTGTACATGTGCACGAGCACATTGCGCAGTCCGGCCCACGCCTGCAGTTCTTGCAGCAATGTCGCGTCGATGACCTTGTGGGTGGCCAAGACAGCGAACGCTTCGCGGTAGGTCTGTGGCGTGCCGAGTCCACGCGCGCTGATCAGGTCGAGCGCTGCATCGATGGCGCATTGCCCTGCCATTTCCAAGGCCGCCTTCACCTTCAGCCAGACCTCCCAGTCGGCGTCCAGATCGCTGCGCTTGACCTCCCGCGCGTAGCGTTCGAGCAGCGCCAGGGTCTTCAGCAACATGGAGAGGTGCGCTTCACCCACGAGACCAGACCTCGAGCACGCGGCGACGCATGCGATCCCACACCGGCTGGAAGTCGAGCCAGGAGTTCATCGCCTGCACCTCAAAGGCGACGCGGCTGTCGAGGTCACGTTCGAAGCAACGTTTGCCCTCGCGCATCAGGTTGCCAAGGAACACCGAGTCGGCGTCATTGACCACGCGTACATCCAGGTCGTCCACCGGCCGACCACACTTGGCGGCGATCTGCTGGGCGATGCCATCCACATCGAGCGAACGCATCGCCGCGCGATCGGCAACGAGCCCAATGTCGATGTCGCGAGCCGGCTGGCGACGCGCCGAGGAACCGTAGTGGTAGGCGGCGATCACCTGGGGCTGTGCCGTCAGCACCTCGGCAACTGCCGTGCGCAAGCGCGCGACGTCCTCGTCATTCAGGTGCAACCAGCGGATCGAGTCGACATCAGCCACGGCGGGACTCTACGTGTCCGTTCGCCAACCGCCAACGTGGCGTCGGCGGCGCCGGCGATCGCGGGCGGCGTGGCATCCAGCAAAAGAAGCACTGGAACGGCTGGCGTCGGCGCGCAGCATGTTCGGCATGCGCGCCATCGCTTCGCTGATCGTCTGCACGTTCGTGGCCTGCTCCGCGTCGGAGCGCCCCGCCGCCCACAACGAACGTGTGGGCCGTGGCAGCGACGGTCGGCAGTTCACGCCGGTCAATCAAGAGCTGACGCCGCGCGGCGTCTTCATCGACTTGCCTGGCTTGCGCCCACAGGTGCTCGCGGCCTCGCTCGATGGGCGGCACCTCTACACCGCTGGCAAGACCAGCGAGCTGCTGGTGCTCGATGCCGCGACCGGGGCGATCGCCCAGCGCGTGACGCTGCCGAGCGACAACCAGACCGCACCACCGAGCGACCCTAACGCGAAGGAGCTGCGCCCCGACAAAGACGGTCAGGTCAGCTACACCGGTCTCGTCGTGTCGCCGGATGGACGCACGATCTACCTCAGCAACGTGCGCGGCTCGATCAAAGTGTTCGCCGTCGATGAAGGTGGGAACGTCACGCCGTCGCACGCGATTCGATTGCCGCCAGCCAACGCGCCGCGGCGTGAAGCGGAGATCCCGAGCGGGCTCGCCTTGTCGCCGGATGGGGCGTCGCTCTACGTGTGCGGCAACTTGTCGAATCGCCTGCTCGAGCTCGACCTCGCGAGCGGTGACGTGCGACGCAGCATCGACGTCGGCGTGGCGCCATTCGACATCGTGCTGGTCGGCGAACGGGCGTTTGTCAGCAACCAAGGCGGGCGGCGGCCAGTCGCCGGTGATCTCACGGGACCCGCTGGTCGCGGCATGGAAGTGCGTGTCGATCCCGTTCGGCACATCGCGAGTGAAGGCTCGGTCAGCGTCATCTCGCTCACCACGGGCTTGGTCGAGCGCGAGACGATGACCGGACTGCACGCTAGTGATCTCGCCGTGTCGCCGGACGGCAAGTGGATCGTCTGCGCCAACGCCGGCAGCGACACCATCTCCGTGCTCAATGCCGAAGGCCAATTGGTCGAGACCCTGTGGGCGCGCAGCAAACCAAGTGACCTGCTGCAAGCGTCGCCGAACGCCGTGTGCTTCTCGCACGATGGCGAACGGCTCTACGTCGGCAACGGCACGATGAACGCCATCGCGGTGTTTGCATTGGATCTAGAGGATCGAGGCGACAGCAAGCTGCTCGGCTTCATGCCGGTTGGTTGGTATCCGGCGGCCTTGCTGCTCGACGAAGCGCGCGATCGGCTGGTCGTCGCCAACGTGAAAGGCCTCGGCTTTGGCCGTCCGCGCAAGGGCAGCGGCGTCGTTGAGTTCAATAGCCACCAACACCATGGCTCGCTATCGCTGGTGCCGCTGCCGCGCGACGTTGAGCTGGCGTCGCTGTCGGCGCAGGTCGAACACAATCTGCGGCGGGACGCGATCGAGCACGCCCGATTGCCCGCCCGCCCAGGGCAGCCGGCGCGAGCCATTCCCGAACGCATTGGCGAGCCGAGCCGCATCCGCCACGTCGTCTACGTCATCAAGGAGAACCGGACCTACGACCAGGTGCTCGGCGATGTGAAAGCAGGCAACGGCGATCCGGAGCTGTGCATCTTCGGCGAGAAGTTCACGCCCAACCAACACGCGCTCGTGCGGCAATTTGTGTTGCTCGACAATACATATTGCAGCGGCATCCTGTCGGCCGACGGCCATCAGTGGAGCACCGCCGCCTTCGCCAGCGACTATCTGGAGAAGAGCTTTGCGGGTTGGCCGCGCAGTTACCCAGACGGCATGGGGGAGGACGAGATGGACGCGTTGTCGTACTCGCCGGCCGGGTTCTTGTGGGATCACGCGATTGCGTGCGGCATCAGCCTGCGCAACTACGGTGAATTCTGCGGTCCGATGGTGACGTGGCGTGATGCGTCGATGCCTGATGAGCCTGACTTCACCGCCTGCTACCGCGCCTGGCGCGACCGGACCAACGACGTCGTCTTTGCCAGCGAACCAAGTGTGCGCTCGCTGGTGCCGTTCTCACCTGCGGGCTACGTCGGTTGGAACATGTCGGTGCCCGATCAGCACCGCGCTGATTTCTTCCTGCGTGAGCTGGCGGCGTTCGAGGCGAAAGGCGAGTTCCCGCAGCTCGTGCTGCTCTGCTTGCCCAACGATCACACCAGCGGCACCAGCAAGGGTTGCCCGACGCCTGGGGCGTGCGTCGCTGACAACGACTTGGCATTCGGTCGCATCGTCGCGGCGCTGTCGCAGTCGAAGTTCTGGCCGCAGATGGCGGTCTTCGGCATCGAAGACGATCCACAAGCTGGCTGGGATCACGTCAGTGGCTATCGCACCACCTGCTACGTCGCGAGCCCGTTTGCGCGGCGCGGCGTCACGGTGTCGACGCAATACAACACCACCAGCGTGTTGCGCACGATCGAGCAGATCCTCGGCATCGCGCCGATGAACGTCTTCGACGCGAGCGCGTCGCCGATGTTCGAGTGCTTCACCGAGGTGCCGGACCTGACGCCGTTCGCCGCCCTGCCAGCGAATGTGCCGCTGGATCAAATGAACCCGCAACCCGCAGCGATCGCGGATCCGGCGCTGCGTGCGGACGCCGCCATGTCGGCGACCCTCAACTTCGCGCAGATCGATCGGGCGCCCGAAGACGTGCTCAATCGCATTCTGTGGCGCGCGATGAAGGGCTCGGCGTCGGCGTATCCGGAGTGGGCGATCACCCGCGGCGCGGATGACGACGACGACGACACCGCTGACACCCCCGTCGGGCGCTGAAGTCAGCGAGGGCCCGAACAGGATGTACCGGGCCGCCGTCGATGCGTTCGGCGACTACGCGCGCCTTGTTCACGGCGTTCTCCATGGCACTGGAGCTTGCACGCGGGATCGCGAGCGCGATCTGTCGTGCCGCCAGCTTCGGCACAAGGGATGAACTTCCGCGGACACCACGGCACAATCCAGCCCGGGCATACGTCCTATCCCTGGTACGCCACGAGGTTGCTGCCGCTTGGCAGTTTCCTTTGCCCCTCCACCCGTCTCGCTCGGAGCTCCCCCGCTCCTCTTCCTTGATGTCACCACGCAAGAAGACGTTCCTTCCCATCCTTGCCAGCGCCTGCCTCACGGTGGCCGCCCTTGCGCAGAAAGCGCCGTCGACCGACGGGCTGGCGCAGTTCTACTCGGGCCCTAGCTGGCACGAGTTCCTGACGGCCGCCAGTGGCAGTTGGCGCGTCGAATGGTGCGCGGCGACTGGCACTCCGAAGGCGATCTGGGGCAGTGGCCTGCCGATCGCTGACTGGCGCGAAAACTCGCTGGTCGAAGCGCGCCGCCACGCCAACCAACTGCTGAAGGACCAAGCCGAACTGTTGCGACTTGGCACGTCGGAGTTTCGCGAAGTGATCGGCAGCCGGATGAGCCGCACGTGGACGTTCGTGTTCGATCAGTACTTCCGTGGCCTGCCGGTGATCGGTGGCCGCGCTGACGTGCGCGTGCACATGGTCGGTCGCGTGCCGATGTTTGGCAGCACCGCTTGGCAGATCCCGGCGAACTTCAACATCACGCCGCGGTTTGATGGCGAGACGGCGCATGCCATGGCCTGGCAGGCTCTCGACGCCGTGCCGACCGGGGTGTCGCAGCCGGCCCCCGTTGCCGCCCCGCGGCTCGTGATCTGGGGCGATGTCGAGTCCGCTGAGCTGATGTCCGCGCGCCTTGCCTATGAGGTCGCGATCAGCAACGTGGACGCCAATGGCGCTGGTCCTGTTGGTCGCTACTACGTCGACGCCTTGACCGGCCTCGTGCTGCGTTTTGAGAGCGACAAGCACGAATGCGGGCTCGCCAACTGCAACCACGCCACGACGGCGACGGCGGCCGCTGCGCCTGCCCCGACGGCCCCGACGGCGCCGCCCGTGTTGACGACCGTTACCGTGAACGGCTGGACGCGCATCGGCGTCGATGCGTTCGATCCGCTGGTCAACGTGCCGCTGCCCGGCCTGCAACTCACCGTGCCCGGCATCGGTGCGGTCACGACGGACAACAACGGCCAGTTCCAGATCAACATCGCCAGCGCGGTGTCGATCACGGTCGGCGCGCTCGATGGACGTCACCATGCAGTGATCGCTGGCGCCAACGCGCCGAGCGGCTCGTTCACGGTCAATCCTGGCGTCAACACGACGATCCAGTTGCTGACCGCTGGTGCGACCACGAACCAAGGCGCGCACACGTCGACCTCGTACTGGGTCGACAAGACCAATGAGCTGCTGCGCTCGATCGTCGGCAACAGCCCCGAGCTCGCGATTGCCGACAACGTCGGCGTCACGGTCAACATCGTCAACACCTGCAACGCCTACTACACCGGCAACACGATCAACTTCTACCAAGCTGGTGGCGGCTGCTCGAACACGTCGTTCTCGACGGTCATTGCGCACGAATGGGGCCACGGCTGCGACGATCGCTATGGCGGTATTTCGCAGACGAACGGACTCAGCGAAGCCTGGGGCGACATCAGCGGCTGCTTCCTGCTCGACAGCCCCGACCTCGGCAGTGGTTTTCAGACTGCTGGCGTGCCGCTGCGCAGCGCCAACAACACGACGCAGTATCCGAGCGGCAGCGGCCCGCACGCGCAGGGCCAATCGTTTATGGGCTTTGCGTGGAAGCTGCGCGATCGGCTCGCGATCACGTTGGCCAGTCGGCCGGCGGCCATCGCGCTGACCAACGACATCGTGCTCGGCACGATCGTCGCGGACGCCACCAACCAAGCGGACGCCGTCTTGCAGGTCTTCATCGCCGACGACAACGACGGCAACCTCGCCAACGGCACACCCAACTCGGTCGACCTGATCTGGGCCTGCAACCAGCACTCGCTGCCGTATCCCAACGCGCCCACGCTGCCCAATGACGAATGCGCCGGCGCGTTGCCCATCGTGAACGGCCTCAACGGCCCATTCTCGTCGGCGACCGCGCTGACGTCGGCACCGGCTTGGCCATGCGCCTCGGGCGGCAGCGACATCTGGTACGTTTACACGGCGGGCATCGCTGGCACGCTGACGGTCGACACCTGCGGCCAAGCGACCTGGGACACCGCGATCCAGATCTTCTCGGGGTCGTGCGGCGCACTCACCAGCGTCGGCTGCAACGACGACACGTGCTCCCTGCAATCATCGGTCACCGTCCCGGTGACAGCCGGCACCTACTACGTGCGCGTTGGTGGTTACCAGGCCGCCACCGGCGGGTTCAGCCTCAACGTGAATGGTCCGATCAGCAATCCGGCGTCGAGTACGCCGTTTGGCGCGGGCTGCTACAACGCGTCGAAGTCGTTCTACGAACTGTTCACCAACACCGGCTTCGACCTCGGCGGCGTTGGTATGCGGCTCGTACGCAGCGGCAACTTCTACATCGCGCAAGCTGGCGGCGGCTACGTGGCACCCAGTGTCGGCGCGCTGCAGCTGGTGCTGACCGATGACTCGGCGACCTCGGTCGCGTTGACGGGGTCGTTCCCGTACATCGGCGGCACGACCTCGACCCTCGAAGTCTGTTCGAACGGGTTTGTCTCGACCGCGGCGGGCAACGGCACAGGGTACACGCCGACCGCTGGGCTCTGGCTCGGCGCGGTGCAACCGCGTTGGGGCACTTGGCACGACTTCAACCCGGCCATTGTTGGCTCGGGCAAGGTGAAGTTCGAACAGGTTGGCACCATCGCCTATATCACCTGGGACGGCGTCTACAGCTTCGCGACCACAGCCGCCAATACGTGGCAGCTGCAGTTCGATCTGACCACCGGCAACGTCACCTACGTGTGGGCAACGATGGTGGCGTCGGGCAACGCGTGGCTCGTTGGCTACGCGGCGGCGGCACCCAGCAACGACCTCGGCAGCCGCGATATCTCGGCGACGCTGCCGGCGACGTTCCGCACCAGTGCGGACAACTCGCAGGGGCTGGCGCTGGCGAGCACGCTGCCGCAACTGGGCTCGACGTTGACGCTGACGACGTCGCAGTTCCCGGCGACGAGCGCGCTCGGCCTCCAGATCCTGAGCACGACGCGCTTTGATCCGGGCGTCGACCTCGGCTTCCTTGGCATGCCAGGCTGCTTCCAGTTCTCGGGGCTCGACTCGATGAACCTGCTGTTCCCGGTCGCCGGCCAAGCTTCGTATGGGCTGGCGATTCCCAACAACCCGACGCTGATGGGCTTCCAGATGACGGGGATGAGCGCGGCGTTCGTCAGCGGCGTCAACCCCGCCGGCATCATCACGTCGAACGGTGTCGCGTTGAC
>CANEYR010000134.1 GCA_947444055.1 Planctomycetota bacterium
ACAGATGCGACGACCCACCAACTCCAGCAACACAGTCTTGTCGATCGTGTCGAAGAAGCTCTTGATGTCGCCATCGACGACGAAGTAGCGACCGCGTCCACCTTCGATGCGCAACTTCTCAAGTGCCTGCGTGGCGCTCCGCTTTGGGCGGAAGCCGTAGCTGCACTCTTCGAAGTCGGCCTCGTAGATCGGCTCGATCACCAGTTTCGTCGCCATCTGGACCACCCGGTCCTTGACCGTCGGGATGCCCAACGGTCGCTGCTTGCCGTCCGATTTCGGGATCCACACACGCCGCACCGGTTGCGGTCGGTAGCGCCCGTTCCGGATCTCGTCGCGCACTTCCGTGAGGAACTGCGCGACGCCCCGCTGCTCGATCATCGCCAGCGAAACGCCGTCGATGCCAGCAGCGCCATTGTTGCTCCGCACTCGCTCCCACGCCTTCTGCAGGATGTCACCCCTCCAGATCCGATCGAATAGCGCATGGAAGCGCCGCCCAGGGTTTCGCTTGGCGGCACGAAAGAGCGCGTGTTGGAGTTCTCGTACTTTGTCTACGGGGTTGATGGGCCTTGCGGCCATGCCCTCGCACTTACCTCCAGCCACGCGCGCGACCAAAGCAGGGTCCCTTCCCTCCACCGGCGTTTTGGCCACCGGCATCGACGGTACTACGAACCCCTCGGACTCCCTCCCAGCACGGCCCCCTTTCGCCATCGGCTTATGGGAACCGCTTTCGCCTGACATCGGCCGCTGGGTAGGGCCTCTCCTGTTCCGTGTCGAGCTGTTGTCGCATGCCCTCCTCAATACCCCGGGGAAGTCCTGCTTCGTTCCGTTGCTAGAAGCAGTCTGTTGCCTTCGCCGCGACATGATCGGCTCGGCCTTCCCACCTTTCGGGTTTCTAGTCTCACGAGGCTGCAAGGTTCACCCTTTCGGATTGGGCCTGCGACTTTGCTCCCCTCGTCCGAGGCATACGCCTCGACGCGGGCTCTTGACGCTCCGCTTGGACGGCGCGATCTCTCGCGACGGCCGGAGCCTGCTACGCGGCGCTTCGGCGCTTACCGCGACGGGACTCGCACCCGCTAGTTCAACACAGCATCGCCTCACCTCGGAGGATCGGCGTTCAGGACACACCATGTCCCTGACCCTGCGCATGCGCATGCGCACCGATTGGCGGGACCGACCTGGCTGTCACCGGCTCCTGGGCGCGGCACGACAACGACAAAAGGACAAGGCACCCACTCGCAGCGAGTCGTACGCAGAGCCACGCGAACGTTGCGACCATGTCTCGCGGCAAGTGCCGTTCGCAGCGCGTGAGTTCCCACGAATTCGACGGCAGGCAGCCAACCAACCGCGCGACATCGTTGCGTCCACACCTTGTTGCATGGCGGCCTGCAAACTACCTTGCTGCGCGTGACTGCGAACGCCGAGCCCGATCCCGCTGCTGCCGTGAACACGGCCTCGGATCTGGTTCTGCACTCCGAGCACGCGCAGAGCATCGCGCGGCGCTTGCTCGGCTGCGACCACCTCGCGGCCGACGCGGTGCAAGAAGCGTTGGTGGCGTTGTGGCGCGAGACGTCACCACCACCGGACCTGCGTGGCTGGCTCGTGCGCGCCGTGGTGTTTCGGGCGCGCCACTTGCGCCGCACGCTCGCGCGTCGCCACAAGCATGAACACGGCGCGGCGGTGCATTGCGAACTGCACGCCGGCTGCGACAACCCGTTGCACCATGCGTATGCGCACGAACTCGGCCACCGCCTTGATGGCGCCTTAGCCGCGCTGCCCGTCGAGCAACGCACCGCGTTTCAACTTTACGTCGACACCGGCCTCGACTACCGCGGCATCGCGGCGCGCCTGTCGCTGCCGATCGGCACCGTGCGTTCGCGCCTGCATCGCGCTCGCCAAGCCTTGCAAGAAACGCTCGGCGATGCGGACGTCGGCGAGTGATGCGTTCCTTGCTGTCGCGCCACCAATCCCGGCCTTAGCGTCCCCACGTGCTGCTGTCCCTCAGTCTTCTCGCCTTGTTGCTCGGTCCACTGCTGGTGTGGCTCGCGCGCACGCACGCGTGGTCCACAGTCAGCATCGACAGCTTCTGCTTGGTGACGGTCAGCGGCTTCGCGCTGCTGCATCTGTTGCCTGAATCGGCCGCGCAAGCTGGCTGGCTCGTACTACCGCTCGCCTTGCTCGGCTTCCTGTTGCCGACGATCGCCGAACGCACGCTGCACCACGGTCACAAGGGCATGCGCGGCACGGTGCTGACGTTGGCCTTCCTCGGCATCGCCGCCCACGCCATCCTCGATGGGCTGTTGCTCGCGGGCGACGGCCACGTGCCGGAGTTCCACGAGGGCCATGGGCATGACACGCAAGAACTGACAGCCTGGGCGATCATCCTGCACCGCATTCCCGAAGGCGTCGGCATCTGGTGGATCGTGCCGCGCACGCTCGGCATCTGGCCCGCGGTGCTGGTGACGGTAGTCAGTGTGCTGGCGACGACCTTCGGCTACTGCGTTGGCGAATCGGCGCTGACCGACACTTCGCAGCGCGGCTTGGCGTTGCTGCAGTCGCTGCTGGTCGGCTCGCTGTTGCACGTGGTGTTGCACGCCCACGTGCCAGCTCCGCGCGAACAGGGTCGCTTTCGCATCGCGTCGGTGCTCGGCGGCATCAGCGGCGTGGCCGTGTTGTGGCTGGTGATCCGCGACCACTTCCCAACCGGCGAACACGGCGGCCCCGCGCACGTGTTCTTGCAGCTCGCGATGGAATCGGCGCCAGCCCTGCTGCTCGCGTATGTGCTGGTCGGCCTTTGCCACGCCTTCTTGCCCGCCAATTGGCTGCGCTCGATGACGAAGGGCAGCAAGTTCACGCAGGCCCTGCGCGGCGTCGCGGTCGGACTGCCACTGCCGGTTTGTTCGTGCGGGGTCGTGCCCATCTACCGCGAACTGATCCGCCAAGGTACCGCCATGGCGGCGGCGATCGCGTTCCTCGTCGCCACCCCCGAACTCGAGCTCGCGGCGATCATGCTGACGTGGAAGTTGATGGGCGGGGAAGTGGCGATCGCTCGCATCCTGATGGCGGCGGTGTTGGCGCTCGGCGTCGGCGTGCTGGTCGCCTCGTTCGCGAAGAGCAACAGCAAGAGCGTGGCGCCCGCCGACAACTGCTTGCCAGAACCCAGCACCGGCAGCCTCGGCGAACGGCTGCGCGCAGCCCTGCGGTTTGGCTTTGGTCCGGCCGTGGACAACACCGCCACGTGGATCCTGATGGGCCTGCTGCTGTCCGCGGTGCTGATGCCGTACATCGATCGCAGCTTGTTCGCCTCGCTGCCAGCGGGCATCGACGTGCCGATCGCCGCCCTGCTCGGTTTGCCGCTCTACGTCTGCGCCACCGGCAGCACGCCGCTCGCCGCGATGCTGCTCGTGCAAGGCCTCTCACCAGGCGCGGTGCTGGCGTTGATGCTGACCGGCCCCGCCACCAACGTGACGACGTTCGGGGTGCTGGCGAAGCTGCATGGCGGCCGCGTCGCCGCCGTCTTCGCCGCCGCCATGTGGGTTGGCGCCATGGGGCTCGGCTACTTAGCCAACTGGCTGCTGCCCCACCCCAACGTGCCAGCGCTCGCCGACCTCAGCCACACCCACTCTGCGTTCGGCTGGCTCACGCTCGCGGCGCTGGGCGGTGTGTTCTTGTTCGCGTTGCTGCGCCAAGGCGTGCGCCCATTCCTGGAACGGCTGTTCGAGTCGCCAGCCAACCTCGCACCCGGTGATGCGCATGCGGGCCACGCGCATGCGCACGGCGCCGACGCGGCACCGCAGTTGGTGTTGGCCACGCGCGGCAAACTGGCGCCCGTCACCAAGCCGGGCGACGCCGACCACAACGACCACGACGACCACGACTGCTGCGGCCACACCCACTGACGCGCAGCGTGCGTGCATCAGCTAGCACGCACAGCTAGGTTGTAGAGATGGCACGGGGTCTGTTCGTCCACACCAGCAACCGCCTTGAGGAACTGCTCGAAGCGCTGGCCACCGTTCTCGGCAAAGACCCACTGCCGCCGCTCGCTGACGAGACCATCATCGTGCCTAGCCAAGGGCTCGCGCGTTGGCTGCGCTTGCAACTCGCCGAACGCAACGGCATCGCGGCCAGCTTGCAGATGCCGTTCCTCGGCGCCTTCCTGCAGCAGCTTGGCCGTCGCCAAGACCCGACGGGGCAGGATGCGATCAGCAAGGACTTGCTGGTGTTTCGCATCTGGCGGCTGCTGCGCGATGCCAAAGCGTCCCCTGAGTTTGGCCTGGCGACGCAGTATTGCCGCTTTGACCCCGACGATCGCAAACGACTGCAGCTGAGTCTGCGCCTGGCGCAACTGTTCGACGACTACCAGGTCTACCGGCCAGACCTGCTGCAACGCTGGACCGCCGGGGATGACACCGAGCAGCTCGGGCCGCACGCCGGCTGGCAGGCCAAACTCTGGCGCGCCGTGCTGGTGGATGCGGACTTCGCGGCGCCAGCCACCACGCCGCCGAAGAAACGCGCCCGCCACCAACCCACTGGCGACTGGCTGTTTCCCGAACTGGCCGCGGCGCCCGCGACCAAGCGGTCGCCAGAACAAGCGCTGCGCTTGCCGTGCTTGCGCCAATGGCTCGCCAGTCTCAGCAGTGCGCACAGCACGAGAGGGTTGCCGCCACGGCTGTCCGTGTTTGGCGCCAGCCTGTTGCCGCCGACCTTCCTGCAGTTGCTGGCGGCATGCGCCGCCCACGTGCCCGTGCACCTGTTCGTGCCGCAGCCAGCGCCGCTGCGCGATGGCGAAGAGAGCAACGCGCTACTGAACCTGTTTGGCCGCGAGTCGCGTGAGTTCGCTCGCTTGCTCGCCGATCTCGACGACACCATGGGCAGCACGCCGCTGCATCGCTTCGACCTCGCTGAACTGGCGGGCCGCTTTGAGCCACCCGCACCCGCCACCCTGCTCGCCGTGTTGCAGCGCGACATCGCCACCCTGGGAGAACGGCCGACGGGCGTGCATCTGCTGACCACGGACGACGCGTCCTTTCGCATTCACGAGTGCCACTCCGCCCAACGTGAACTCGAAGTGGTGCGCGACCAGATCCTCGCCGCCTTCGCCGCCGACCCCTCGCTCGCCGCCCACGAGGTGCTCGTGCTGGTGCCCGACATCGAGCGGTATGCGCCGCTAGCGCACGCGGTGTTCGGTCCCGTTGAGAAGCACCTGCCGTTCCACGTCGCCGACCGCGGCCTCGCCGAAGACCTGCCGATCTGCGGTTCGCTGTTCGCCTTGCTGAGCCTCGCGCGCGATCGCATCGAACTGCATGACGTGTTCCGTCTGCTCGAGCAGCCCTCGGTGCATCGGCGCTTTGGGCTCTTCGCCGGCGATCTGCCGATGTTGCGCAGCCGCTGCGAGCAAGCGGGCATTCGTTGGGGCATCGACGGCGAGGCGCGCGCCAGAACGGTGCGGGTGCCGGCCTTCGAGGACAACGCGTGGTTGCCTGGCTTGCACCGCTTGCTGCTCGGCGTCGCCACCGGCCCGATCGACGACCTCGTGCTCGGCGTGCTGCCCGCGACCGACGCCACCAGCAACCGCGATGAACCGCTGGCCCACTTCGTGCACTTCGTGCACACGCTGTTTGCCCAGCTCGAGCTGCTGGCGCGTCCGCATTCGCTGCACACGTGGGCAACGCACCTCGACGCCGCGATGGACACGATGTTTGTCGCCGAGACCCCTGACGACACCGCCGCCTTGCAGCGAATCCACCTCGCCACCGCGGGCATGCGCACGGTCGCCGAGCGCCTCGAATGCAAGGAACCACTGACCCCGACCGTGCTGCAAGACTGGCTGCTGCACTCGATGCAGCAGACCGCTAGCCCCCGCGGCTTCCTGGCTGGCGCCGTCACGGTCGCCGCCCTGATGCCGATGCGCACGGTGCCGGCTCGCTGCCTCTTCGTGTGCGGGCTCGACGACGCGTCGTTCCCACGCCGCAGCAAACCAGCCGCCTTCGATCTGATGGCCAAGGAACGGCGGCCCGGCGACCGCGACGTGCGACTCGATGACCGCCAGGTCTTCCTCGAAATCCTGCTGGCCGCTCGCGAACAACTGCACATCACGTACGTCGCCCGCTCCCGAAAGGACAACAGCCGCTGTGCGCCGTCCGTCGTGCTGGACGAACTGATGGATCACCTGCAGCGGCGTTGTGCGGTTGCTGACGGCCGCGGCACGGTGCGCGAGGCCATCGTGGTCGAGCATCCGCTGCAACCATGGAGCCCGCGCTACCGCCAGCAGGTCGATGCGCGGTTGTTCACCTACACCGACGCCGGTACCGCGGCGATCGGTCCGCGCGTCGACGAAGCGCCGTGGTTCGCGGCGCGGCCAACCCTAGGCGAACCCACCTTGCCGCTCGAACTACCCGTGCACCGACTGCTCGACTTCTGGTGGCAGCCGTGTCGTTTCTTCCTGCGCGAGGTCTGCCGCCTGCGCGTGCGCGCCGACGACGATCCCAACGACAGCACGGAGCCCTTCGCGGTCGGGTCCCTCGATCGCTGGCGCTTGCAGGATCAGATCGTGCGCCGCGCCGAGACCGGCGCGTACTCCGCCACCGAACGCCACGCCTATGCCCGCGCCAGTGGCATGTTGCCCGTCTTCGGCCAGGGGGAGATTGTGTTTGTCGACGTCGACGACGAAGCGCAGGCCTTCCTCGCCAGCCTGTCGCACTTTGGGCCGCAGCGCTCGCAAGAGTTGCGGGTCACCCACAAGTCGCCAGTCACCCACAGCGGCTGCGTGTTGCTCGGCACGTTGGCGGGCATCACCGCGACGCACCTCGTCCTGGCGCGCATGGCCAACCTGAAACCCAAGGACCAATTGCGGGCGTGGATCCAGCACGTGCTCGCCGCCACAGCCCGGCATGCTGGCGACGCCACCTGGCCCCCGACGACGTTCGTGTTGAGCAAGGACAAGCAAGTGCTCTTCCAGGCGTTGACCGAGTCGACCGCACGCGACTGCCTCGACGACTTGTTGGCGGGCTACTGCCAAGGCCAACTGGAGCCGTTGCTCTTCCTCGAGCAATCGTCGGCGGCGTACGCCGACGAGAACGATCCGGAGGCAGGGCTCGCAGCAGCCCGCGACAAGTGGGAAGCCGAGCCGTTGGCCAATCGACCGCCACCCGAGTCGCAGAACGTCGACAACGCCTTGTGCATGCGCGGCCGCGATCCGCTGACCACCGAGGCCTTCGCGCATTGGGCCAAACGCATCTGGCGCCCGTTGCGTGAACACCAGGAGTGGCAATGAACCTCGCCGCCTTCGACTTGCCCACCGCCTCGCTGGAGCCAGGCACCGTGCTGCTGGAAGCGAGTGCTGGCACCGGCAAGACCTACGCGTTGATCGGCATGCTGCTGCGGCTCTTGCTCGAAGGCCGCATCGAGCGCCTTGACCAAGCCCTCGTCGTCACCTTCACGGTGGCCGCCACCGACGAACTCAAGACCCGTCTGCGCACCGCCCTGCAAACGACGCTCGCCGCGGTGCACACGCCGTGTGCGGATGCGTTCTTCGCCAAGCTCGCCCGCATGGAGGGCGCCGAACAGAAACTGACGCAAGCCCTCGCGGCCTTCGACCAGATCGCGATTTCGACGATCCATGGCTTTTGCAAACGACTGCTGGAGGAGGCGGCGTTCGAAAGCCAAGAACCGTTCTCGCTGGAGTTCGCCGCCGACCCGCTGCCGCTGCTCGCGCGCGCCGCCGCCGATGCGTTGCGCGGCAACTACCACAAGGACCTGACCGCACGCGGCGCCTTGCTGCAGCGGGCGCAACTGACGCCCGACCGGCTGGTCGAGCTGTACCGCCTGTGGCAGCGCCACCCCAACGTGGCGCTGCAGCCCAACGAGCCAGCCGCCGAGCAACAGGTCGCGGCGGTCGACGCCGCCTTGCAAAGCCTGCAGCCGCTGTGCACCGACGACGCCATCGCCCGGATCACGCAGTTGGTGTGGAACAAGGTCGGCAATCCGTACGACAGCGAGCCGGCGATGGAGATTGCGCGCTTCCGCGAACGCTTGGCGCGATGTCCGGCGTTGGTGCTGCCTCTGCTGTTGCACTACGCACCGAGCAGCTACGAGGGCAACATCAGCAAGAAGAGAACGAAGAGCAGCACCTATGCCCATGCCTTCTTCCACGCCTGCGACCAACTGCAGGAGCTCACGACCACGGCGACGCAACATCTGACCGTCGAACTGCTGCACGCCATGCACGCGCGCCTTGAGGCCGGCAAACGCCGCGACAACGTGCTGTCCTTCGACGATCTGCTGGCCCGCACCCACCAAGCGCTGAAGGATCCGGCCCGGCGCCCCATCCTGTTAGAGGC
This sequence comes from Planctomycetota bacterium, assembly GCA_947444055.1. Classification (GTDB taxonomy): domain Bacteria; phylum Planctomycetota; class UBA1135; order UBA1135; family UBA2386; genus UBA2386. The sequence continues at coordinate 8,337 of CANEYR010000134.1, forward strand.
GTTGCGCGCCCAATACCAAGTGGGCCTCATCGACGAGTTCCAGGACACCGACTCGCTGCAGTACGAGATCTTCGCCGACTGCTTTGCCCAGCGGACGCTGTTCTTGATTGGCGACCCCAAGCAAGCGATCTACGGCTTCCGCGGTGCCGATTTGCGCACCTACCTGCAAGCCCGCGACGACGCTGTTCGTGGCCACACGCTGACCACGAACTACCGCAGCGGTGCCACCCTGGTAGCCGCCATCGATCGCTTGTGGCGCCCCCACCCACATGCATTCCTCGACGACCGCATCACGGTGCCACATGTGCACGCCAAGGCTGCTCCGGGCACGCGCGAACTGCACGGCGACGGCAGGGCGGCGCTGCATTGGCGGTTTGTGCCCTTCACCGGCAGCAGCCCGCCCTTTCCGAAGAAGGCCGTCGCCGAAGCGCTCGTCGTCGCTGACGTCGCCGCCGAAATCGTGCGGTTGCTGCGCAGCGACGCGCGCCTCGATGGCCGACCGCTGCGGCCACAGGACATCGCGATTCTGACGCGCACCAACCGCCAGGCGATCGCCGTGCAAGAAGCGCTGCGCGCCGTGGCCGTGCCCTCCGCCATCGGCAAGGCCGGCGACATCTTCGACACCGACGAACTGATCGAGCTGCAGCGCTTCCTGCAGGCGGTGTTGCACCCCGGCGACCTGATGCGCGTGCGCGCCGCCATGAGCACGCGCTGGTGGGGCTTCACCGCCAGCAAACTGTTGGCGGTGGAAGGCGATGACGACGCTTTCGATCAGCTACTCGACCGGCTCGCCGTCTGGCGGCAGCTCTGGCTGCGCAGCGGCTTCATCGTGATGCAGGAACGCGCACTGGTCGACCTCAACGTGCATGCGCGCTTCCTGGCCATGCATGCCGGCGAGCGCCGCTTGACGAACTTCCGCCAGTTGTTCGAACTGCTGCACGAAGCCGAACACACCCACCGGCTCTCACCAGAAGGGCTGCTTGAGTGGCTGCAACACGAACGCGGCAACCAAGAGGACATCGACTACACACTGCGCGAATTGCGCCTGGAGAGCGACGAAGACGCCGCCAAGATCCTGACGGTGCACGGCAGCAAGGGCCTCGAGTACGAAGTCGTGTTCTGTCCGTTCCTGTGGGATGCCAAGGCGCCGCGGACTACCGAGCTGGCGCCAACCGAAGCGGGCCACGACCTCGAGATGAAGCTCGGCAAGGACGACCCGGCCTGGGATCGCGTCGCGGCGGGCCTGCTCGCCGAAGAGTTGCGCCTCAGCTACGTCGCCATGACGCGAACCAAGCGCCGTTGCTACGTGCACTGGGGCGCCCTCGCTTCCCAGCAAGGAGGCGTCTGGCGCAGCGCCTTGTCCTGGTTGCTCTTCGCCCGCGGGACGGTGCCTGGCTGCGACGCCCAAGGCAAGCCCGATGCGCGCTGGCTCAATCTCTGGTACGAGCGCACCAAGAGTGATGCCATGCAATGGCGCACCGCCCTAGCCGAGTTGGTCGCCACGAGCGATGGCACCATGCACCTGGTCGACGTTCCTGCCAGACCTGCCGCCGAACGACTGCCGCCGCCGCCGGTGCAAAGCTTGCAGCCGGCGCGCCGCCCGATTCGCCAAGTCCAGCCGCGCGCCCTGCATAGTTTTTCCTCGCTGGTCGCCGCGGTGCAGGAGCACGAGCTGCGGCCCGAGGTCGCCGATGCCAGCCCGACGATCACCGCGAAGGGCAACGCGACCGGCATCTTCGCGTTCGCGCGCGGACCGCTGGCTGGCCAGTGCCTGCACACGATCCTCGAGCAATTCGACTTCGCAGAACCAGAGTGCGCTGCCAACACGCAGCTCGTGCGCAGTGTGCTGGCGGCCAATGCCCTGCTCGACGCCGACGCCCACGCGGGTCCCATCGAACCAGTGGCCGCGGTGCAACGCGCGTTCACCGACCTCGCCGCGGCGAACGCGCGCCCGGACGGACCGACGATCGCCCAACTGTGCAGCGGGGCGCGACAAGTCGAATGGCAGTTCGCGTTGCCGATGCACCAAGGTGAGCTGCGCCAACTGCAGCGCGCCTTCGCCAACAACGAGAGCCTCGCCGCTCAGCAGCAGTCGAAGCGCTTGGCGACGCTGCCGATGCGCCGACTGAACGGCTTCCTGGTCGGGTTCGTCGATCTGGTGGTCGAGCACGACGGTCGGTTCTGGGTCATCGACTGGAAGTCGAACCACCTCGGCAACGACGCCGCCGACTACAGCACCGCCGCCCTCGCCGCGGCGATGTTCGACCACGACTACGTGCTGCAATACCACCTCTACGTGTTGGCGCTGCACCGCCACCTGCGCAGCCGCCTCGCCAACTACGACTACGAACGCCACATGGGCGGCGTCGTCTACGCGTTCTTGCGCGGCGCGGTGCCCGGCAGCGCGTGCGGCATGTACTACGATCGAGTGCCGTGGTCGCTGGTTGTCGCAATGGACCAGTGGGCTCTTGGCGAAGACGGAGGGCCGTCGTGAACGCGGACCGTGCGGACACCGGCGACCTCGGCGGGCTGCTGGCGCAGGCGCTGGCGAAGGCTTGCCAAGGGCCAGACCACCTGCTGCGGGCCACGATCCAGAAGCTGTGGAACGAACGCGCTCTCGGCCATGTCTGCCTGCGGCTCGCCGACTGGCAGCAGCGTGCGGATGACTCTGGTGGCGTCTTGCCAGCGCTCTCCGAGTGGAGTGCGGGCCTTCGCCTCACCGGCCTTTGCGCCGACGGCGCTACCGATGCACCGCGGTTGCCGTTGGTGCTCGATGCCGAAGACCGCCTCTATCTGCGCCGCGACTTCGTCGCCGAACGCACCATCGCGCGCTTCGTGCAGCGGCGCTTGGCCGAGCCACCGCGGCTGTCGGCACTGCAAGTGCGCGACGCCTTTGCCGCCTTGGCCTTCCGCCCCGCGGTCGGCGTCGACATCGACTGGCAGTTGGTGGCGGTGGCGGCGGCGGCGCGTTCGTCGTTCGCCTTGCTGACCGGTGGCCCCGGCACCGGCAAGACCACGACGGTGGCGCGCCTGCTCGCGGTGCTGCTCCACCACGAACCCACTTTGCGCATCGCCTTGTGCGCGCCCACCGGCAAGGCCGCCTCCCGACTCGGGGACGCCCTGCGCCAACGGGAGAACGAGCTGACGGCACTGGTGCCGCTGCTGGCGCGAACCCAACCGACGACGCTGCACCGGCTGTTGCAGTATCTGCCGATCGGTGATTCGTTCCGCGTCAGTGCGCGCGCGCCCCTGGCCTACGACGTGGTCATCGTCGACGAGGCCTCGATGGTGGATCCGGCGCTGCTGGCCGTCTTGTGTGACGCCCTGCCGAGCTCGGCGCGGCTGCTGCTGGTCGGCGATCGCGACCAGTTGGCGGCCGTCGCCGCGGGCCAAGTGCTGGGCGATCTCTGTCGGCACGCGGCGCCAGAGTTAGGCGCAGGCGAAGCGCTCGCGGCGTTCGTGCGGGAGGCGCTGTCGGTGACGCTGCCGATCCGCGTCGACGCCCCGGCGATCGCCAACGTCGTCGTGGCGCTACGCACCAACTACCGCTTCGGCCAACAGCTCGGCATCGGAGCCTTTGCGACCGCCTTGGCGCGGCGCGAGCCTGCCGCCGCCCTCGCTGCACTGCAACAGGGCCACAGCGACCTGGTGCTCGCGAGCAACGCCACGGCCGCTATGGCGATGTTGGCGCCGGCGCTGTTGCGAGC
>CANEYR010000135.1 GCA_947444055.1 Planctomycetota bacterium
ACCATCGGGCTTCAACGGGGCCGCGCGCAGATGCGCGCGGAAGGATGGCTCGTCAGATGCAGACGCCTGAGCCTGAGCCAGCTTCAACGGGGCCGCGCGCAGATGCGCGCGGAAGGCCCGGGGGCAGGTCGCCGGGGTCGAACAGCCCCTCGCTTCAACGGGGCCGCGCGCAGATGCGCGCGGAAGGACCGTCCCGCCGGGAGGCGTCCGATCCCGGCAATCCAGCTTCAACGGGGCCGCGCGCAGATGCGCGCGGAAGGATAGGTCACTGGACTAGTGACGGCTCGACAGTCACCGGAGCTTCAACGGGGCCGCGCGCAGATGCGCGCGGAAGGTACTGACTGGCTGCGCAACGAACTGGCGCAGGACCAGCTTCAACGGGGCCGCGCGCAGATGCGCGCGGAAGGGCTGGTTACCAGTACGCGGTCACCGACGACGGCACCGACATCACCCCAAGCGAGGAATGGGATCGGCGGTGCCACTTCCCGAAGGGCACCAAGGATGGCCGCACGGTCTATGTTGATATCAACCTGAAGCCGCCGGCGGGCGCGCGTGGCCTTGCCGAGCTGCATGGTCGAGTGACCTGCGTTTGCAGCGAAGGCAGCGAAGAGCTCGATCTCGGCTTTGCGGAACTGGTCGCGGGTGCTGTGGGCACGGTCGCTGACGCGCAACTGCTGCGCGTCGACCAGGATGGTGACGGCAGCGACGAACCGCGTTGGACCTTCGAGATCCAATTGCAGGTTGCTCGCCAACGCGTGCTAGCTTGCCAACTGCTAGTCGGCGACGACCGCGTGACCCTGGAGCAATCGGGTTACTCCGCATCGAGCGAGCAATGCTCTCTCAATTACAGCTATCGCGGCGCGTTGCCGGCCGACGCTCGCCTCGTGATGAGCTTCGCGACCAACCTGTCGCGCGTGGTCTACGGCTTCTCCTTGCTGCAAGTGGATTGGCTCGGCCGCGCCCTCTGACGATTCCTTCCAATGATGAACCTCCGTGCTTCGTTTCCGGCGGCGCTGCTGGCGTTCGCCTTCCTGGCGTCGGCTCGCGCCCAAATCGACTCGGCCTCGCTGCAGCAACGGGCGGCCGAGGCGAGCACCGCGACACAACAGGCACTGCAGAAGTGCACACGCGCACTGCAGGCGGTGCGAGCAGCGATCGGCGACCCTGAGAACAAGGTGCAGGGCGACTGCAATGACATCGAGAACGTGTTGAAGGGCGAGACCTTTGACGCCGCGCTTGGCTGTGTTCCCATCGCGCTCGACCACCTGGAGTACATCGCCGAAGATCGGCGCGCCGCCACCAAGAGCGCCATCACGGCCCTGCGGGCGGAACTCGAGGCGGGCAGCTTGGCCTTGCAGCGGCAAGAAGCGCTGCAGGAGTTGGCGACCCGCATGGAGTACCTGGCCGCCATGGGGTCAGAGGACGATGCGAGCTCGGCGTTGGTCGATCTCGCGGCGTCGGTGGGCAAGGCCACGCGGTCGGCGGCCTTGCCGCGCGCGGGCATCGCCGAGTTGCAGCAGCACCTGGCCAAGCGGCGTCAAGCCAACATGGAACGCCTCGCCAAAGACCTGCTGGTGCAGGCCAAGGCCGAACTGGCGCAACTACAGCAAGACTTCGCCAGCATGCGCACGGAGATGAGCAGCCAGGACGCCGCCGATCGTGACCGAGGCTTTGCCCGCTTCGACGAGGCGGCGCGCAGCATCACCACGGCGCTATCGCGGGTGCCGGACAAGGATCAACAAGCCCCGCAGGCGGATCTGGCCAAGCTGGCCACCGTCGCCGACGAGCTCTACCGCAAGGCCTATGGCGCAGCGACCCTCGCCCGCATGCAAGAGAACTGGGCGACCACAGCCGATCAGTTCGAAGGCTGGCGGGACGAAGCGGTGGCGATCACGGCCCAAGGCTACGTCGACTTCGATCCGCCCAACGTTGACGTGTTGGCTTCACCGCGCACGGTCGCGATGGTCGCTCGCGCCAACGCGTGGTTGGCGTTCGTCGGCCAGGATGCGGACTGCGTTCGCAACCAACACGTGGCCAGCGTGCTGGCGTTCACCAAGTCGGCAATAGAACAGCGCGACGCGGCGCACCAAAAACTGCTGCCGCTGGCGAAGGTCCTGGTCGAAGGGTTCGCGGCGATCGAGCTGAGCGAAGACCGTATTCGCGGTCGCTTGCAGACGTTCGCCGACTGGGATCTGCCGCTCGCGTTGCAGAACCACCCCGAGCAGCGCGGTCTCACTGACCGTGTGCATGCGCTGCTCGACGCCCACGATCGCAAGACGCTCGGCGACGACAAGGCCCTGGCCACGATCCGGGAACAGGCCATGACGGCGGCGGAGGGGTTGTGGTCGCGATCCCAGCAGTGGCTGCCAGTGCAAGGTGGCTTCGATGCACCGACGGCGCCGTTGTTCGTCGGCAAGCTGATGCGGCTCGAAGGGGTGTGGCTGCGCACCAGTGAGTTCGACGCCGGGCGCTGCGATGTGGCGTTCGACCTCGCGGGGCACGTCTTCGCAGCCAGCCTGACGAAGGGGGTCGCGGCGGCCGTCAAGTCGATGCGCACTCGTCTACAGCTGCTGCCAGTGGACGGGCTGTCGACGCATGAGCCGTGCGAGTTGCTCGCGATCGTTGGCGCAGCGACCGAGCTGTCGCTGCTCGGCGCGAAGGGCGCCGCCGACGCGATGGTCGTGCCAGCGCGCCGATTGCAGATCATCGGCCTGCGCCAAGGTGCGGTGTTCGTCGTGGCTCCGTAGAGCCACGACCGCGCTCACTTGCGCGCCGGCAGTTCGATCTCAACCGCGGCCGAAGTCGCCGCCAGGTTGCTGGCGAACAGCTCGTGGATCTCCTTGCCGATGTCGCGTGACTCCAGAGCAACCTCGATCGGGTCGCCTTGGAACACCATCTCGTTCTCGAGCATGCGCTGGGCCACGTCGAGGCGCTTCTTGACCGTCGCCATCACTTCCTTCGCTTGGCTGAGTGCCGTGCTGTCGAGGTCGAAGCGCTGGCTCTGCGCGGACAGGGCTTCGATCTGCATCTGCTGCGTCTTCAGCGATTGCACTTGGTCTTCGAGGGCGATGCGCTCGGTGCGCACGGCGGTGAGGCGTTGCTTGGCCGCTTCCACAGCCTGGGACTGGCGATCGATCAGCGTGCGCTTGGTCTTCAAGATCGCGACGTTGTTGACGAACGAGTCCTTGGTGCGCGCCAGGTCGGCGCTGACGCGACGGGTGTGCGACGCGAGCTGGACTTGGCCGTCGTTGCTGCCGTCGTTGCTGAGCAACCGGGCGCCGATCTTGAGTTTCTTCTCTTCGGTATCACACACCTTCTCCAGGTGGATGACCGAGTGTTGCAGGCCTTCGAGTTCGACTTCGGCGCGCGCGAGATCGCGCTTGCAGGTCTCGATCTGGGGATCGATCTGGCGAATCAGGCTGGCAGCACGCTTGAGCTCGATGTCGATCGGAATCTGGCCGACCACACTCTCACGCACCGTCGACGCCATCGTGCCGAGGTAGCTAGGAAAGTCGGTGCCGAGGAACAGGAAGCCAGCCCCACCGAGCGCCGCACCGCCGAGGAGCATCCACTTGAAAGTCTTGCGAATCATTGTCGTTTCCGTTTGCAGGGTTGACTGGAACCAAATGGTTCCGCACCTGGCTACGGCTCAGCTCCGGACTATTCGGAGCGAGGTCGACATTTCCCGTCTCAGGCCCGCGTCTTGCGCAGGGCGCTGACTGTCGAGCGCAGCAAGCGGTCGCGCATGTCTTCGAGCACGGGACTCTTCGCTTGGCTCTCCTGCGCCTTCAGGTCTAGGACCACGGCGTTGCAGTACGGGCACTTGCTGTCCTGCAGGTGGAAGTTCAGGAACTCCAGCGCGCCGCCGGCTAGCCCCCCTTGCAACCAGCTCTGCAGCAGGTGCGGGTGCGGGCAGGAAATGCGTTGGTCGCGCCACACGGTCGCCACCGTGAACGCGAGCTTCGCATCGATGCTGTCGTCAGGGTCGTCGGTGTTCATCGCGCCCCCGGCTGCCAGAGGCCCAAGAACAACGAATGGTTCGGATCGTGCTGCCTGGCCAATCCGCGCAGCCGTTCGACGGCGCGGAACTTGATGCCGGCCACCGACTTTTCATCGGGGATGCCAAACCGCTGGGCCGCGTCCTTGTTGCGGCCTCCAAGTACGAACAGGTACTCAAGCACCATCAACTTTTGGAACTCGCCGGCCGCCCACAGCTCGCCGACATAGTCGCGCAGGATCTGCGCCAAGACGCGTTTCTGCCGGTTGTCGTCCTCGGCACGCACGACGCGTTCCTTTGGTTGGGGCTTTTGGTCATGCGCCAAGTTGTCGAGCCACAACTGGCTCGCATCGCCGTCGTCATCCGCCTTGCCCGGCACCAACGTCAGCTTGTGCTTGCGGTAGTGATCGATGACGCGGTTCTTGGCAATGCCGAACAGGAACTGATCCAGCGTGTAGGTGGCGTCGAAACCGGCAATGCCACGCAAGGCGCCGAGGAACACATCCTGCGTCAGGTCTTCGGCCGTCTGATGGTCGACGACGTAGCGCTTCACGTAGAAGTACATGCGGCGGTAGTACTCGTCCTGCAACGCCGACCAGGCGCCTTCATCCATCGCTTGCAGCCGCGCGACATCGTGCACTCGTTCACTCATGGGCGCGCTCGATGATACCAGAGCATTGATACCAGAGCATTGCCGCGGACCTCAGACTGCCCACACCAGCGACAGCACCGCGACCACGACCAGCACCAGCAAGCCTACTACCAGCAAGAGTCCGATCAGTTGGGCGACGAGCGCCAGGATGCGGAACGGCAGTTTCAACACCCACAACACGCCGCGGCCCGCGAAGGCACTGACTGCGCGCACCGGCAGCATGACGACGAAGATGCTGGCCTCGAGCAGGCCGAAGATCACGCGCACGAGCAGCGACATGACGCCGGTCGGACCGGTCGTTCGCCACGGCATGCCGTAGGGACTGTCCGCTGGATCGCGCGTGGATGCCGCGGCAGCTGGCAATGGCGGCGGCGAAACGCGGCCATTCGTAGCCGCGGGGGCGACTCGCGCGGCGGTCGCCGCACTGCCGAGGGGCCGTTCGTACGGCGCAAACATCAGGCTCTCACCCAAAGCGGCCGGCGCGTGCAGCGCGTGCAGCAGTTCGGTGACGGCCACAAACCGGTCCTCAGGCTTCTTCGCCAAGCAGCGCAGGATCACCGCGCGATCGGCGGCGTCCGCATGCGGCGGAAACTCCGGCACGGCGGTCTCGTGCTTGCGGAGCACTTCCCATTCCGAATCGCCGCGAAACGGCACGTCGCCGTAGAGACACTCAAAGAGCAAGATGCCGAGCGAGTAGATATCGCTGCGCGCGTCGCCCTTGCGCTGCAGCATTTCGGGCGCCATGTAGTACGGCGTGCCACGGCTGAAGCTGAGTGAGTTGCGCGATGCCGACACCAACTTGCTGAGGCCGTAGTCGCCGACGCGCGCCACGTCGCCCTTCAGAAAGATGTTGGCAGGCTTCAGATCGAAGTGCACCAGCGAGTGATCGTGCAGAGCCTGCACGCCACGCGCCGCCTGCACGAAGATGCGCAACGCGTCTTCACGGGCCATGCGGCCACCTTGCAGGCGCTTCTGCAAAGTCTCCTCGCCGGCATAGCTCATCACCAGGTACGGAATGCCATCGATGGTGCCCTTGTCTTCGATCGACACCAAGTTGGGGTGATCGATCTGCGCGAAGAACGACACGTTGTCGATCTCTCGCAGCACGGCGTCGCGCACCACGTCGTCGTCGACCTTCAAGAACTTGATCGCATAGTCCTTGCCGATCGATTCCTTGCGGGCCTTGAAGACGAGCCCGAACATGCCACCGCCGAGTTTGTTGACGATCTCGAAGCCGGGCAGGTAACCGGGCTTTCGGTAACTGCGATAAAACGCCTCCCAATCGACGCGCGGCGGCGTGGCTGAGACGGGTTCGCTGCGGGGAGCCTCCATGCGCGCGCCCACGATGCTACACCAAGAAGGCGACGGCCGGCACGGCGACGCCTCCGAGTAGGCCGGCCAGGCGAAGGCGACCGGTCATGTAGCCGCGCGACAAGCGGTCGAGCCAACCGAGCATCACCAGCAGAATCGTCCAGCCGGCGGCGATGCCACCGAACTTGTACGCCGTGGTGCGTTCGAGCCGCTTCAGTTCGCTGCGCAACCGTTGCTCGCCGCGCTGCAGTTGCTTGGCATCTTCGGCGACCCACAACGTGGTTTGGTAGCTGCTGCCGAACTCGTGCTCACGTTCGCGATCCTCCCGATCGACGACTTGCACCATCTGCTCGATCGGCAGGTCCGCCAGCCACCGCCGCATGGCTTCGTCGGTCAGCAGCTCGGGTAACCAGAACGGGCGCTGCAGCGAGACGGCGCGCTCGGTGCGTTCGCGCCAGACGGTGCGCACGTGCGCGTCGACGAGCGTGCGGGCGGACGCGAAGGCCGAAGCCGGACTCAACTCCGCTTCGCCGCGCACCGCTACCGCGGCAGTCGTCATGGGCTCCTGCGGCAGCAAGCAGGCAAGGCAGGTCGTCAGCAGAGTCAACAGCATGAGCACCTCGAGGGACGGTGGCGCTACGCAGCTAGGCCGGACTATTCAAAGACGGCCCGAAAACCTCGTGGTGCGTGCAGTTCAGGCCGCTGGGCGCCACGGCAACAGCTGAAAGCTGATGCCGCCGGCTTCGATGCGTTGGCCCGCGGCGAGGGGGTGTTCCCCTTGGAACGGCACGCCATCGATGGTGCCCCCCTGCGCGCAGGCAACGCGCATCTGGCCCGAGCTGGTGGCGAAGACCTCGACTTCGGCTGTGGCCCTCATCACCCGCACATGCACGTCGTTGCCGGCGCCCATCAGGATGCGGCCATCGCGGCCACGGTCCTTCATCAACAGGATGCGATCGGTGCCAGCCACTTGGAAGCCACTCTGCAGCACGATGCCAACCGTCAGGGAGCGGGTCGCCGGGCGCTGATACAAGAACCCGAGCGCGGGCCCCAACTGCACGCGATCGCCAGGCTTCAACGGATGCGTCTCGACCTTGCGGCCGGCGACGCTGACTTCCCCTTCTTCCGCCACGATGGTGTCCTGCATACCGCCGTGGAACGACATGCTGCGGCGGATGCTGGCATGGCGCCCCGCCAGGTTCGCGAGCACCGGCAGGTCGGCGCGCATTTGCCGCACGTTGCCGATCGTCACGGTTTCCCCGCGTAGCACGAGTTGCTCACCGCCTTCGTCGACCCGCAGCAGGAACGCTCCCTCGAGCCCCTGGGCCTTTGCCAAGTTCTGCTTCATGTCGTAGATCCGTGTGCGCAAGAACGGGGACGTCGCCGGCATCGCCGCGAGCTTTTCGTGGGCACCTTGGAAGTCGCGCTCGCCGGCCAGATTCTCGACCGTGGCCAAGACATCGGTTTGGTGCCGCAGCTGCCGCAGTTCGTTGATCAGGCTCTTGGCGTCGCCACTTTCGAGCCAGAGCTGACGCGCCTCATCGCCCAGTCGTTCGGCCTCGGCGAGGTCGCGTTCGGCCAGACGAGCCCTGGCTGCTAGCACTTTTTCACCGCACGCCTGCTTCTTAGCGTCCATCGCAACTCGCCACTCGTTCGCACGCGTGACGAACTCGGCGCGAACGACACCCAACTGTTCGAACTGCACCGCGCAGCGTTCGACTTCGGTGAAGCGACCGCTGGTCAGCGCCACGTCGGTGCTGCGCGCCAGTCGATCCGCAAGGTCGCAAAGGCGCGCCGCCAACCGTTCCGGGGCCAACAACCGCGGGCGCATCGCCAGCAGTTCGGTCAAGCCGGTCAGCACCTCGGCAGCGGCGCCGCGATCGAGCGCCAGGCTGGCGCGCGCGCAAATGCCCAAGGCTTCGATCTCCGCGGTGACCGCATCGACGACGCGCGGCAGATCTTCGTGATCGACCTGCACCTTCGCCAACTCTTCGAGTCGCAGCAGGCAATGACGAACGCCTTCCTGGGTCGCCGCGGCCCGGCCATGCAAAGCACTGCGCACTTCGTCGAGACCACGATCGACGAGCGCCATGCGCGCGCGCGCTTCGAGCAAGGCCTGGTGCGACTCCGTGGCCAGGCGCGACGAACCGACGAGTCCCATCGCCAAGCTGCAGGCCTGACGCAACCGACCAGCGCGCATGGCGGCGCGAACTTCGCCAAGACGCCGATCCAGATCCGCGAGACTCTGATCCAGCACCGCCAACTCGCGGCGCGCCCCGTCGTGCAAGGGTTGGTCGACGAGGATCTCCAACAGACGGGCGCGAGCGCCATCCAGATCGCCGCGATCGACCAGACCGCGGGCCGCGGCGAGCCGTTCGCCATCGACCACAGCGCCTCTTGCGGCCTGCGTCGCCAACTGCGCAAGGTGCTTTGCCCCGGCCGCGGTGGCGGCCGCCGCCAAGGCCGACAGCGGTTCGGCGCCAGCACTTGCCAGTCCGCGCTGGCTCAGTGAACCGCCATCGCAACTGAGCAAAGCATCCACCAGAGCCGCCGAGCATTCGGGCAACGGCAGATCGGCCGCCCGCACGTTGCGGGCAAACTGCGACGCCGATGACAGCGACGACTCGGCGGCAAGGTGCGCCAACACAGCCTTGGCCAGAACCTCGGTTGCATCACGCAGCATCGGCGAAGTACGCAAGGTCGGCTGCGCCGATGTCGCAAGGCGATAACTCGAGAGGGCCGTCGCGAGATCGCCTTGGCCCACCCAATCCCGCAGCGACTGGCTGAACACGGTGGCGCCAGCAGCCGCCAGCTGTGCACGAACGACGATCACCTGCGGATGATCGCGGTCGAGCAGTTCCGCGCGCGCCAGGTGTTCGCAGGCAGCAGCGACGGTCCCAGTGGCCAGGCTCTGCGCGGCCTGCGCCGCGATCGCCGCCGCTTGTCGCCGACGATCCACGAGCGCCGTCTGGGCTTGGCGCACTTCGGCCGACGGTGGGGTACCACTCGGCGCGGCGAGCAAGGCCTCGGCCTTGGCGAGATCACCGGCGTCGATGGCCAACTTGGCCTCAAGCAACGCTTGGCGGCGGACTTGCAAGGCGGCCTCGCCAGCAAGCACGGCGGCCTCGATCTCGGCGAGCAGCTCGGCGACCACCTCATGCCCCAATCCCGCCCGCACCCGCTCGGCGTCAGCCTTCGCCGCCGCCGTGTCTCCTGCTGCCAAGCGCACCCGGCCGCGGGCCACGAGTTCTTGCCCAGCCACCCGGCGCAGGTCGTCAGCCCGCCGATCGCTCGCAATCAACGGATCGAGGGCCAACTGCAGGGCGTCCTCGAAACGCCGTTCGCGCAGTGCCTTCTTGGCCCTGGTCAGACGAATGAAGCGGTCGAACATGCGGGCGTGTCGTGCAAAGAGGCTGAGCGCCTCGGCGCGCCCTTGCGCGGCCGTGCCCGACTATTGCCAAGTTGTGGAGACTACGCCAGGCCCGCGGGCCCGCGCCTTGGCCAGACACGCCTCGGCAATGGCGAGGAAAGCACGGCGATCTGGCACCTCGCTCGAAGGCACCGAACACACGCCCGCGGCTGGCCGCACGTCGCCGCGACCGCGGAAACGCTGCCCGAGCGCTGTGAGAATGCGGCGAGCCAACACCTCGGCGCCATCGGCACCCGTGCCCGGCAACAGCAGCAAGAACACGGTCGGCGCAAACCGCGCCAGCACGTCGATGTCGCGGCACTCGTTCAAGAACACGCCAGCGGCCTCAGCAAACGCCAACTGACGGTCGGCCGGCGCTAGGTCGGTGACACCGGGCCCCAGGTCGATCAACAGCAGGGACAGCGGCTGATGGAACCGGTGCGCCCGCTTCCATTCTTCATCGAGTTTCAGGGTGGCGTAGGGACCATCGAAGAGGCCGGTCTCCGCATCCTGCAGACGACTCGCCAACGAATCCTCGCGTTCAAATCGCAACAGCCGCTGCAGGCTGGTCTCGCCGCTGCCGCTGCCGAGCTTGGGTTCGAGCTTGGCAAGCAGTTCGTCGACGGGAACGCGGCGTGGCGCCGCTCCGGTGTGCTGCAGTTCGGCGACATCCAGCCGATTCTGCTCGGCGTGCCAAACCAGGACGCCATCGGCGAGAACAAACCGAGCGAGCTGAACACCAACTCGGTCGGTCGCGGCGACGACCACGTACACCGCGAGGCCCTTCTGCTCTTTCAAGGCCCGCACCGCGCCAAACACGTGCCCGGTCGGCAGCTCGCCGCACTCTGCCGCTGTCGCCAAGGCATCCAGGATGATGATGTCGCCAGCGGTCGCTGTGGCTAGCGGCGCCGCGACCGGCGGACCGGCGAACTGCGCAACCAAGGCGTCGCGGACGACACTGCGGGAGCCAACCCAGAACCACCGCTTGTTCGTCGCCATTCATGCCTCCAAAATCCGCACAAGCATGTACGGGGACACCCGGATGCGAGTGCACGACCAAAGGGGCTGCGAATCCGCGGCGCTACGCTGCGTCTTGCGCCGACGTGGACGCCGCCTCTAGAGATCGCTCAGCGCTTGCTGAACTGCGTCGAACGGCGTGCCTTGTGGCGACCGTACTTCTTGCGCTCGACCTCGCGCGAGTCGCGCGTCAGCAGGCCGTTGTCGCGCAGCAGCTTGTCGAAGTTCTCGTTTTCGATGCACAGCGCGCGGGCGATACCCAGACTCACGGCGCCAGCTTGGCCAGTCGGCCCACCACCGGCAACGCTGACCCAGATGTCGTAGTTGTTGCGCGTCTCCGTGACGACGAGCGGCTGTTGGCAAGCTTTGCGGGTGTCATCGGTCACGAAGAACTTGTCGAAGTCCTTGTCGTTGACGATGAACTTGCCAGTACCTGGCTTGATGCGAACGCGGGCCGCGGAGGTCTTGCGGCGACCGGTGCCCCAGATGTACGGGTTGTTGACTGCCACGTGTGCCGTTCCTTTCTGCGAGTCTTTGGGTAGTTCAAGCCAGCAAGTCGCGGTCGACGCGCTGCGAATGGACTGTGGTTGGGATGGTTACTTGCGAACCGCTGGCTTCTGGCGAACCGCTGGCTGTTGACGAACCATCGGCTTCTGCGCGACGTGCGGATGCACTTCGCCACGATACACCTTGAGGCGGCTGAGCATCTTCGCGGCCAATTGGTTTTTCGGCAGCATGCGACGGACCGCGAGCCGAATCAGTTGCTCGGGGGCCTTCGACAAGTAGTCGGCCAACTTGACGTGGCGCAGACCACCGGGAAAGCCGGTGTAGTAGGTGTATTCGCGGGTCTCGGCCTTGTTGCCGGTGACCTTGACCTTGTCGGCGTTGATGACGATGACGCCTTCGCCAACGAGCATGTACGGGGTGTAGTCGGGCCGGTGCTTGCCCATCAACGTGGTCGCGATGTCGGTGGCCATGCGGCCGAGGGTCAGCCCCGCAGCATCGACAACGTGCCACGTGTTCATGGCCTTGTGTCGATCGGTAACGGTAGCGAGGGTGGTCTTCGTCATGACGGGCCTGCGTGACGGCGGCAACCGCAGAAGGCGGGCCACCGAGAATGAGGGGGAAGATGCTATCGAGTCGCGCTGCAGTGTCAACGCCGCTGTCGACTGACATCGGGAGCCATCGACGGCACGGACCAAACAGCCAAGGCTAGAGCTCGCGAATGCTCATGGTATTGGTGAGGCCCGACTGCCGCACGGTGCCGGCAATTTGCACGATGCGATCCCCCGCTTTGACCAACCCCTGCCGCCGCATGATGCGATCGCCATCCAGGGTCAATTCATGGCTGGTGCGACCCGGACGGATTTTGCGCGCCACGATGCCCCACACCAGCGCCAGTTTCTGCATGGTCCGCTGCGAGGGCGTGAACGCCACCACGTGCGTCGGCGGCCGTTCTCCGGCCAGCAGCCGAGCGGTCGAACCGGTCTCGGTGTAGACCGCGATCAGTCGAGCCTTCGCCTCAAAGGCTGCATACGCCGCAGCGCGCACGGTAGCCGCGGTCACCGAGGAC
>CANEYR010000136.1 GCA_947444055.1 Planctomycetota bacterium
GATGTACGCGTGGTCGGGGTGGGATCTGGTCGAGGCGTACGATCCTTGGTCGTTTACGCCGACGACGGTTTGGTTTGAGGGCTCAGTGATCGACGAGCACCTTGGCTACGCGGTGAACAACGGGTCAGGTGTGTGGTCGCGGTATGGATATGTGCAGGAGCACGCTCGTGGCATCGCCAAGGTGGTCAATTCGGGCGGGGTGGTGCTTGAGGCGTATGAGTACGACCCGTACGGCAGGATGACGGCGTTTGCTGGCGGTGGCACGTCCTCGGTGCCGACGGTGCCGGGCCAGATCTACGGGTTTACCGGGCGACAGGTCGATCCGGAGACGCGGTTGATGTACTACCGGAATCGGTACTACCAACCGACGCATGGGCGGTTCTTGACCTCGGATCCTCTTGGTGAATGGCGAGATTCTGTGGCTGGTGGCAACTCATACAGTTATGTTGGGTGCAAGCCCCACATGCTGATAGATGCGATGGGACTACAGGGGCACGGTCTGATCGTCATGCTCGGATCATCCCATACGCTAAATGAACACATTAGTGACGCCTTCAGAGTTCTGAGTGAGCACCCGCAGGGTGGTAACATTGTGATCATCCCTGTGGACCCTGACGGCGTGGTGGGGGAGGAGGGCCCCCCCATTCCGATCCCAGGCAAGGGGCAGAGGTTGGGCAAAGAGATCCCTGCCTCGGGAAAGCGGCACGGCTCACCAGCGCATGTGATCGTCTACTTGCATCAAAGGCAATATCAAAGCTACGCCAGGCCATATTTAGGGACGAACCTGTTAGGAGGGAAGCCTGTCATAAAGAAGATTGGCGATGTCATCGATGACGCGGTTGGCCCACAGGGCGGGGGTGGACCACCCATCGGGCCAGAGCGTCCCGACGGTAAGTTGCATAGCGTTGTGGTATTTGGCTGTCATTCCACGCAGCTCTACATGTGGCAGCAGATCGCACGAGGCGCCGCATTGGCTCCTGCGCTGGCGGATAGACTGCAAATGATGATTAGAGCCTGGGATGTGGCGGCCCCTCTTTGTTTCCCCTACGCATTGGGAAAACACCCTAAACTGCCAGATGGAGGCGTTGATGGCGAAGGCGATACGGGGTCGCGCGATGTGCCTCCTTTGTTCGGGCCACCGAAAATTCCCAAGTAGGCGTGTGGCCGCGGCCTCAATCATAATCAACGGTGTCGTCGTGGAGTACAGTAACCATGAGTGATTTGTTCCCTAGTCGTGACGCCCTTGGGTTGGTGGCAGCTTTGCTACTAAGCCAAGTCCTGCTCGGTCAAGGTGACCGTCCCGGTCAAATTGGGGGCTTCGATTGGATGGTTGGTGACGGAGAGGCGGCTGCGCGGCTTCGCCGGAGTGGCATTGTTGTGGTCAAGGATGATGTGCTGCCGGAGACTCGCCAGGCTCCACGGCAACTGTTTGACGGCTACTTGTCCGCCGAGATCCCTACGCTTGTAACAGCCGACTTGATGTTGGACGCGTACTGCGCGATTCAAGGGCGCGTCGCAGTCGAACTGGACCATGGAATGGCGGCAGCACTTGCGCGGTTGGCGAAGTGTCTCACTCGCCTTAGTGGTCGCGGCGAGTCGAAGCTGCTCACGCAAATTGCGAAGGTCATCAACGGCACGCTTGGCGACCCGAGTGTACCCCTGGGCACCTTGCTTGTCGGGTGCGAGGATCTTGTCGGATGCCTACCGGGACAAGCCATTCCTGCTCCATGGTGTGATGCGGACGCGGTGCTTGGCCCCAAAGAACTGTTGGCCTATCGCCGCGCGAGGAAGCTGTTGCAGTCCATTCGGTTTCTCCGGGACGTGGAGTCGCATCGTGCTTGCTCTGCGATCTTGGTGGCAGACCCCAGTGTGCGCCAGTGCATAAATGACTTGACCGTGCGGCTGCAAACCCTGCTCGGAGTGCCCGGCCCGTCCATCCTGAGTGAGAAGAGTGGCGGCGGGTGGTTGATGCCCACCTTCGCAACTCCGCTTGGGACCTTGTGGGATTCCCGCGGTAGCCAAGGGACGTTGATGTCACTGATGGAGAACGGTCGGATAGATGAAGGAATCGTGGCAGGAGTCGTTCATCCGGAACTCTGGAAGGCGTGTGTATCGAGTGCCGAAGCCGAGACTTCAGCGGTTGGCAATCTCTGTCTGGCGCTGAGTCGTCTGGCAACGCCAGACGATGGGTGTGCGAGTGTGTTCGCATCGCCGTCGTGGCGGTTACTACATGGGAATGCTCAGCTGGCAGCCCTCACATCCTGCGAGCGGCAATTGTATTCGCTAGTATCGTGGCGGATACGCAGCGCAATTGGTGATCAGCCATGTGGATTCGTGGTGCCATATACCCCGGTCTTCGAAGCATTGGCTGAGGCTGCCAACTGCCTATCGGAGGCGTTGCGGGCGTCGAAAGGACGTGATGGCGGTAACCTGACTGATGTGGATGTGCTGGGTGACGTAGGCGAGTTCTCACGCGCTTGTGGTGTTCTTACCGGTATCATTGGCAAACAGGCTGCGGGGCGGGATGTGAACGAGAGTGAAATGGTGTTCTTGGACAAGATCGGCTTGTTTGCTGCAAGAATGCATGGCTACAGGGGCGATGCTGCGTGCTTGCCAAGGGATGACCATGCGTTTGCGATTGGCGTTGGCATCGCTGCCAGCAATCGCGTGCTCCGGGTCGGCCTCGCAAAGCCAAAAATTGTGTATGTGACTATCAATCGACGCGGGGAAGATGTGGTGCACCGAGGTCTCATCTTTAACTTCGTCGAAGCGCTTGATGGTGTCGGCGGCGCTATGGGAGAGCTTCGGTCGCCGCTCGGTCTGGAGACGTTGCAGCGGGCTCGATGACTGCACAGAGGCGGCAGCTCGGCTGACGCCCCCATTCACGGGTAGCCACAAACGATCGATGAACGCGTCCAGATCCGTGAGGGGTACCTGCGTTGCCTCGTGGGCTGCGGCCTCGCCATGGCCAGCAGTGCTGTCACTGCCCAAGCTCCCGACTATGCCACGGCGGAGGCGCAGTACCGCGCGATGCTGTCGAGGCCTTCGTTGAACCGATGCATCGAAGGTCGGTGCCTGTTGGACCTGTTGGCATTGACCGATGACGCCAGGGCCTTCGCAATTCTCAGCAAGGACGCCTCGAGTCTGAAGAACCGCAGAACATCGTGCGCTCTCCGGTGGTCACCGATGCTCGCCGACTAAGCCGCCGCCCTATGCAGTGTGGCAGCAGTGGCGGACGAGCCAGTCGGTGCTGCGCATGCTTGGCTGTGGTATCGGATCGTTGATGATTGCGCCGTAGTCGAGCCGATCGGTGCGTTCGGCACCGGCCTCGGTAAGCTCCGCACCCTGTGACCACGCCGCCCGCTCGCTCGTCCTCGTCCGCGCTGCTGCTCGCCGCGTTTGCCGCGGGCGCGGCGGCCCAAGAGCCCAAGAGTGACTTCACCGCCTACCGCCAAGCGATCGGTGACAGCGGCGTCGCCTTCGATCTAGTCCCGATCGCGGGCGGCACGTTCCTGATGGGCAGCCCCGCCAACGAGAAGGAACGCAAGGACGACGAAGGGCCGCAGATCGAAGTCACGCTAGCCCCGTTTTGGCTCGGCAAGTGCGAAGTCACCTGGGCCGAATACGACCTCTGGAACACCGACGCCGCGCGCCCCCAGAGCAAGAAGCCCGATGGCCTGAGCCGCCCGACCCCGCCCTACATGGACATGACGTTCAACATGGGGCGCGAGGGCTTTCCTGCCATCTGCATGTCGCACGTCGCGGCGCGCCAATACTGCAAGTGGCTGACCGAGAAGACCGGTCGCTTCTATCGCTTGCCGACGGAAGCCGAGTGGGAGTACGCGTGCCGCGCGGGCAGCAAAACGGCGTTCGCCACCGGCGAAGACGCCAAGACGCTCGACGAGGTCGCCTGGTATCTCAACAACAGTGCGCGCGTGCTCGAGCAGGGAGCCGATCCCGTGCCTGCCTACCACAAAGTCGGCGAGAAGAAGGCCAACGCGTGGGGCGTGCACGACATGCACGGCAACGTCGCCGAGTGGGTTGCCGACTGCTATCTCATGGATGCCCTGGCGGCAGCGAACGGCAAGGCGCCGCGCACCGATCCGTTCTTCCCGCCAACGCTCGACAGCCGCGGTCGTCCGGTGCGCTTCCCGCACATCGTGCGCGGCGGCAGTTGGCGCGATGGCAGTGCCCTGCTGCGCAGCGCGGCGCGGCTGCCGTCGGAATCGGCGTGGAACCAACGTGACCCGCAGATCCCGAAGAGCTGGTGGTACCTCACCGACGGCCAGCACATCGGCTTTCGCGTGGTGCGACCGCAGCATGAACCGACCGCCGCCGAGCGCGCGCGCTTCGAAAACCTCTGATTGCCCCCGGACTCCCTTCGCATGACTACGACCCGTCGTTCGTTTCTCTACACCGCCGCTGCTGCTGCGACGGCGCAGAGTCTTTCCCGTGCGCTCACCGCTGGACGCCTGCCGCAAGGCCAAGGCACCGACGAAATCAAAGTCGGCTTGATCGGGTGCGGTGGTCGCGGCAGCGGCGCCATCTCACAAGCTCTGAGCACGAACGGCATGACTCGCCTCGTCGCCATCGCCGACATGTTTGGTGATCGCCTCGATGGTTGCCTCGACAGCCTCGGCGAGAACGAAGCCTTCAAGAAGAAGGTCGATGTCGCCAAAGAGAAGCGCTTCGTCGGCCCGGATGCCTTTCTGGGCGTGATCGGATCAGGCTGCGATGTGGTCGTCATCGCCACCCCGCCGCACTTCCGGCCCTCGCACTTCGAAGCCGCGATCGCGGCGAAGAAGCACGTGTTCTTTGAGAAGCCGGTGGCGGTCGACGGTCCAGGTGTGCGGCGGGTGTTGGCGGCGGCCGAAGCGGCGCAGAAGCTTGGTCTCGTCGTCTGCAGCGGTTTGCAGCGGCACCATCAGAACGGCTACCTGGAGACCATGCAGCGCATTCACGGCGGCGACCTCGGTCGGCTGCTGTTTGCGCGCTGCAGCTGGAATCAGGGTGGGTTGTGGGTGAAGGACCGGCAGCCGGAGTGGAGTGACATGGAGTGGCAGCTGCGCAATTGGCTGTACTTCACGTGGCTGTCGGGCGACCACATCGTCGAGCAACATGTGCATAACCTCGACGTGATCAATTGGGCGATGCAGGCGCATCCGTCGCGCTGCCGCGGCATGGGTGGGCGGCAGGTGCGCACGGACCCGAAGTACGGGCACATTTTCGATCACCACGCGGTGCAGTACCAATACGAGAGTGGGGCGTGGTGCTTCTCGGAGTGTCGACAGATCGAAGGTTGCGCCAACGATGTCAGTGAGCACGTCTATGGCACCCAGGGTGAGGCGCACATGGGTGGTCGTTGTCGCATCACGGGCGACAAGGCATGGACGCACGAGGGCGCCAACAACGATCCGTACCAGACGGAGCACGACGACTTCTTCGCCGCGATCCGCACCGGCAAGCCCTTCAATGAGGGGCGTATGGTCGCGGAGAGCACGTTGACGGCGATCATGGGCCGCATGGCGTCGTACTCGGGGCGCGAGGTCACTTGGAAAGAGGCGCTCGAGAGCGATGAGAAGTGGGGGCCGGACAGCTACGAGTTCGGGCCGTTGCCGGTCGATCCGGTGCCGATGCCTGGGCAGAAACGCGGTTAGCAGGCAGGCCGCAGAATCCCTGGCGGCTTGGACCGTCAGCCCACCGCTGGCAGGCGGGTGGTCATTCCAGCGCGCGGTGCTAATGCCGTCTCGCTGCGGCGAAGTTGGCCGGTCAAGGCGAACAGGAAGATGTGGGTGTCAAGATTCAGCATGCCACTCCAGCCCCGTCGTCAGGATGTCCTTCCTGATGCGGATCTTGCTCTTCCGGGAGCCGATCAGGTCCGCCGTGAGCTGCTGGAAGGGAACCAGCCGAGCCACGGGACGACCATGTTTGGTGATGACCATGCCTTCCGGGTCAACGCTGTCGAGTAGGGCGAGGCACTGCTCCTTGAACTTCGCTGCTGCCATTCGACGCATGCATCGAAGTTTGCAGTGGCCAAGAAATGTGTCCATTCGGCCACTCTCAAACAACAGGGCAGGTTCACCGATTCAGTACAGCCGAGCCTCTCCATTGTCAGCGGCTTGACCGGCGGACAGTCGCCCGTGACAACCTCGCACGCATGCGATTCCTCACCTATGAAGGGCTCGTGCCCGGCGACCTGGCGCCGCGGCTCGAGCGGCTGCAAGCGGCGGTCGAGCGCGACGACCTAGCGGCGATCGATCTCAAGAAGCTCGGCGTGGCGGGCCTCTACCGCGCGAAGTTGAGTGATCGCGCGCGACTGGTGCTGCAGTTCGTGCAATGGCAGGGTCAGCGGGCGGCGCTGGCCTTGGAGATCCTGCCGAACCACGAGTACGAGAAGTCCCGCTTCCTGCGCGGGGCGCGCATCGACGAAGGTCGCATCGAAGACGCTCACCGGCCTGAAGCGCTGGAGGCCGGACCGATCAAGTACCTGCACCCGAGCCGAGCGTCGTTCGCGATGCTCGACAAGCCGCTGTCGTTCGACGATGTCCAGGACGCGGCCCTGCGGCACCGCCCACCGCTGGTGCTGGTGGGCTCGGCGGGCAGTGGCAAGACGGCGATCCTGTTGCAGCAACTGCGCGCGGCTCCTGGGCGCGTGGCCTACATCACCGAGTCACAGTGGCTCGCCGAAGCCGCGCGCGGACTCTACCTCGCCCACGCCTGGGATCCCGGCGAGCAGGAAGCCGACTTCCTGAGCTACCGCCAGTTCCTCGAAAGCATCGCCGTGCCCGACGGACGCGCGGTGACGTTCCGCGACTTCACGGCCTTCTTCGAGCGCCACCGGCAGAAGGTGAGCTTCACCGACGCCCATCGCTGCTTCGAGGAATTGCGTGGCGTCATCACCGCCGACGCACGCGGCCTGCTCGGGCGTGACGAGTATCTGGCGCTGGGCGTGCGCCTGTCGCAGTTCGAGCCCGCGCAACGCGAACTGCTCTACGACGTCTTGCTGCGCTACCTCGAGTGGCTGCCCACGCAGGGACTCTACGAACCAAATCTCATCGCCGGCCGCTGGGTCGAGCGGGCGCAGCCGCGCTATGACTTCATCGCCGTGGACGAGGTGCAGGATCTGACCCCGGTGCAGTTGCAGCTCGTGTTGAAGACGCTGTCCGTGCCTGGCTCCTTCGTCGTTGCCGGTGATGCACATCAGGTTGTGCATCCCAACTTCTTCTCCTGGTCGAAGCTGAAGACGCTCTTCTGGCAAGGACTGGGGCTCGCCGAAGATCGTGACGTGGCCGTGCTGGCAGTGAGCTATCGCAATGCCCCGGCGGTGACGCAGACGGCCAACAGAGTGCTGGCGCTCAAGAACGTGCGGTTCGGCTCCATCGACCGTGAGAGCACGACGTTGCTCGAGCCAGTGCCGGGCGAACCGGGGGAAGTGCGAGGCATCACCACCGCATCGCAGGCCACCGCCGAACTCGACCGGAAGACCCGACGCAGCACGCAGGTCGCGGTGATCGTCTTGCGCGAGGAAGACAAGGCGGCTGCGCGCGAACACTTCGGCACTCCGCTGCTGTTCTCGGTGCTCGAAGCCAAGGGGCTCGAATACGAGAACGTGATCCTCTTCCGTGTCATCGCCGCCGAACGCAAACTGTTCGCCGAGCTGGCCGAGGGGGTGCAACCCGCCGACCTCGACGTCAGCTCCTTGGCGTACGCCCGATCGCGCGACAAGGCCGACCGATCGAGCGAGGCCTACAAGTTCTTCGTCAACGCGCTCTACGTCGCACTCACGCGCGCGGTGAAGAACGTGTGGCTCGTGGAAGACGACAGTCGCCATCCCCTGCTCTTGCTGCTGGGAGTGCCATTCGACGGCCAGACCTTGGCGGCAGCGGTTCACGATGCCACGCTTGAGGACTGGCAGCGCGAAGCGCATCGGCTCGAGACGCACGGCAAGCTGGAGCAGCTCGAAGCCATTCGCAACTCGGTGCTGCGGACTTCGCCGACGCCGTGGCGGACCTTCGATGGGCCAGCCATGCTCGAGTTGATCGACAAGGCGCTCGACCCGAAGGGCGTCTCGCGTCGGGCTCGCGACCAACTTGCCGACGCGCTGGTCTTTCATCCCGACAACTGGGCCACGATGGAGCTGCGCCAGATGAACGTTGGCATTCATCGGGTGATGCCGGACGTGGACAACCCGGCGCTGCATCGGCTGCTCGAAGGGTACGAAACGCGGGGATTCCGCACGGTGCTGGAGAACACCGAGAAGTACGGGCTTGAGTACCGCTCGATGTACAACCTGACGCCGCTGATGATGGCCGCGTTCGCGGGCAACGCCGAGCTGGTGGAAGCACTGCTGCGTCGCGGCGCGTCCTGCGCGGCGCGGGACCATCTTGGGCTGATGCCGCTCCATTGGGCCATGCGCCGGGCGGCGATAGACGCAGACGTCGCGAAGAATCGAATGGGTGCCTTGTGGGATCTGCTCGCCCCGCCCTCCTTCGACGTGAAGGTCGACGAGCGCCTGATCCAGATCGGCCGCGAACAGGGTCAGTACGTCGTGTTCCATGCCCTGCTCACGAACCTGTGGCAGTCGCATACCACCCTCGAGCCGAAGTTGGTGGGGCTGCGCACGGCGGATCTGATGGGCACCATGCTGGCGCTGCCGGAAATCGTGGCGAAGGCCTACCGCAAGAAGCGGACATACCTCACGTCGATGCTGGCGAAGAACGAGATCCACGCCACTCAAGCTCGCTCGCGACAGCTCTTTCAGCGGCGAGTTCACGGCAGCTACTACTTCAACCCTGGTCTGGCGGTCTGGGTCGAGCTCCCCGGTGGCGCCGCGCGTTGGACCTTGGTGGTCGATCTGCTCAATGAGCCACTGCGCGTCCGGTCCTCGACGGTTGTCAACTCTCGCCTCAGGCAGCGCTTCGCAGATCTGTCTTGAAGGGGCGCGGCGCGGGTCCTCGCCACCCGACCAGCTTGCGGCAGATCGCACACAGCCAGGACTGCCGGGTCTGCCATCGGGCGCTATCCTTTCGCGCCGGGCTGCCCCGCCCGCTCGTCATCACCATCATGCAACTTCGTGCCACCGCTCTGTCTTTGTTGAGCCTCGTCTCGTTGCTGTCGGCGCAACAGGCCATCGACTCGACGCAGTCCCTGACCTTCGAACAAGCGAACGCGCGCTCCGGCCTACCACGTTGGCTGTCGCTGAAGTTCGCCGAGTTTGACACCGCCGGTCCTGCTCCCGCTGTGCCAGCCGATCTGCTCGCGCAGCCGCAAGGCGTGGACTACTTCCTGCTGCAAGGGAACGCCCCCGTCGACGAAGCCAACAAGGCGGCATTGCGCGCCCGCGGCCTCGAGTTGATGGACTACGTGCCCAACCACAGTTGGATCGTGCGCGGCACCGCGGCCCAAGTGACGCAGTGCGCGAACGCTGGCCTCGCGGTGTGGTCGTCGCCGCTGCATCCCGCCTATCGCATCGAACCAGGCCTGCTCGCCAGCACGGAGACGCGGCGCGTCGCGGTGCTCGGCTTTGCCGGCATCGACCTCACCACGTTGCGCGCCCAGATCGCGGCGGCTGGCGGCGCGGTGCTTGAGGAACATGAACAGATCGACCGCTGGCTCGTGCTCGTGAACGCGACGCCTGCACTCGTCAGAGAGCTCGCGCGCTGCCACGACGTGCAATGGGTCGAGCCCGAGAGTGTCGTCACCGAACGCAACGACGCGATGACGTGGGCGGTGCAGACCAGCGTCGCCAACAGTCGAACCATCTGGACCCGCGGGCTGCATGGCGAAGGGCAAGTGATCGGCCACATGGATGGCGCCATCTCGCAGTCGTCCTGCCACTTCAGCGACCCGATCAACCCGATCGGTCCAAACCATCGCAAGATCGTCTACGTCTCAGGCGCCGGTGCCACCAACTCGCACGGCACGCACACGGCGGGCACGTCCGCGGGCGATCAGTTCCCGGTGAACGGCAGCACGGCGACTCGTGGCCTCGCCTACGCCGCCAAGATCGCGCACAGCAACAACTACTCGGCGGCGGCGTGGAGTGGACTCGCCGTCACGCACCGCAACAACGGCGCGCGCGTGCACACCAACTCGTGGGGCAATGACGGCACCACGGTCTACAACTCGCACTGCAATGCGATCGACGCGTTCTCGTGGACCTACGAAGACAATCTCGTGCTGTTCGCCGAGACCAACTTGTCGACCCTGAAGAACCCCGAGAACGCGAAGAACCTGGTCGCCGTCGGCAATGCCCAGAACGGCGCCAACTACAACAACAAGGGCGGCGGTGGCGTCGGGCCGACGGTCGATGGTCGCCGCAAGCCGGACTTGTTCGCGCCGGGCACGTCGATTGTCTCCGCCGGCACCGCCGCGTGCAGCACGTCGACCTCGACCGGCACCAGCATGGCTTGCCCCGCGGCGACCGCCGCCTCGGCGCTCATTCGCCAGTACTTCCAGAACGGCTTCTATCCAACCGGTGCCGCCAACGTGGCCGATGGCTTCTCACCAACCGCTGCGCTCACGAAGGCGGTGCTGGTCAACACCTGCCAGGACATGACCGGTGTCGCCGGCTACCCGAGCAACAGTGAAGGTTGGGGCCGCATCGTGCTGGAGGAGTCACTGCACTTCTCTGGCGACACCGGGCGCCTTTGGGTCACCGACGTTCGGCGCGCGAACGGTCTCGTCACCGGCGCCTTCCGCGAGTTCACGGTCGACGTCACGGCGACGACGCGACCGCTGGAAGTAACGCTCGCCTTCACCGACTTCGCGGGCACGGTCAACGCCGCGAACCCTGTCATCAACGACCTCAGTCTCGTGGTGACCGCACCAGGTGGAGCTGTGCAGTACCTCGGCAACGTGTTTGCCGGTGGGGTTTCATCCACTGGCGGCGCCGCCGATCTCATCAACAACGTCGAACGCGTCGCCATCGCCGTGCCGACGATCGGCACCTGGACGTTCCGCGTGACCGGCACCGCAGTGCCACAAGGGCCGTGCGGCTTCGGCCTCTGCGCTTCGGGCATGCTCGCGGGCGGCTTTGTGATCGCGGAAGTAGAAACCTACGGCGCTGGCAAGCCCGGTCAGTTTGGGGTGCCGACCATCACGGGCCCGCTGCCACTCATTCCGTCGACGTGGACGCTCGGCATCGGCAACACGCTGCCGAACGCGTTCGGCCTGATTGTGTATGGCGAGTCGCAAGTGGCGCTGCCGTTTGATGGGGCCACCGTGCTCGCCGATCCACTGATCTTGTTGGTGATGCAGGCGAACGCGTTTGGCATCTATCAGTTGCCAGTGACGATCCCCAACAGCTCGGCCCTGAACGGCGCCAGCACGTATTGGCAGATGTGGATGCCGAACGATCCGGGGGCGGCTGGGCTTGGCTGGTCGGCGACCCCAGGCTTGAAGATGACGATGGGCAATTGAGCATCACCTGGCCCGTGAAGTTCGTGCCGTTCTGTTTGGCGGCTGCCATCACGGCCCAGGACACCCCCCTGCACGTGCGCGAAGCGGTGCGTTCCTCCTGCGGTTGGCGGCAGGCGCAGGACGATCGCAGTGTTCTCGGCGACCCGTTGCAGATCGCGCAGCTGCATGCGGACCTCGGCATCGGCACCCACGCCCCGGCGGAGATGGTGTTCGCGTGCAAGCCTGAGCACCGTTGGTTTGCGACTTGGTTTGGCGTCACGACGGAACGTGGTGAGAACGGCTCCGTCGTGCTCACGGTGAGCGGCGACGGCGAGCACCTGTTCACGAGCCGCGTGCGGCGCGGTGGGGACGAACCGTTGTGGGTTGTGGTGC
>CANEYR010000137.1 GCA_947444055.1 Planctomycetota bacterium
CAGCCCACGTGCCATAGGCGCCGCCGACGGGGTCCGCGGGTGCGGTGTGGATTGGCACATGCCAGTCGGTGATTGGGCCGGTCGGCAGCGGTGTCAGGTTGGCGGGGCTCACCTGGCTTTGCACTGCTGGGCGTGCGTTCGGTGGCTGGGGTGCCCGTTCGCCGTCGCCGCTCTGCGCCGCGAGCAGGCTCGCGAGGGCGAGGACCGCCAATAGGGACTGGGTTTCGCTTCGGATGGTTTGTGGGTTCATGGTCAGGTTCTGTGCAGAGAGGAGGAGCCGTGGGCGATCGACCGAGGGGTCTCGCCGGGCCAGCGAACCGCATGTATCGCGGCCCGCCTTTGGGTCCAGCGATGTGGGCCGCGGAAGCCATCGAGGAATCGCAAGGATTCTCGCGGCGTTCGATCTCTGGGCCCCGGCTTGACAGTGGCGGGTAGGCGAGACGAGGCTCCCGCCTCATCAGGGTTGCCGTTCCTATGGGCGGCAGCCGCACATCATCATCCATTTCCGCTGCGCCGCGTCTGCTGGCTGCTGGCCGCGCCTTTGCCGTCGGCCTCGCCTGGCCGTTCGCGCGCTCAATTGAGCGCCCTCTTGCGACGTGACCGATTCGGAGGATTCTCGGGAATGCGGTGACACTTCCGACTCGTCACAACGAACGAGCTTGCATGGACGCGGCCTCTCAGCAGTTTCAGCGATTTTCGCAACAAGGTGACCTTGAGGCCTTGGGCAAGGTCTTTGATCAAGTGGCACCGCAGCTGCTGTCTTTGGCCAAGCAACGCTGTCGGCATGCGGCGGACGCGGAGGACACCGTGCAAGCCACCTTCTTGGTCGCGATCCGCAAGGCCCTCGCATTCGATGCTGCCCAGCCGGTGATGCCGTGGTTGATTGGCATCCTCCATGGTGAGATTCGCAACTTGCAGCGACGCGAAACCCACCGACGCCACGCGCAGGAAACGGACATCGCATCGCCAGCAGACGATCCGGCCCTGATTGCCGCAGACCGTGAAGCCACGGCACAACTGCACGCACGCGTCGAACGACTCCCCGTCGAACAACGACAGGTCGTTGCCATGCACTTGCACGGCACGCACACGACATCGCGAATCGGCAGGGACTTACAAATCGCGCCAGGAACGGTGCGCATGCGCCTGCACCGCGGCCTGCAGTCGTTGCGGCGCATGCTGCCTGTTGGCATGGCACTCACGATCTGGGGCAGCCTGTCTTCGCGGGGACTCGCCGCCGTACGCCAAGCTGTGATCGATGCAGCCGGTCGGGGTTCAGGCCGCACCCTGGAGCCGATCGCTCCTTCCTCCATCGTCTGGACCGCCAAGTTGTGGATGGTCGGAGCTCTCAGCCTCAGTTGCGGTGCATTCGGCTACTCGATGACGTCCGCATCGACAGCTCTGGAGGTTGGTGCGACGGATGCGACGGGGGAAGACCCGTTGGAGCTGACGGGCGATTCGGATCTTGATGAGTTGAGGCGCTTGGCAATCAAGGCTCCGATTGATGAGCTGATGAACATGGCCGGGACGTTCGTTGATTGCCTGCTTGACACGTACCCAAGGGACAAAACCCTCTGGCGCGGAATCGAGCGCATTTGCGACGCGCTAATGGCTGGGCGGAGCTCGCCGGACGGTCGGTTGTTCCCCAGGTATCTGGCACAATTTATCGAGAATGCCGACCCGTCCCTGACCAAGAACCTGATCCATCGAACGCGCGACCTAAGGCGAATCAAGTAGTGCCCAAGGCGAGATCAGATCGGGCGACGCCCCCGACACGGCTTAGATGCCTTCCGACCAAAAGCAACCGCACACTACACCTCGGAACACCCATGCGACTCGATGCTGTCTATCTCCTTGGTTGCAAACCCAAGCCGCCATCCATTCCAACGCGCCGCGCATTCTTGATTGCCTGCTGCGCGTTGGTCGTCGGCTCTTGTTTGGGTGGGGCGTGTGGCTACTCGATCGGCGCCTTGTCGAAGTCCGGGCAGCCGGTGGGAGTAGCGGATACCGGGAGGGATCATCGTTAGTGAATGCGGAGCCTGGATCTTGCTGAGTTGCGGCGGCTGGCGGTCACCGCGCATCGTCACCGATCTTGTGGGCGTCAGCGGCATCCGGTCGCAGCCGCGGTCGTTCGCTTGCCCCATCGAGTCGCCCCCCGTTGCCACCTGACCGATTCGGAGGATTCTCAGGAATCCGGTGACACTTCCTACTCGTCACAACGAACGAGCATGCATGGACGCGGCCTCTCAGCAGTTTCAGCGGTTTGCGCAACAAGGTGACCTTGAGGCCTTGGGCAAGGTCTTTGATCAAGTGTCGCCGCAGCTACTGTCTTTGGCCAAGCAACGCTGTCGGCATGCGGCGGACGCGGAGGACACCGTGCAAGCGACCTTCTTGGTCGCGATCCGCAAAGCCCTCGCATTCGATGCGTCCCAGCCGGTGATGCCTTGGTTGATCGGCATCCTCCATGGTGAGATTCGCAACTTGCAGCGACGCGAGGCCCACCGACGCCACGCGCAAGAGACGGACATCGCAATGCCAGCCGGCGACCCGGCCTTGATTGCCGCAGACCGTGAAGCCACCGCGCAACTGCACGCACGCGTCGAACGACTCCCCGTCGAACAACGACAGGTCGTTGCCATGCACTTGCACGGCACCCACACGACCACGCGAATCGGTAAGGATCTACAAATCGCACCAGGAACGGTGCGCATGCGCCTACACCGCGGCCTGCAGCGGTTGCGGCGCATGCTGCCAGTCGGCATGGCACTCACGATCTGGGGCAGCTTGTCTTCGCGTGGACTCGCCGCCGTGCGCCAAACTGTGCTCGATGCAGCTGGTCGGGCGCCATACCGCAGCGCCCTGGAACCAACCACTCCTCCACCCATCGGCTGGACCGCCAAGTGGTGGTTGGTCGGGGCTCTCGCCCTCTGCGTTGCCGTCGGCTACTCGATGACTGCCGCGACGCCGGTTGGAGCGGCGGATGCGGCGGCGGAACAGCCGTTGGTGCCGACGGGGGATGCGGATCTTGATGAACTGCGGCGGTTGGCGGTCAAGGCTCCAATTGATGAGCTGATGAACGTCGCGGTTGCTTTTGTCGGCAACCTTCACGACCTGTATCCAAACGACAAGGTTCTGTGGGGCGGGATCGACCGCATTTGCGGCGCACTAATAGCCGGCCATTCCGTGCCAGATCGCCGACCGCTAGCAGGATTTATTGCGCAGCTCATTGAGAAGGGTGACCCGTCGAACACGAAACCGGTTCTGCACCACGTACCGGGCCTCAGGCGCATCAAGTAATGACGCCCGGAGCACAGGGTCTTCGGGGACCGGCGACCGTAGGTCAGGGCGGTAGCGTGCAAGTCGACATTGGTCCCAACGACCGGTCCGTGCAGATCAATGCCGCGGGCCAGGGGGACACCCAGTCCGTCCCGGTGCCACCAGGTAAGACGGCGACGATTCCAATTCCGCCTGTGCCCCCAGGCACATTTGTCATGATCTCGATCGGGAACGGTCTCAATCGCCGACGAATCATCGTCGAAGTGATCGCACCTTCCCCCTGACCGACCGCCGATACACCGCCCACGCCCTCTCCGCCGTACACCCACCCCAACCCAACCCGTCGACCATGCCAATGCCCCCGATCCGTTGCGTCACCTGCGTCGTCTTGCTCCCGATCACGGCTTTGGTCGCACAAACCCCTTCCACCCTCGTGGTGCCGGCGGCATACACCACCAACGACGCCAACAGTCATGAATGGATGGGCGGCGCCGCGACGAACTATCGCCAACAAACATTGATTGGCGCCTCGCACCTCACCGCTCTCGTCGGTCGCACCCTCACCGCGATCGAACTGCGGCGAACGGTGAAGAAGATCGCCTTCCAAGGTGGTCGCGCCAACATGACGGTGACGATGTCGACCTCGCCGAACACACCACTCACAAGCTCGCCCACATTCGCCGCCAATGCAGGCGCCCCGGCGGTCCAGGTTTTCACCGGGGCCGTCACGCTGCCAACCTCGCCACCAGTGACCGGCACCACCGTCGCGTGGTCGGCCAACAACGTCGTGCGCATCGATCTGCAGACGCCGTTCCTCTACCTCGGCGGCACCATTTGTCTCGACATCCTTGGCCAACCGGTTGTGGGGCTGAACGCCGATTGGTGGCTTGCCGATGCCACTTATGAGGACATCCAAGGCACCGTCACCGACCTCGGCGGCGGCTGCGGCATCTATGGTGGTCCAAACCATCAGTGGAGCACAGTCGAAGAGAACTCGCTGGTGCCAGGTGGCCAAGCCCGTTTCTTCGCCTACGGCACGCCGTGGGGATTTGGCCTCGCTGCGTTCGGCCAGAAGAGCTTGGTCGGCACCCCACTGTCGATGTTTGGCTTCAACTCAGCACCGGGCTGCAACCTGTTCCTCAACTCGGTCGATGCGATCATGATCGAGATGTTCGCTCCCGACAGCGACCCGTTGATGGCCAACCAAGGCGGCCGCGCCGACGTCCTGATCGCACTGCCCGGCACGCCGTCGGTGCTCGGCGTGACAATGACCACCCAGTGGCTCGACTGGATGCAGACCGCCACCAGCAATGCGATCGAATGGACCGTCGCTGGCAGCCTCCCCACGCTGGACATGGCGCAGATCGAAGGCAATCCGGCGCTGCCCTACGGCCAACTGACCAACAACTTCGCGCCCGTCCTGCGGTTCGAATACCAGTAGCCCCGGCACACCGCGATCGCCCGCTCGGCATCAAGACTTTGCCCGAGCCCCCCTCACCCGCGGTAAGGTGCTCGCCCCCATGGCCCGCCGCCCCTCCCGCGACATCCCCATCCTCCGCGGTGACCAGATCACGGTCAGCGTCGATGGCCTCGGCGACGGCCCCGATGGACTCGCCCGCATCGACGACTACGTGATCTTCGTTCCCGGTGTTCTCCCCGGGGAACGCGCGACCATCGAAGTCACCTCCGCCGCGCGCAAGTTCGGCCGCGGCAATCTCGTCGCGATCCAACAAGAGAGCGCCGATCGCACCGACGCCCGCTGCCCGCACTTCCTCGTCTGCGGCGGCTGCCATCGCCAGCACCAGGACTACCAAGCGCAGCTGCGCAGCAAACAAGAACGGCTGCAGCGTGGCATTGATTGGGCGTTCGGCACGGCCGCTCCCGAAGTGCTGCCGACCATTCCCGCTGCCAGCCCGTATGGCGAACGCCACAAGGTCGCCGTGCAGTTGATGCACGACCACCGTGGCCGCCTCGCCGCGGGCTTGCACAAAGCGCGCAGCCCCGACCTCACCGCCGTGCACGACTGCCCGGCGAGCGACCCGTTGGCGTGGGACCTCGTGCAGGCCACCATCGAACTGCTGCGCAAGCTGCCCCACCGCGCCTGGGATCCGTGGTTTTCGCCGAAGGAACTGCTGCGCAGCGTGCTCGTGCGCACGACCACGACGGGCGAAGCGCACCTCGTGTTGGTAGCGACCCAGCCGCGCATCGACGGCCTCGAGACACTCTTCGCCGACTTGCACAAAGCGGGCGCCTCGTCGATCAGCGTCAACCACAACGACGGCGAGCCCGGGCGCCTGCTCGGCCGCACTACCGAACTGGTCAGCGGCCGCCCGGTCGTGCACGAACACCTGGCGGGCATCAACTACCGCATCTCACCGAGTTCGTTCTTCCAGACTTCGCCGCGCATGGCGGAGCAGTTGATCTTCCAAGTGCTCGAGTGGCTGCAGCCGAGCGAACGCGATGACGTCGCCGACCTCTACTGCGGCGTCGGGCTGTTGACGCTGCCGTTGGCGCGCAGTGCGCGCAGTGCGCACGGCATCGAATTGCACGGCATGGCGGTCGACGATGCGCGCGCATCGGCCAAAGCCAACAACCTCAGCAACGCCACCTTCCGCTGCGGTCAGGTCGACGAATGGCTGCAGGACTGCCGCCGTGGGCAGTTCCCGCGCCCGCACCTGGTGGCGATGGATCCACCGCGCAGCGGCCTGACGCCGAGTGTCATCCAAGAACTCGCCGAGCTGCGCCCGCGCAAACTCGCCTACGTGTCCTGCGAGCCACAGTCGCTGCAACGCGACTTGCTGGCGCTGCGCGCCGTCGGCTTCCGCACGACCAAGGTCGTGCCCTTCGACATGTTCCCGCAGACCTGCCACGTCGAGTCGCTGGCCTGCCTCGAACTGGCGAAGTAGCCTGCGCTTCGCCATGAAGACCGCTCTCCTGCTCGCCGCCCTCGCTTTGGCGGCGTGTTCTTCGATGCCCGACCACACCGCCACCGCCGTCAGCTCTCGCCAGTTTGGTGCGCAGAAGGATGGTCGCCCCGCGACCGTCTGGACCCTGCGCGCACGCGGCCTCGAAATCGATGTCACCGACTTTGGCGCCACGCTGGTGGCGGTGCGCACGCCGGACCTGGCGGGCTTGCTCGGCGACATCGTGCTCGGCTTCGACGACGTCGCAGGCTACGAGTCGGGCGACAACCAGTACTTCGGCTGCACGACCGGACGCGTGTGCAATCGCATCGCGAAGGGCGAGTTCATGCTCGACGGCTACCGCTACGCACTGGCGAAGAACAACGGACCCAACCACCTGCACGGCGGTGGCCCCCGCAGTTTTGACAAGGTGCATTGGCAAGGCCAAGTGGTTGGCAACGCCAGCACGCCCGGCGTGCAGTTCACCTACCACTCCAAAGACGGCGAAGAGGGCTACCCGGGCAACCTGCACGTCCGTGTCACCTATTGGTTGATGCCGATGTCGCCGCCGCGCTTGAAGGTGATGTACGAGGCGACGTGCGATCGGCCGACGCCCATCAACCTGACGAACCATGCCTACTGGAACCTCGCCGGTGCCGGTTCGCCCACCGTGCTCAACCACACGCTTTGGGTCGATGCCGAGCACTACACGCCGACCGACGACACGTTGATCCCCACTGGCAAGGTCGCCTCGGTGCTCGGCACGGCGTTGGATTTCACCAAGGCCCTGCCGATCGGCCTGCGGCTTGACCAAGTCGCGGCGACGGCGGCGCTGGGCTACGACCACAACTACGTGCTGCGCCAAGCGAACGGCCTGCGCAAGGTCGCCGAACTGCGCGCCCCCCTGAGCGGCCGCTGGATGACGATCGCCACGACCGAACCTGCCCTGCAGGTCTACAGCGGCAACTATCTGCGCGGCCAACCTGGCAAGAACGGCAAGAGCTACCCGCAGCGCAGTGCCGTCTGCCTTGAGACCCAGCACTACCCCGACAGCGTCAACCACGCGCACTTCCCCAACACGATCCTGGCGCCCGGGCAGAAGTTCGAGTCGACGACCGAGATGACGTTCGGCGCCAACTGACTCGCGCCAACGGAACCGGCAGCAAAGGAACCGGCAGTGACCGGGCGCTATCCTGCGCGCCATGCTGCGCCCGCTGCTCGCGACCACTCTGCTGCTCGCCGCGTCCACTGCCCAACAGTTCGAACCCGCGACGCCCGCGTTCGTGTTCTTGCAACAGCCGCCGCTCGGCTTGCCCAAGATGCCGACTGCCGACGGCTACGTGCCGACCGTCGGCATGTTCGAACTCGGCAAGCAACTGTTCTTCGATGGGGTGTTGAGCCGCGATCGCAGCGTGTCGTGTGCGTCGTGCCATCCCGCGACCACCGGCTTCGCACACCCCGACAAGTTGCCGCCGGGCATCGATGGCAAACGCGCTGCACGGCATGCGCCGGCGCTGTGGAATCGCGGCTACGCACCGGTGCAGCGTTGGGATGGCAGGTCGCCGACGCTCGAAGCCTTTGTGCTCGAACCGATCGCCGATGCGAATGAGATGGGCCACACCGTGCAAGCCGCCATCGAACGCTTGAACGCCGAGAGCCCGTGGCGCGAGCAGTTCACGACGACCTTCGGCACGAAGGCCACCCCCGAGGCCCTGCAGCGCGCGCTGGCAACGTTCGTGCGCGGCATCGTCGCTGGGGATGCCCCGTACGATCGCTTCCTGAAGGGCGACCCGACCGCAATGACCGCGCTGCAGCGCCACGGCCAGTGGATCTTCGAGAGCAAGGGCGGTTGCTGGAAGTGCCACACGCCGCCGCTGTTCACCGACGAGAGCTTCCACAACACCGGCATCGGTGTCGTCGCTGGCAAGGCCGAGCCGGCCCGAGCGCACGTCACCAACGACGCGGACGACACCGGCAAGTGGAAGACGCCAACCCTGCGCGGCCTGCGGCTGACCGCACCGTTCATGCACGATGGCTCGCTCAGCACGTTGTCGGACGTGGTCGCGTTCTACGCGCGCGGCGGCAATGCGAACGAGCACCTCGATACGCGCGTGCAGCCACTCGACTTGTCCGCCGAGGACCAACGCGCGTTGGTGGCGTTCTTGTTGTCGCTGTGAGCGTTCGTATCTAGCCAGCAGGCGGCGGCGTGGCCTCGCGAGCAATGGCTGCCAGCAACAGTTCGCCGGTGAACGTTGCCGGCAACACCGCATCCACGAACACCAACGACGACGCTTCGGCAGCGGCTGGCAGGCAGCGCACGATCTTGCCACCGAAGCCCTGCGCGCGCAGCGCATCGACGAAGCCGCCGAGGGTGACGCCGCTGCACGTCGCATCCAACACCACCGCGCTGCAGTCGGTGCATTGGTTGCCGAGGCGTTGCAGCAGGATCTTTTCGCTCTCGACGTTCTCGGTCGAGTAACCAGCTCGCTGCAGCAGCGCCCCCGGTGGAATGCCGTCGAGCGGCACCAGGCGGCCGACACGAATCGGCGCCGATTGGCGGACCGTGAGGTCCGGCGAGTGAGGCAAGTGCATGCGTGGCGAGGTGCTTGGCACCAAGGGCGAGAGGGCTCGTCATCGGTGTTCTCACCGCCGCTACTGGAGTTCGCCTAGGGGCTTTCCCTTAGCGGTGCAGATAGACGTCGAACCGCGCGCGCGAATCACCCACCGGAAGGCAGCAATGGACAATCCAGCAAGCCGTCGTGACCGGCGGAGGCATCCTCGAACACCAGCTGCCGCTGCGCGCCGCGCCCTTCCATCGTCACCAAGATGCGCTTGCCGTTGGCCAGCGTAGCCACCGCCACATCGGGCCTTCGGAACTCGAGGTCGACGGCAAAGGGAATGGGCTCCTGCGCCCAGGTGCAGCGCACCCACTTGGTCGCGTGGATCCACGCCGCGCGCACGATGCGTTCTTCCTTCGCCCACACGCAGCGAAACCAACTCTCACCGTGGCCCTGCTGCGTCATGCCGATGTACTCGATGCGAGTTGGGGCGCCGCTGGCTTGCACCACAGCACGCAGCTCGGCGCGGGCAGCAGCACCCACGCTCGGTGTCTCAAAACCGGCGGCATCGACGGTGGCGTCGTCCGCCAACACGCGCGCCAGCAGACTGAGACCGCGATCCTCCGCCGTGCGCAACCGCGCTTCGTTCGGCGGCGGCCAGAACCCTACCGACAGGCGCACGGATGCTTGCAAGC
Organism: Planctomycetota bacterium; assembly: GCA_947444055.1. GTDB lineage: Bacteria > Planctomycetota > UBA1135 > UBA1135 > UBA2386 > UBA2386. The sequence goes on from CANEYR010000137.1 coordinate 9,433, forward strand.
CGCTGCCGACCAGCCGCACGCCGTTGGCAGCGCGTTCGATGCGGAAGGTGCCGCCGCCACTGGGCAACGCAAAGCTGCCGACGAAGCGCTCGATGTCGCCCGCCGCCCAGGCGGCAGGGACGGCGGGGTCGCTCGGCGTCGGCGCGGGCACACTCGGCGTGACGGCTTCGGTGCGCGCCGCCGCCACCGCTTGCCACGTAGCCGCCGCCAGTGCCGCCTCGACGGCGTCGGTCGCCCCGTAGTCCTCGCTGAGGATCACGACCCAACTGCGAGTGGTGCGATCGATGACCCAGCGCGTGCGATAGCCCGTGGTGTGACCATGCACACGCACGAACGTGGTGCCATTGCCGGGCAGCGCGGTGACGCCATAGCTGTCGCCGACGAGCGGTCGCCACAACGCCACCAGCAGTTCGTCGGGCAACAGCTTGCCGTCGACCAAGGCCGACAACAGCGCATGCACATCGAGGACCGACGCGAGCACGCCGCGGGCCCCACGATGCGACCAATTCCACTCGGACTTGTCGAGGCTGTCGCCGCGCTCGTTGCCAGGCACACGGCGCGTCGTCGCAAGCTTGGCATCGACCCGCTGGCCCAGCAGTTGCGCACTGGCCATGCCTGCTGGCCGCAGCGCCCGTTCGAGCAGCACCTTCTCGAAGCGCTGCTGTCCTGCCGTCTCCAACACCAACGCGAGCAGGTTGGCATTGGTCGGCGAGTAGAGCACCTCCGCACCGATGCGCCCCGCGAGTGGCGTGCGCGCCAACATTGCGATCGCCGCCTTCGGGTTCTGCGCCGAGTTGCCTTCCCACTTCACGAGCGCAGGCAAGCCCGAGCAATGGCGCACGAGATCCTGCAGCGACAGCGCGCTGCGTTCGGTCGGCCATTCGGGCAGGAACTTGCGGACCGAATCTTCGAGGCGCAGCTTCTGTTCGTTCGCCAACCGCAGGGTCGCCAGCAACAGGAGCTGCTGCGAAGCGCCGCCGAGATCGAACAGGCATTGCGGCCCCAGCGGTGTCTTCAAGCGATCGGCGAAGCCATAGCCTTTCGCGAACACCGGCTTGCCGTCGATCGCCACCAACACCGCACCCCAGAAGGTCGACGCGTTCTTGGTGACGAGGTTGTCGAGTTGCAGGGCGAGGTCGCTGTCGGCGATCGTGCCCGGTGGCGCCGTCTTCTGCGCGCACAGCGCCGTAGCGACGAGCAGGCTGGTGAACAGGCGGAGGGTCCTTCGCACGGGCGACGATCCTAGCCGCGGCCGCGTCAAGCAGGGCTACTGCTTGTGGCGTTCGCGCAGGTCCGCGAGGCGCGTGGCGACGTCGTCGGCGAGTTTGAGAGTGAACTCTTGGGTCGACGCCGCCTCGACGACGGGGATCGTGCCCCACTCGAACACGTGCTGCTTGGGACGACCGCCACTCGACTCGACCACACACATCTCGACGACCTGATCGCCGACCTCGTCGAAGGACACGTCGAGCACGCCGTTGCGCGCCGCTGGGCCACCCAATCCAGGCAGCATCGCCAGCAACCCCAAGCGGTCCTGCACCTTGGCGCTTCGCGTTCGCCAGGTGACCGTGAGCGCAGTCGGCAACGCCATATCGCCCACCAGTTTGACCCGCACCTTCAACTTCGGTTGCAGCACGAGGCGTTGGTCGTCCGTGACCTGCGTGAGTTCCATCCGGCGAAACCGGCTGGGTTGGCCGAACGAGTTTTCAGCCACCACGAAACGCGAGCCGGTCTTGGGCACCAACGTGAAGAACTGGCCATTGCCGTCGCTCTCACCGCCGCTGGTCTGGCGGCCGCTCTTCCCCGAATCGATCCACTGCACCACACGAATGCCGGCCACGGGTTTGTCGGCGGCATCCACCAACGTCAGGGTGACTGGACGAACGAACTGCTGCCACGGCAACGGCGACAACCGCGCGTCCTCGCCATCCTGACCGCGCCCGATGGTGACATCCGCGATGCGCAGGAGGTCTTGCGTGCCCGCCATCAGCCGAACGACGCAATCGTAGCGACCAGCAGGTGCCGACAGCCACGTGTCCGCGCGCAGTGGGAAGCCTTCGTCTGGAGACTCGACGACACCACCCGGTGGCACCAAGAACGCGCGCAACAAATCGCGGTCGCCCTTCACTTCGGCCAACACCACGTGCAAGCGCCCCTGTCGAACGAGGGTCACGCGCGCGTCTGTCGTGCCCGTCGCCAACTCCACGTTCACGCTGGCATGCGTTGGAAGCTCTGGCTGCACGTTGAGCTTGATGACCCCGGGCGTCACCAAGTCGCGCAACTCAAAACGACCTTCCGCATCGCTGCGAGCGACGTTGTCGA
>CANEYR010000138.1 GCA_947444055.1 Planctomycetota bacterium
AGTACGACGAGTCGACGCCGTTCGCCAACGTGCTGCTCGGCCTGCTGCGCGCGCTCGAGGTGCCGGCCTCGTCGTTTGCTGACAGCACCGGTTCGTTGCCAGAGATCTTCGGCGCGTAGCGCGGCAGCGCTCAACGCAGGTGGTGTGGCGTAATCGCCCGAGAGTGAAGAAATCGTCGGCCCTTTTCGACACGTTCCCGTCAACGGGCATGCCGCTGCACGAACGCTGCCAGCGCTTCGTTTTGGAAGAAACCCAGATCCATGTCGTGGCCACGCCCTGGCAGCACGTGCAGCTCGACCGTTCCACCCAGCGCGGTGACCCGTTCCGCCAAGGCGCCTGAGTTTGCGGCGAGCGGCACCGTGAGGTCGCGATCGCCGTGCACGGCGAAGAATGGCACGCGCGCTGCCGCCAGTCCGGCGAGGCGATCGATCGGATTGCAGCGCGTCAGCATCGCCGCGAGGCCCGCCGGCGTCGTGCCGTAGGCGTCCGCGGCCGTCGCCAGCCCCGGCCAACTGCGCAGATCGCACACCGGATAGATGCCGGCGAACGCAGAGACCCGCTCGGCGCGTTCGGCGGCCCACGCCAGCGTCATCAAGCCGCCGCGGCTGCGCGCCAACAACACGGGGCGCGTCGACAGCCCGCGGTCGCTGACCAGATGCTCGTACAGCACGTCGTACAGCGCACAGCCATCGGGACTGCCGTAGGACTCCCCGACGTCGATGCCAGCGATCGCGATGCCAGCGGCGAGCAGGCGTTCAAACAGCCAGGTCTCGGCCGCACTCGGCAAGCCGCGCAACGTCGGCGCGTAGAGCACCCACGGGATCGGCACGGCCCTCGTTCGCGCCGGCGGCAGGATCAAGAACGCTTCATGGCCGTGCAGGAGGAACGCTTCACCGGGCACAGGCAGTTCTTTCGCCGCGGGCGGCGTCAGCGGCCGCAGCCGCGGCGCGGCACAGGCGACGAACACGCACGCGAGGGTTGTGACGAGGCGACGGCGGACCATCGTCGCATCATCGCCGACGCGGACCGGCTTCTGCACCACCGAGTCTCGGCTGCATCGCGCGTGCGTCGGGATCGCGCCGTGTGGATCGAAGGCGCCGAGTGACGGCGGGTCGGCTAGGCGTCTCGGCGGTCGGGCACGAACACGCTGACGGTCTCGGTCGGCCACTTCTAGGCAGCCGACTGCACGATGCCCATTTCCGCCGTGCGGGCGCCGCGACATGCTGCGCGCTCCCTTTCGCAGCTCCCGCTGCTCCCGGCCCGCCATGCACAATCGTCGCACGTTCCTCGCATCCACCGTGGCCTTCAGCGCCTGTGCGGCCAGCGCGCCCGATGCGATGTTCGCCGCCCCCGCGAAGAAGCGGATCCTGATCCTCGGCGGCACCGGCTTCATCGGGCCGCATCAGGTGCGCTGTGCGCTCGCGCGCGGCCACCAGGTGACGGTGTTCAACCGCGGCCGCAGCGGCAAGGGCATGTTCGGCGACCACGTCGAGGAACTCGTGGGCGATCGCGGCTCTGACCTCGAGGCACTGAAGGGGCGCACGTGGGACGTCGTCATCGACGAGTCGGCGTCGCAGAGCTCCGCGCCCGAATGGGTCGAACGCTCGACGGCGCTGCTGCGCGATCGCGTCGATCAGTACCTGTTGGTGTCGACGCGTTCGGTGTACCTCGACACCAGCCGCGTGCCGATGACGGCCGCGGCGCCGGTGCTGACGCGCGAGAACAGTCCGGTCGCCGCCGGCCAGCCGCTCGGTTACGGGCACGCGAAGGCGTACGCCGAGAAGGCGGCGCATGCGGCGATGCCCGGGCGGGTCACGGTGGTGCGACCGGGCCTGATCATCGGCCCGGAGGACGACACCGACCGCTTCACCTACTGGCCGGTGCGCATTGCACGCGGCGGCGAAGTGCTCGCGCCGGGCGACGGCAGCGACCACGTGCAGAACATCGATGTGCGCGACCTCGTCGAGTTTCAGACCAAGCTGGTCGAGAACCGCACGCTCGGCGTGTTCAACGCGGTCGGGCCGCAAGGCGGCCAACCGTTCCGCCAGTTCCTCGAACGCATCCAGCAGGGCGTGCAGTCGACGGCGACCTTCACGTGGGTCGATGCCGACTTCCTCGCCGGCCGCGGCGTGCGTCCCTACAGCCGCGAGCTGCCCGCGTTCCAGGTGATGCGCGGCCGCACCGCCGGCTTCGCCCGTTTCGATCTGAGCCCGGAGATCGCCGCCGGCTTGACGTTCCGGCCCACGGAGGCGACGGCGCGCGACACACTCTCCTGGTGGCAGACGCTGCCCGCGGAGCGACGAGCGGCCCAGAAGGCCGGATTGTCGGTTGCGCGCGAGCAGGAGTTGTTGGCGGCGTGGCGCGCGCGAGCGTGATGGTGCGAGCAGCGAACTGACGAAGTGCTGACCGGGCAGGGTGCCGCCGTGTCGCTGCCGCCGCGGGATCGACCACTTCGCCAGCGAGCGCGCTACGCTCGGGCTCCTTGCCTTTTCCCTAGCAGCGGGCAATCCCCGCTCGAGGAGCAGAGCCGTGGTCGCGCGAACACCACACAGCACTCGGCCCGTTCGTCGAACGCTTCCTCGCGGCGACGAGCTATGACGGCGCGGCGCGGCGGTGGATGCCTGAACTGCTCGACGAAGTACGCGGCATCGCGGCCGGTGCCGAGCAGCCGTACGCGACGATGTTCGCTTGGCAGCTCGTCGATGAAGTCTGGGCGCAAGCGCCGTCGGTGTTGCGTGAGAAGTGCACCTCGGTCGGCGTCGATCGCCGCGGCGAACAGCCGACCATCGTCGCGCAGAATCTCGACGTGCCGCAGTGGTACCACGGTTCGCAGGTCGTGCTGCGCGTGCGGGACGAAGCCCGTGGCCTGCAACAACTGATCGTCACGATCCCTGGCCTCGTCGCTGCCGCAGGCATGAACAGCGCGCGCGTGGCGGTCGCTGTCAACACGCTGCTGCAGCTGCGTCCATGCCGCGATGGCTTGCCGGTGGCGTTCGTCGTGCGCGGACTGCTGGCCCAGCCCGACCATGGCTCGGCGCTCGCGTTCTTGCAGCGCGTGGCCCACGCCTCCGGCCAGAACTACACCGTCGGCGGCCCCGCGACCGCACCTGGCTTCGAGTGCTCCGCGGGCAAGGTCGTGCAATACGTGCCGTATCCCGAGGCCACGTTCACCTGGCATACGAACCATCCGGTCGTCAACGACGACTTCGTGCCAGGCTTCCGCGAACGGGCGCGCGCGGCGGGTGTCGATCCCTTCGTCGGCCAGAGGCCCTGCCCGCGTTTTGCCGTCTGCCAGCAGCATCTGCCGGCCGGCGGGCGACCGGATGTTGCGGCGGTGAAGGCGCTGTTGGCGAGCCGTGCTGGTGCGCCGTCGGTCTGCAACGACAGCACCTACGTCTGTTTTGTCGCACTGCTCGGCGAAGTGCCGGAGCTGCACATCTGCAAGGGCAGCAGCGACCGCGCGGCGTTCACGGTGTTGCGGTTCGAGCCGTGAGCGTGACGCAGCGGGGGTAGCCCTTCATGCCGACGGCGCGCGCCGTGCTGCGTTCCGTGCGCGGTGCTGCCGGATGACCCCGGCCACACTCAGATCGCCACGCTGTGCGCGCTGGGTGCGGCAGGGGCCGAGAAGGGGCGTGAAACGGCAGCAGTGACTTGCTGGACGATGGCGCGCGGGTGCCGCGGCGTCCCGAAACCCGTCGCGTCGCAACGACTGCGTTGGTAATGCAGGTGCGCACCGGAGACGGCCCCATGACCGCAAAAGACATCCTCGCAGAAATCAAACCGCTCGGCCTCGAGAGCTACCGCAAGGTGCTGTTCAACCACGGCGTCCTCGGCCCGTGCTACGGCGTGAAGATCGAGCAGCTGAAGAAGATTCAGAAGCGCATCAAGAAGGACTACCGCCTCGCCCTCGACCTCTACGACACCGGCATCTACGACGTCATGTACCTCGCCGGCCTCATCGCCGACGACGCCGCCATGACGAAGAAGGACCTCAACCGCTGGGTCGCGAAAGCCAACCTCGCACTCGCCGGCTGCACCGTCCCGTGGGTCGCCGCCGGCAGTCCGCCCGCCCGCGGGCTCGCCCTCGCCTGGATCGAAGCGAAAAGGGAAATCACCGCGGTCGCCGGCTGGGCCACCCTTAACAGCCTCGTCGCCATCACCGACGACGCCCAGCTCGACCTCGCCGAACGGAAGAAGCTCTTGCAGCGCGTCCAGCAGACCATTCACGCCGCCCCCAACCACGTCCGCTACTACATGAACGGCTTCCTCATCGCCGTCGGCTGCTACGTCAAACCCCTCACGAAACTAGCCCTGCGAATCGGTGAGAAGCTCGGCCCCGTAGCCGTGGACATGGGCAACACCTCCTGCCTAGTCCCCGCCGCCCCCGCCTACATCCGCAAAGTCGAAGCCCGCGGTACTCTCGGCAAGAAGCGCAAGACCGCGAAGTGCTGAAGACGGGCGCGGTCGGGCAGGCGCTCCGACCGCCGCGGTCGTTCGGGCCTACAGCGTGCCGACCGTGCACTTCACGCCGTTGCTGACGCGCGTGCTCGGGCCGAAGCCGAGTCAGGGTCTGGATGGAGTTCATGGCGCGGCGGGGGTGGGTTGGATGCGTGGGCAGTGCCGCCGTGGCGGTCTCACCCTGGAAGGTCGGTTCGGCGGCGAACGCACGCGCAGTTTCCGGACGCGGCTCGTGCCGGCGGCGCCGACGGCGCCGACCAAGCCGGGGGGTGGCCAGATCATGACAGCCCGCTAGCCTGTCCCCCCGCCCGGCAAACCGTCGGCGCTCTTCACCATCGTCCCCATGCTGACATCCATGCGCCCACCGATCCTCGTCCTATCCCTCGCCCTCACGGCTTCTCTCGTCGCGCAGGTCACCACCGTCGTCTCGCCAGTCGGCTCCGCGACGCTGGAAGGCGACAGCAACAATGTGTTCCCGTTCGGCCAGACGACTGCGCGGCGCTACATGCAGATCCACGCCGACCTCGGCGCGACCCCGCTCGTGATCACGAAACTCGCGTTCCGCATCAACACGCCGGCCACCGCCCTTAACTACACCGGCACGCGCACGCACGACATCGAGGTCTACATGGGTGAAGGGCTGCCGAATGCACAGGCGCTGCCGAGCTTCACGTACGACGCCAACTATGCGGCGCCGAAGTTGACGGTGTTGCCGCGCACGCTCGTCACCTGGGGCCCGACGGGCCAATCGGTCGTGCCCGGCCCCAATGCCTTCAACGGCACGATGGAGATCGTGCTGGCGACACCGTTCGTCTACACCGGCACGGCGCCGCTGATCTGGGAGATCGCGTACTTCGGCAGTACCGCCGCTGGCTCGATGGCGGCCTATGACGCCGACGCGTCGACGACGCTGACTGGGGTCTCGACGATCCTCGGCACGGGCTGCGCCCCGACTGGCGCGACGACGCTGATGACGCACACGTACGTGATCAACGACACCGCTGGCACGTTGCTGATGAACGGCACGATCGCCGGCGGGCCGCCGAACGCGCTCGCCCTGATGGCGATCGGCTTCACCAACCCGAACCTGGCGGTGCCAGGACTCTGCGCCAACCTCTACACCGATGCGACGCTGGTCCAGGTGCTCGGCCTGACGTCGGCGACCGGCGCCTACACGGCGGACAATCCGACCGGTGCGTTCGTGGTGCCGAACACGGCGACCGGTATCACCCTGTTCACGCAGGCGTTCGCGTTCGACCCGCTGAGCACCTTCGCCCTGCCTCTGACCGCGTCGAACGGGCGCAGCGCGACGGTGCCCGCGGTCGGCACGGCGCAGGTCAACCTGGTGACGCGCCTCTACAACAGCGTGGGCGGTACGACCGCGCCGATGGCGGCGTTTGGGACCTCGACCGTCGGCTACGGGCTCGTGACCGAGTTCACGCACCTGTGAGGCGCCGCCGCGCGCGCCACGGCGCGCGCGGCCCTACGCAGCGTGGTGGCGGCGGCGCCCACCCCGACGCTACTGCACGCGCAGCTCGAGGTCGTTCACGCCTGCCGCTGGCAAGTCGATCGTCTTGAACATCGGCGCCGTGTCGGCGCCACGCATCGCCCTGTGCGAGTACTTCCCGGGGCGCAGGCCCGCGAACGCGAAGCGGCCGTCCTTTGCCGTCAGCACGGCATGCTTCGTCATCCACTCGTCGTGGGCGAGCAGCCGCACTCGCGCCCCGGCGACGGGCTTGCCGTCGGCGTCGAGAACGATGCCGGCCAATGGCGCCGTTGGCTTTAGCTCGACAGCGCCGAGGTCGACCACCGGACAAGCGCCTACTCCGAGCCCATCGCCGCCAACACCGCCCGCGCATCGACGAGCCGTACCTTGCTCGGCAGCGAGGCTGGCCGATGCTTGGGCAAGACCGGCACGAAGAGCGCATGCACCACCTCGCCGCGCGCGAACGGCGGGCGACCCTTCGCCTGCAGACGTTCCAGCACGCTCGCGAGGAACCCGGCCGTGGCGGGCTTCGGCGACCACTTCACTTCGCCGAGCAGGTGCGTGCCCTTTGGCGCACTCTCCGCCACGACATCCCATTCTGGACCGGACCCGCCCCAGTAACGCTTCGTGCTGCCGAACTCGCCGCCGAGCGTCTTGCCCAGACGAGGCACCGCCGCGCGACACAGTTCTTCCCAGCTCGCGGCGTCCAAGTGTGGTGCTCTGGCATCGAACAGCGCCAGTCGGGCTCGCGCATCGACTTGGGCAAGCAAGGCACGCTTTGGCGCGACCAAAGAGAACCAGAGGCGAAGGAACGGATCCGCCAACCGATACAGGGCACGCTTCGTAGAACGCTCGGGTTCGTCGAACGGCGTCTCGCGCACGATCAAGCCGAGTTCGAGCAGGCGCGTCATGGTGCGAGCGAGCGAGGTCGCCGGCGTGCCGATGCGGCCAGCGATCTCACTGAGCTTGTGCGCGCCGCCGCCGATCGCGTCCAGCACCGGCCGCAGGCCCATGGCCGGCGGGATCTCTTCGAGCAGGAGCCGCGACGGCTCATCGTGCAAGGCTCCCGATGGATCGAGTACGAGGGCATCGACGGCGGACCGGCGATCGGCGAACGGCTCGGCGAGTTCCCAGTAGCGCGGCATGCCGCCCCAGGCACTCCATGCCTCAACGATCGCGACCGGCTGCCGCAGGCCGAGCGCTGGGCCGAGCAATGGCGGCGCCAACGGCTTGACCTCGAACGCTTCGCGGGCGCGCCCAAACAGCGGGGCATTCGCATCCAACACGAGACCCTGCATCATGCGTTGGCTCGAGCCGGCCAGGGCCAGCACGAGGCGCGCGTTCTTGGCGTCGTGATCGACGAATCGCTGCAGGGTGGCGGGCAGGTCGGGCGATGCGCTCACCAGATACGGCAGTTCATCGATGACGAAAGGCCCGCGAACACCGGCAGTCACCGCATCTTGGGCGAGCCTGCTGAAGAGACTGCCCCAGTCCGGATACTCGACGCGCGCGAAGCCAGGCAGTCGCGACTCGATCGTTTCCGCGAACCGCCGCCGTTGCATGCTCGGCGACGTCTCGTCGGCGACGAAGTAGACGCCACCGGAACGGTTGGCCCACTCCACCAGCAACCGCGTCTTGCCCACCCGCCGCCGCCCCCAGAGAACGGCCAAGCCCCCGTCGCGCCTGGCGGCGAGCCGATCGAGGCGCACCAGCTCCGCTTGTCGGTTCATCCAGTCCATGGCGCTACATTATGCACGAGAACATAATGTGCTTCAGCATAATCTTGGCGGGTCGGGTCGGCTCGGTGCAGCCGAGCGTGCGTGCGCTGCCGGTGGTGCTGCGCTTGCGGCCGTGGTCGGCGGTTGACACTTGCGCGCACGCCACGTTCTCGCGACGGTGTCGCAGCGAAACTGTCGTGGCGACGAACGGGAACGGCGGCGTGCGACGGCGGCATGGACGGTGGTGGCGCTCGCGACTTCGGCAGTCGTGGGTGCCTTGTGGATGGCGACGTTCGTCACCATGTGGCCGAATGCGTGGGCGCTGCCGACCGCGCAGCGCTTCGCCTGGGCGGCGCTAGTCGGTTGGGCGATCGCACTGTCGCGCGAAGGCTGCCGTCGCGAAGCATGAGCGGCGCGCGCGACGCGGACCTGTTCGACGACCAGCACTCCGACTTCACCGAGGCGTGGCAGGTAGCGATTGCACGTCATACACAGGCAACTCGGTCATCTCGCTCGCGTCCCGGCGCGGCTTGTCCGCGACATCGTCGCCGGCGAGGTCGATGCCGACGAAGCCGAGCAGCAGGTCGAGCACTTCGCCCGGACTGAAACCGAGGCTGACGCTGACGAGGCCGACGGTCGCCGTGACGCCGAGGTCGGCGATGCGCACGTCGCGTTCTGCTAGCGACCAGGCGGAAATGCGCGGGCTGTGCATCATCGGCACGACCACGAGCACCTGTCCCGGTACCACGTCGCGCATCCGGTCGAACGACGACGCATCTCCGAGCAGCGGCGCCATGCGCTGGCGCATTTGGACAAACGTCGCGAACGGCAGCCCGATGCCGGCCATGGTGCCGGTCCCGACGAACCGGCCGTGCATGCCTGCTGTCTCCACGATGTGTATGCCCGCTCCTACCTCCAGGAAGTCCGTCGCGCGCACATCGACGAAGAGTCCCGGGCCGAAGCCGACGTCGACACGGAACGGATCGAGCAGATCGTTGGTGCGGTCGTGCACGTACGAGCACCCCGCGCAGCACGACGCGAACACGGCGGCGAGAACGGCGCGGCTGGCATGAGTGGCCATCGCCGGACGTTATCACGCTGCGCGCGGACCATCGTGGTGCGGCACCGGCAGCAGGTGTTCACGCCGCGCGCAGTGCATCGAGGATCGTCAGAACGCGGTGGTGCACGCGGTCGACAAGTGCATGGTGCTGTTCGTTTCGATGGTCAGGGCCTGCGCGCCGATCAGCACGTTGCCGCCGATGAAACCGAGGTCAATCGGCAGCGGCAGGTTGAGGCCGAGGAACAAGGCGCAGAGGCTGCCGGGCGGCGCGACCGTGCGCACACGCCAACCGACTTGGTCGCCTAGTGCCGTGATCTGGCGATCCGTGGGGGGCTCGCCTATGGCAGCGGCGCCTGCAGCAGGCGCGTCGCACCGGCGAACACCGCCGTCTCCGTGCGCAGCGTCAACGGGCCGAGGCTGCGCGGCGCGAAGCCGGCGGCGAGCAGTTGCTGCACTTCTCGCTCGGTCAGTCCACCTTCGGGGCCGACCACGAGCAGGGCGCGATCGGTGACCGCCGGCCCCAACTCGCGGTCCGCTGCGGTCGCGACGAAGCGGGCGGCCGGTAGCGGCGACGCGCACAGTTCCGCGAGAGTCATCGTCGGTGCGATGGTCGGCAGCACCAATCGGTCGCATTGTGCGCACGCAGCGATCAGGATGCGCTGCCAGGCCGGGTGCCGTTCGGGCTGGCGGTTGGTTCGTTCGGTCAGCAGCGGACGGAACGTGGTGATGCCGACCTCGGTGCCGTGTTCTAGCAACCAGTCGGTGCGGGAACTCTTCGGCAGCGCGCAGGCGACTTCGAGGACCAAGCGCGGCGACCGCCCGAGTAGGCGAGCCACCGGTCCACCGACGTCGAGCAGCACTTCGCGGCTGCGCACTTCGATCACCGTCGCAGCCACCTCGGCGCCGGCACCATCGAACAGCACCACCGCATCGCCGGGCTCAGTGCGCACGATGCGGCCAAGGTAATGGCCTAGGTTGGGATTCAGCGTCGCTCTGCCGGGCGCTGGCAGCGGGCTGGCGAAGAAGCGGCGCGCCATCAGGCAGGAGTGTACAAAAAAAGGCCGGGCTCGCGCGTGCGTCAGTTTTCGCCTGATCGGCAAGAGCGACTTGCGTTGGGTCCCCGTCCCACGTGGGGCGGGCGATCCGTCCGCAGCGGTCGCCACGATTTTGCAGCGCGCGAGCCCGGGTAGGGTGGAGCCCTTTGCTGCTCAGGCCAGCGCAGGCTCCCATCGGCCCGGTGGTATCTCTGCCATCCGCACCTCTCAGGACAAGGATCACCAAGGTCCAAGAGAAGGTCGGCGATGCATGCAATCGCCAACCACGTGAGCAAGCCTACCCCAAGTTCCGAGATCGGCAACCCGCACCGTCGCGGAGCCCGACCAGCTCGACGGATTGAAGGCGACATGCGCCTTGCCGCCGAATGACTGCGTCGTGCTCTCTCGGCGAAGCAAAAATCGATCGGTCTGCGGTGTGCCCTGCTGCGCGCTTCTCCGACTGGGCCCAAAAAGAACGTGGCCGCTCCGCGAGTTGCGGAGCGGCCACGTGCATGGGATTTCATCGCGCACCACCGATCGTCAAGCCTCACGGGGACGTCCGGCCTGACCGCGCAGGTTCCCTTGTTGGCGCAATTCCGTCGGAGCCAGCTACTGCAAGTATCCGCGTCACGCCGCGGCGGTGCTGGCATTGAACCGGCTCCCGCGGCGCGTTGCCGTCGCCGTTCACCCCGGAGCGTCCGATGCTGCTCACCATGTTCCGCCTGCTCTTCGTCGTCTCGATCGCATGGGTCCTGACGCCGTTCTCGATCGCCCAGTGCGAGCTGCAGTGGCAGCCCGGCGATCCTTGCTCGATGCCGCGCGGCAACGTGTACGCGACGGCGCTCTGGGACCCCGATGGCGCTGGCCCGGCGACCACGGTGCTGGTGGCCGGCGGCAACCTGACGATTGGTACAAGGAGCATCGCGGTCGCGTCCTGGAATGGCTCGCAGTGGGTCGACATCGGCTCGCCGCTGCTCGCCACCGTGACCGCGATCGCGGTCTACAACAGCGAACTGATCGTCGCCGGCAACGGCAAGTTCCATCGGCGCACGGGACTCATCTGGCAGCAGATCGGGACCTACGCGGTGACGTTCAACAACGCTGCCGTCGAGAGAATGATGGTCTTCGGCACCGACCTCGTCGCCGCGGGGCGGTTCGACACGGTCAGCGGCTTTGCGGCGAACAACATCGCGCGGTGGAATGGCACGGCGTGGTCACCGCTCGGCACCGGGGTCAACGGCTGGCTCTACGCACTCGCTTCCTACCCGTACCAAGGTCAGAGCGCGCTCTACGTGGGCGGCAATTTCACGTCCGCCGGTGGCGTGACGACCAACAACTTGGCGATCTGGACCGGCAGCACCTGGGCGGCAACGGCGGGCTGCAATGCCTACGTATTCACCCTCGCCGTGCGCTCGACTGCCACGGCGCTCACGACCGATCTCTTCGTCGGCGGCAACTTCACCGCAGTCGGCGCGCTGCCGGTGAACAAGGTCGCGCGCTACAACGCCAACGCCAACGTGTGGACGGCGATGGGCGCACTCGCGGCCACTACCGACCCGTGCAGCACTTTGTTGGTGCGCAACGTGGGGCTGAACTACCAGCTCATTGCGACGCAGAATGCGCAGGCGTGGCTGTGGAGCGGTTCGGCGTGGAACCTGATGGGACCCCCGCTCGAGACCGGAGCGCCATCCAACACCTCTTCGCGGTGGATCACGGCACTCACGTATTTCGGTGGCCGCTTCGTGGTCGGGCTCAGGGACTACTTCGGCCTCATCGGCGGGGTCTGGTCGTTCGACGGTACGGCGTGGCAATCGCTGGATGGCGTCGGCATCGACCGCCGGGTCAATGCCGTATTGCCGGTCGGCAACGACGTCGTGATCGGCGGCGGCTTCCGCTCGATCTCTGGAGTGGCCATGAACGGCGTGGCGATCGGCAACAGCAACAACTGGCAACCGCTCGC
>CANEYR010000139.1 GCA_947444055.1 Planctomycetota bacterium
CCACCCATACACACCATCCAACCACAGCACGTGGAAGTGCACATTGAGCCGCAGCCCCGAGTCGAAGCGCTGCACGAACGCCACCGCACCTGCGCGCGGTCGCGGCACACCCGCACGAAGCGCCGTTCGCTCATAGAAGCCCGACACCGCCCGTACCAACACATTGCGCACCAGCCGGCACGCAGATGCGTCATACGCGCATAGCGTGCGCACCCGATACGGCAGCGACAGCACCCATTGCCGCACCGGCACCACCGGGATCAGGTTTCGTAGCGGGACCTGGTGAGTTCCCGTTCGGCGATCAGGAACCCCGGGTGGTGCACGAGGCGGTCCAAGACCGACGTGCTGCCCGTCTGCCCATCGAAGACGACGCCGTAGCCGGCGTGGACCTGGCGGTAGCCATCACCGATCTGCTCGGGCCGCAGGAACTCGAGTTCGACGGTGGCTTCCCCCTCGGTCTGCACGGTGGTGCGGCGCAGCAGCAGCGGCAACTCGATGGCCGCGAAGCCGGTGGCCTGCGCGCGCAGCACGTAGTTGCCTTCCGGTACGAGCGCCGTGGCCGGGGTCGCGCCGAGATTGCGCGCGGTGGGGGCCGTGGTCGGCACTGCTGCCATGCGACCATCGGTTGTCTCGGCAACCGGGCAGAGCCAGACCGACGCCGCCACCGGCGAGCGAACGGTCAGCTGGCTCGCCGGGTCGAGCAGTTGCCGATGTTCGGGGGTTTCGGCCAGGTTGCGCAGGCGTCGTTCGCAGCGTTCGACGTGGTCGCGGCGCAACACGATGCCCCCGCCGCCGAGCAGGTCCCGCAGCTGGCGGGCCAGGAAGTCGGCGTGTCGCCGGCGGCCGCGGGGATCCGTGGGGTTGAACGTCGCACATGCTTCGAGCGCGGACTCCAGCTCGCGATCGACGGCCAGCCGCTCGTTGTGCAGTTGCTGCAGTTCGAGCTGCAACGCCGGCAGTCGCTTCGCCGGGACGGTGTTGGGGAACTGGCCCAGGAGTTCTCGTTCGGCCGCGAGCCGAGCCTGCAGCCGCTGGTCGACGTCCTGCCAGCGGCGCCACGCGTCATCGGCCGACTGCAGCAACACGCCGAAAGCCTGTGCCGGGCGGATCCATCCCCAGTACGTCGCTGCTGACGCGAAACCGAGCAGCGCGAGCGCCACGGCCGTCACGGCGACCCGGTGGCGCCGCAGCAGCAGCTGAGCGCGCCGGGTCCACCCCGGTGGACGGGCCTGGATCGGCCGGTCTTCGAGGAACGCATCGAGGTCCGCGGCGACCGCACCGGCGGTGGCGTAGCGCCGCGCCGGTTCGACCTGCATCGCGGTGGTGCAGATCGTCTCAAGCTCGCGCGGAATGGTGCGGTCGAGTCGGCGCAGCGGCGTAGCGTCGCCGGCGACGATGCGCGCCAGCACTTCGTGCCGCGTCGCGGCGATGAAGGCGGGCCGCAGCGCGAGGCACTCGTAGAGCATGGCCCCGAGGCCATACACGTCCGTGCGCGCCGTCACCGGGCCAAGGCGGGGATCGACTTGCTCCGGCGCCATGGAGTCGGGCGTGCCCACCGCATCTCCAGTCAGCGTCAGGCCCGAGTCCTCGGTCAGGGCCAAGGCCAGGCCGAAATCGACCAGCATTGCGCGGCCGTTCGCGTCGATCAGCACGTTCCCCGGCTTCACGTCGCGGTGCACGATGCCGTGGTCGTGCGCGTGTTGGAGGGCGAGCGCGACATCGCGGGCGATCACGACGATGCGCCGCACGTCGCCGGCGAACTCACGGGTGCGCAGGCGATCGCGCAGCGATCCGCCATCGATGCGCTTCATCGCGAAGAACGGCGTGCTGGCTTCGACGTCGGCGGCCAGGATCGGCACGATGTTGGGGTGATCGAGGCGGCCGATCGCCGCCACTTCCCGCGCGAACCGCTGCCGCGCCGGCGCCGATGCGAAGGCCGCCCGCAGCACCTTCACCGCCACCAGGCGCCCAGGCACCGAGATCTGTTCCGCCTCGAACACGACACCCATGCCGCCGCGCCCGAGTTCGCGCCCGAGGCGGAAGTCGCCGAGGTGCTCCCCGACTTCCGGCCCGGTCGTCGCGAGTTGCACCAGCGCGCTTGCCGCGGCCAGGGCGGCCGCTTCGCCGACCTGTTCGGCAAACCCCGACAGGGCTGCGTCCAGCTCGGCGTCCGCGATGTCGTCCGTCGGCTCCACGCACCGATCCTAGCAGGCGTACAGGGCATGGACCCGCGGGTGCGCTCGGACTTCCGCGAATCGCCGCGTGGGCGCGATCAAGAGGCTCTATGGCAGGTCGGTCGCGATCTGCAGTTCGGTGAAGCGGCGGAGGGTCAGGAACACAGCCACGTTGCGCGTCGTGCCGTCGCGAGCACCGCCCTGCACCTGCACCGCTGCGCGGCGATGCGAGTCAGTCGCCTGCGGGCGATTCGGCGTCAGCGTCAGCGGCACTTCGTGCACCCGCAGCATGCCGCGGCGGTCGGCCTCGGTGCGTGCGAGCAACACTGCGATGTCGCGAACCGGCACGGATTCGGGCGGCACCGCGGTGTCGCTGCCGAACGCGAGCCGCGACGCCGCGATGGCGTTGTCACCACGCATCACACCGAAGCTGGCGATGCCATCCTTGCCGGCGGCGACGTAGTAGAGGCGGCTGCCGCGTTCGCCTTCCGTGACGGCGATGCGACCCGGCACGAGCAGGGACTCGGCGCCGCCTTCGTGCCATCGCACGGCCGGAGGGTTGGTCCACGCCGGCTCGGAGCGGAGCAGTCCAGCCTCCACGTAGGCGCGCAGGCGAGGCACATCGTCCGGCGCTGGCTCGAACCGCTGCAGTTCGCGGGTCCATTCGCGGGTGCCATCCTGATGGCGTTCGCGCACGATGCCGACCTCCGCGGCAAACCACAGTTCGCGGGTTGCGACCTGTTTGCCGTCGAGCTTGCTCACCACGCGCACGTGCGTCGTCAGGAAGCGACCCGCGGGCGGATTCGTCTCGGCCACGAGGGTCGTGCACGTGGCTTCGTGCCGGAAGGTGGCGCCGCCAGTGTCCGTGAGCAGATCGTGAGCGCCCGTCCACTCCCAGCGCGCACCGGGTTGCAGGTTCGCCGGCAGCCAGACCATTCTGGGAATGGCGGCGTCGAAGGCCGCACGCTGCGTCCGGTCGCGCGGGTGCAGCTGGCGCAGCGCGCCCGCTTGGACGGCGAGCCACGCGAACGTCGGCGACGACCCTTCTCGTTCGGTGCGCAGCTGGGTCACCTGCGTGCCATCGGGCAGCCACGCCGTGCCTTCGGCGGCGACGACCACGACGTTCGGCTTGCGGTCTGGCTTGTCTGAAAGCGCCGGCGGAGTCTCCTGATAGGTCCAGCGCGTGCCGTGCTGCAACGGCAGGTTTGCCACCGCCGCCGCTTGCGGTGCCTGGGCAAGGCACAGCGGGAGCGTGGTCACCGAGGTCAATACGAACGACGACACGAGGGGCATGCGGAGACTCCGGATTGCGAGGCGGCTGCCGGACGTGTGGCAGCGGCAAAGACTCCAAGCGCGGACATCGAGATGCGGTTGGCCGGCCAATCCCGGCGCATCGCGTCCGGTCAGCAGCGAGGCCTCGAGGGTGGGTCCGTGGCATTCCAGAAGGTGGTTCCCTAGGCTGCATGCGTGCTCGCTCGCCTCATGGATCGTCGAGTGCCGCGTGTGATTCTGTGCGGCTTTTTCTTGATGCTGGGAGCATCGCTGCGTGGTCAGGAGAGTCAGCGCGGCATTGCCGAAGCCGATCTGGCGATGCAGCTTCGAAGCTGCGATGAGCTGTCGGTCGCGAACCCGGTCGAGGCGCTTACCCGAGTTGAGCTGGCACTGGCGGCTGCCGAAGCTTCGGCGGCCACGCCGCTGCAGCGTGCCAGGCTGCAGCTGTGTCGCGGCGAGATGTTGATGCGCGGCGGCCGAGCGGAGGAGGCGTTGCTCACCTTCGTGGCGCTCGGCGACATGCGCGACCTCGATGACGTGACGCGGGCCCGGGTGTCGTTGCGGCTGGGCGGCGCGCTGGTGATGCAGGCCAGGGTGACGGAGGCCAGGCCGCATCTCGCTGCCGCCGCCGCCCTGATGACCGCCCATCCCGATGCCGAGACGGAAGCGCTGTTGCTTGGCGTGGAGGGCGTCGTGTTGCAGACGGAGTGCAAGTACGACGCGGCGTTGGCGAAGTACTTCGAGGCTCGTCAGCGAGCTGCCGGGCTCGGCAAGGACCACCTCGAGTCGCAGCTGCTCTACAACATCGCCACGTTGCAGATGGCGACCGGCGATCGTGTCGGCGCGGGTCAGTCGCTGGAGGCGGCGCGGCGCCTGGCGCGGGGCGGGCATCACCTGGCAATGATCCTCGGTGCGCAGAGCGACCTGCTCGGGGACGAGAGCGACCAGGTCGAACGTCGCCGGTTGCTCGACGCGGGGCTGCGGATCGAGACCGAGATCGGCTCGCGCAGCGGCCAGGCGCTCTTCTATCGACGGTTGGGTTCGCTGGAGGTCACCGCCGGACGCCTGCCGGCCGCGATCGAGCACTTCCAAGCGAGCCTGGCGCTGACCCGGGCGATCGGCAACGACGAGAGCATCGCCAGTTCGCTGCGAATGCTCGCGGACGTGTACATCTCCATCGGTGACGCGGATCGGGCGATGGTGCTCGCCGAAGAAGCGCTGACGCGGTGTGACCGGCTGCGCATGCCTGTCATCGAGCAACAGGTCGCCGGCACGCTGTCCGACGCCTGCGCCAAAGCCGGCAAGTTCGATCGCGCCCTGGAGCTGCATCGACGCTCCGCGGCGGCGGCGCTGTTCGTGGCCAACGAGAGCAAGGCCCGCGAGGTCGAACGCATCCGCGCCGAGTACGACGCACAGCTGGTCGCTCGGCAGCACGAGGTGGCATTGGCCAGGGAGTTCATGCTGCGCAACGCGGCGATCGCGGCGGCGGTAGCCGCGATGCTGGTGCTCGCCTTCGTGGTGCGCATGCTGCGTCAGAAGGCAGCGTTGATGCGGGAATCGATGCGGCAAACCGCCGAGATCCGCGCCGCCCAGCAGCAGATGACGCAGCTCGGTGCCCAACTCGGCGTGGCGATCGAGGACGTGCGGCGCTTGTCGGGTCTGCTCCCCATCTGCATGCACTGCAAGTCCATTCGTGAGGACGACGGTTCATGGCACCGGCTCGAGCAGTACGTGTCGAACCACAGCGACGCGAGCTTCACGCACGGCATTTGCCCCAGCTGCATGCACGAGCACTTCCCTGAGGGGAGCTGACTCCGTCCCGCGGCTCAGAACGGCAGGTAGCAGACCGTGTTGGCGACCAGCATCATGATGAACAGGGGGCACATGACGATCGGGCCCACGTGGATGCGGCCGGTCAGCAGGAAGAAGCGCCGGTGGAACCACGGCAGCACGAACATGATCGGCACCACGCCGAACAGCAGGTTCACGTAGAGCCAACCGTCCGTCCAGTAGACGCGCCCCACGGCCGCGAAGTGCACGTACTGGACAACCAGGATCAGCAGCAGGCCCAGCGCATTGGCTGCCATCGCGCGCAGCACCGAACGCCACTCCGGCTCGCCGTCGAAGCGCATCGCGCAGTTCGCACGCAGCGAGTTGCCGAGGAAGAACGGCAGGAACGCCGGCGCGTACATCGCCAGCAGTGGCAGCAGGCTGGCGTCGAACGTGCGCGCGCCGAGGAACGTGAAGCGGAAGTCGACGTGGAACAGCCAGTAGACCAGGAACAGCAGCCCGTAGAAGGCGGTGAACACGCACAGCGACAGTGCCGCCGCTCGGCCCAGCAGACCGATCGTGGTGCGAGTGGCCACCAGTCGTTCGCGGCGCCCGGTCAGTCGGCGGCCGAGCCAGAACAGTGCAAAGCTGACGAGGCCGTTGCACAGCGCCCACAGCATCACCCCGTTGTTCATGCGCTGCGGGAAGAACCACGTCTGCTCGCGATTCGTCGCGGCCGGAAACCACAGCTGCGACAACTCGGTCAGCGGGATGTAGGTCACCGCGGCGATCGCGGCGCCGGCCGTCAGCAGCAGCCAGAACACCGGGCCGCGTGCGTTCGCCGGCGCCGGCGGCGGGACCGCGTGCACCAGCGGTTGGAACGTGCGCACGTTGGTCAGCAGGTAGCTGGCGAACGGCACCACGCCGAGCAGCGCGGCGATCAGGCACAGCAGCGTCGCCCACTCCTTCCACCACCACGTCTGGTCGGCCGGTGGCCTGGTGCTTTCGAGGCCGAACACCCGCTGGAAGAACGCGATCTGGTTGGCGGTCGCTTCGCTGCTGTACGGCTGCAGCGGATGCAGCAGCGGTTCATTGTGCACGATGCGCAGGCCACGCGCAGCGGCATCGCCGTACCAGTGGTCGAGCTCGACTGCAGCCACCGGCGCTGCTGAGCCGCCCTTCGCCGAGTTGACGAACCGCAGCGCCTCGGGCGCGCGGGTCATGTCGCCGTCGCCGTTCTCGTTGCGGTAGGCGCCTTCGTCGTGACGCGCGTAGCTCATGCCGACGTTGCTGCGCACGTCCTTCAGGTTCTTGTCGGTGAAGCACAGCAGGTAGCCCGATACGAACACCGAATGCAGCAGGCTGTCGCCGCCTTCGCGGCGCGCACGCTTGCCGAAGTGGCTCGCCGCGAGCAGCACCGCGTTGCCGCCGGCGGAGTGGCCGGTGGCGCCGATGCGCGCGGTGTCGACGTAGTCGAGCACGCCCGCCTTGGCGATGTGGTCGACGATGCCGAACAGACCGTAGCCTTCGTCGGTTGCCGCACGCGGACTCAGCGAAGCGCTGCTGTTGCCCTGCGCGTAGGGGTCGATCACGATCGCGACGATTCCGCGGCGGGCCAGTTCGATGGCGACGTTCTGCAGCGCTTCCTTGCTGCGCTGGAAGCCGGGCACGACGACGACCAGCGGTGCTGGGTTGTCCTTGGTCGCCGTGCGGGGGCGGAACAGATCCGCGGCCAGCCATTGGCCGCCGTGCATGGGCAGGCGCAGGCCGGTGACCTGCACAGCGCCACCGTCGGTCTGCACCCAGGCCGCCAGCCACGCTGCTACCAGCACCATCAGCAAGCAGAGGCCAAGGCTGCCTTGGCGCGGCCCCTTCGATCGCGGGGTCGGCAGGGCAGGGGCGCCGTCGGCGGGCAGTGGCAGGAAATCGGTAGTCATGGCGCGCGTGGAAGCGAAGGGCGCGAAGCCTAGCGGTGCTCGGCGACGAATCCCGGCGACTACGGATTGGCGTAAGTGCAGCGGAGATCGCGGGTGCGACAACCTGCAAGTGGCTGCGAGTCGTTGCTCGTTGTCAGCTATCGTTCCGCGCCAACCACCTCGTACCCAGAAGAACAGATCCCATGCGTTGCCCAACTTGCATCCTGGCCGCGATGACCGTGGCGGCGACCGCCGCCGCGCAGACCATCCAGACCAGCTTCATCACCAATGCCGGCAGCTCGACGTTCCACCCGCTGCCGGGCACTGCGTTCGACGTGAACGTCACCAATCCGAACGGCCTGCAGCTCGACCAAGTGGTGATCAACTCGCAGTGGCCGACCACCACCGGCGTGCTCGAGATCTACACGACCAGCCTCGGTGGCTCACAGGTTGGCAACGTCATCAATCCGGCCCCCGGCGTCTGGCAGTTGCGCGCCAGCACCCCGTTCCTTTCCAGCGGGCAGGACAACCAGACGCCGGTGACGCTCAGCAAGCCGGTCCACCTGCAGTTCGGCACCCAGGGCATGGCCGTCGTCACGCGCGGCGCGGGCCAGCGCTGGATCAACCCGGGCACCACGGGCACGCCGCTCGTCTACACCAACGCCGATCTGACGCTGACGATGGGGGTCGCGCAGTCGACTACGTTCGTCAGCACGCCGAACAATCCCCGCATCGCGAGCATCGCGCTCAACTACTCGGCGCCGGTCAATCTCGTCGACTTCACCGCTGACGTGCGCAGCGGCCCCGCCCCGTTGGCGGTCGCGTTCACCGAACGCAGCAACATCACCAGCGGTCCGGTGATCAGCTACGAGTGGGACTTCGACGGCGACGGCACGTTCGACTCGACGCTGCAGAACCCGGCCTTCCTCTACACCGCTTGCGGTGACTTCTCGCCGAAACTGCGCGTCTCCACGGCAACCGGCGCTTTCGAGTACCAGTGGACGAACCTGATCCAGGTCGATCCGCTGGTCGCCAACTTCACCACCCCGGCAACGCTGGTGGCGCCGTTGACGCCGGTGACGTTCACCGACACGAGTGTCGGTGCGACCACTTGGCAGTGGGACTTCGACAACGACGGTGTGGTCGACGACATCACCCAGAGCCCGACCTGGACCCCAGGTGCCGGCAGCTACAACGTCACGCTGACGGTTGGCAACGGCTGCCGCACCGCGACCATCCGCAAGCGGCTCGACGCGGTCACCAACACCTATACGACGAACTACGCCGGCGCCGCGGGCCTCGCATCGAAGGCAGCGATGGCGTTCGTCGACTTCGTCGTCACCTCGCCCGATGCCCTGATCGTCACCGGTCTCGACCTCTGCTCCGCGACCCACGTCGGCAACACGGGCTCGATCAAGGTCTGGTTGACGGATGGCACCGCCGCCGGCAAGCAGACGACCCCCGGCGCGTGGCGCGAAGTGGCCAACGGCACTGGCGCAACCGCCGGCACCAATGCCGGCACGCGGATGGCGCTGGATCGTCCGATCCTGTTGCTGCCCGGCCGCACCTACGGCGTCGCGATCAACTACCTGGATCTGCACTCCTACTACGCCTCGCCCGGTCTTCCAACGCTGGTCAGCCCTGATTTCACGCTCAACTTCCAGGGCATCGCCCAGGCGACGGTTCCGTTCACGACCGCGCCGACCGCCCGCCAGTTCCAGGGCGCGTTCTACTACACCAAGGCGAACACCTGGCCGGTCGGGGCGATCACGCAGTTCGCCCATGGCTGCCCTGGCACGCTCGGCGTGCCCACCTTGAAGCCGGTCGGCACGACGCGACCCAAGCTCGGTACGACGTTCGATGTCGAGCTCGGCGGCATGCCGTTCGGCATCGGCCTGATGGTGCTCGGCCTCAGCAACCAGGTCGGTCCGTTCGGCCCACTCCCGGTCGATCTCAGCTTCATCGGCATGACGGGCTGCCCGCTGCACGTGAGCCTCGACCTCACCGCGACGATCGTCGCCGCCGGGCCGGCGGGGACCCTGAGCCTGAACTTCCCCGCGGTTCCAGCCAACGCCGGCTTCCAGCTGTTCCTGCAGGGGTGGAGCATCGACCCGGCAGTCAATGCCTTTGGCGGCGCGATGTCCGACGCGCTGGCGATGGTCACGGGCCTCTACTAGTCGATGACGCCGGCGCACGCAGTGCTCGTCGCGGCTGCTGCCGCCGGCGTGGCAGTGGCCCAGTCCCTGCCGGTGGGGGCTACGCGCTGGAGTCCCTTGGGCTACGTCGAGTACATCGTCGGCAACGCGCCGATCGTGGTGTCAGCCGGCCACGGCGGCGAGTTGTCGCCGGCGTCGATCCCCGATCGCACCTACGGCACGTTCGTGCAGGACTTGCGCACGTTGGAGTTGGCGCGCGAGTTCGGTGAGCAGCTCGGCGCGCGCTTCCGGCTGCGCCCGCACGTGATCCTGTTCCACCTCGAGCGATACAAGGTCGATGTCAACCGCGACATCGTCGAAGGCGCGCAGGGCCATCCGCTCGGCGTGGCCGCCTACCTCGACTTCCATCAGGCCGTTGCCGATGCCCGCGCCGCAGCGCTGGCGCAGTGGGGGTACGGCTTCTACTTCGATCTGCACGGCCACGGTCATCCCGAGAACTGGATCGAGCTGGGTTACTCGCTGACCAGCAGCCAGCTGGCGCTGTCCGACGGCACCTTGTCCCAGTCGACCTACATCAACCAGAGCACGCTGCGCAGCGCCGGCAGCCTCGGCGTCACGACCTTCCCGGTGTTGCTGCGCGGCGCCAATAGCCTCGGCAACTGGCTGCAAACCGGCGGCTACGACAGCGTGCCGAGCCCGGTGAATGCGAGCCCCGGCAGCGGCAACTACTTCAGCGGCGGCTTCAACGTCGACACCTACGGCTCGAGCAACGGTACGCCAGTCGACGGCGTGCAGATCGAATCGCCGATCACGGTGCGCAGCACGGTGACGGTGCGGCGGCCGTTCCTCGACCGCGTCGGCGGCTGGTTGGAGACCTTCTTCCAGGCCTATCGCGGCGGCAATCCGGCGCTCGGCGGCCGCGTGACGATTGCGGCGGCCGATCGCGTCGCCAGCGAGACCGGTGGGCAAGCGGAGTTCGTCGTTTCGCGCACCGGGGACCTGGTTGCACCGCGACTGGTGCCGCTGCAGTGGCGCGGCACGGCGACCGCTGGCGCCGACTATCCGACGCCGCCGCAGTTCGCCTCGTTCGGCTCCGGCCAGGCCGAGACCCGGATCCAACTGCGCCCCCATGACGACCTCGCCGCCGAGGGCGACGAGACCGTCGAGTGCTGGCTGGCGGTGGGCAACGACCTCGGCGTGCCGAACGTGGCGGGCATCGTCATCCACGACGACGACCTCGCGGTGCCGCTCAGGATCCAGCATCTGTTCGAGACCGTGCAGGCCGGCAGCGTCATCGACAGCTCGGGCAACGCGCGGAACGCGACCCTGCTGCCCTCGGTGGGCGGACCGGCGCTGGTTCCCGGCCGGATCGGCTCGGCGCTGCACTGCGATGGTGTCGACGACCGTGCGCGCATCGCAGATTTCGCGTGGGCTGCGGGCGGTGAGTTCAGCCTCGCGTTCTGGTTCCGTACCAGCGACACCGCGGGCACTGGGACGCGGTACCTCGTGAGTCATGGCGCGGTTGCGGCGAACAACCGGCTCGGCATCTACTTCGATCAGGCGACCGGCCGGCTGCGCACGGCGCTGATCTACGCCAACGACCTGACCGACATCGATGTGCTCGATGTCACGCGGGATCTGCGCGACGGCCAGTGGCACCACTACGCGCTGGTCGCGACCGACAGCGAACTGGTGCGGGTCTACATCGACGGCCAGTCGGAGACTGCAGCGCAGTTCCTCGGCGACGTCGTCAATCCGATCGGCGACTTCGTGCTCGGCGCGCGCAGCGACGTAGCGGCCGGCACGTTCGCGAACGTCACGCTCGACGAGTTCCAACTGTGGCCGCGGCCACTGTCGCTGGTCGAAGTGGCGTTGCTGCAGCAGTCGCTCGGGGCGGAGGCGATGGTCTACCCCGGGGCTGGTGCGGATGTGCGGCTGGCGACTGGCGTCGCTGGCGCGTCGACCGAAGGGCCGCGTCACGACGTCAAACGCGCGCTCGCCGGCGCCACGGTGACTGCGCTGTTCCGTTCGCCCGGCGGGTCGCTGGACGGCGGGCTTGGTCTGCTCGGCGGCGAGGTGTTCGTGACCGGCGCCCCGTTCTCCAACCCGTGGCTGCCGTGGCTGCACATGGGGGCGCCGATCGTCGTCAGCGGCCCGGTGGTGTTGGCGCCGAGCGGCGGCTTCTGGTCGATCACCATTCCGCCTGGCCTGTCCGGCGCCAGCCTGATGCTGCAGCCGGCGGCGATCCATCCGACGTTGCCGAATGGTGGGTTCGCGCTCGGCGACGGCCACGAAATCCGCTTCTGAGCCGGCTCGGCCGCTGCCGCGAAAGC
>CANEYR010000140.1 GCA_947444055.1 Planctomycetota bacterium
CCACGCCTGCATCGCGAGAATCAGCCCCATCAGGAACGCGATCAGGGTCACGATCGGCAGCGCGCCGGCCGCACAGTGGTCGACTTCGATCGCCGTGCGATCGAGTCGCAAAGGTCGCCGCCGCAAGGCCCCGAACAGCAGTTCGTGCAAGGCCGCACCCGCGGTGCGAACGACGGCGATCGCGCCATCGAGCATCGGCTCGAAGAATCCCCCGAGTCGGCGCACCGGGTCAATCGCGGGGGCGGCTGGCTCGGGCTGCACCAACCGCTGCACCGAGACCAGAGAGAAGAAGTCGAGCATCGATTGGCTCAGCCCCTTCAGCTTCAACTCGACCCCGGCCGCCGCCGCCCGGCGCAGGCCCGCAACGACACCGCCAAGCCCCGCCGAATCGAACGACTCGACCGCACCCAGGTCGACGTAGACGCGCGTCGGCTGCCCGCGCAAAGCCTGTTCGATGTCGTTGAGCAACCGCGCGACCGTGGAACGATCCAAGGTCGCCGGGCTCGTGATGATGGGATGACTCACCGTTCGCCTGCCGGAATGCCTCGGTGCTATCGGGCCTGCCCCGGCGGCACCTTGATGCGCGGCCGGGAAAGTCGCGCGACCTTCGGGCTTCCGCCAAGGCCCGAACTCCGTCACAATCCTCCGCGGTCGCTCCCCTCTCCTCGCGCGTTCCATCTCACGCGCTGCCCCGGACCGTCCGGCCGGGCCAGGTTCTGATTCTGCCCATGAAGCCAACGACCCTTCTGTGGTGTGCCACCTTTGTGGCCGCCTGCGCCAACTTCACCCCGCCAACCTCCGAACAAGAAGCCCGCATCGCCGAGGCCCGTTCCTTGTTGGCGAGCGAACCGGTGCGTGCCCTCGACGTCGCCGAGTCGTTGCTCAGAAGCAATCCAGGTTGGCGCGAAGCGCGACTGGTCGCCGCCGAAGGTTCGATGCGCTTGGCTCAGAACGGCCAAGCGCCGGTGAACCTGCACTGGATCGACGCCGCCGCGAACTTCGACAAGGCCTTGTCCGGCGTGCAGGACGCCGACGCGCCAGGTGCTCTGCGCATGCTCGCGGAGTGCCGCTATGCACTCGGCGAGTTCGAAGCCGGTGGCACCGCCGCGCTGCGCTCCGCCAAGGGGTTTGCCGCCATCGACACCGAGGGCAGCCGCCGCGACGCCGCCGAGGCCCTGCTGCTGGCCGGGCGCTGCGACCTGCAGATCTTCGTGACCGCTCGCCAAGCCGAGCTCGACGCAGGTGCGCGCGACAAGCACGACAACATCCCAGTCAGCCGCGCCACGCACGAACTCGCGATCGCCGCAGCGAGTCGCTTTGGCGCCGCGCGCCGTGAGTTTCCCGGCGAAGCCACGCTGAAACTGGCGTTGATCCAGCAGTGGCTCGGCCAGCCAGGCGAGGTCGTGCTCGAACTCGAACGAGGTCTGCGCGAAGCCCCGCAAGAGACCGCGATCCACGATGCCTTCCAACAGTGGATGCGCGACAACGGCGAATTCGACGCCTTGCTCGGCTGCTATTCGCGCCTAGTCCGCGAGTCCCCGACCACGCCGATCCTGCGTTGGCACCAAGGTCGCGCCATCTACTCGCGCGCCGATGCGCTGCGCAAAGACGGCAACTTCCAAGGTGCGCTCGCGGCCTATGCCAAAGCCGAGGCGGCCTTCGCCGACTACCTCGCGATGGTGCCAGCCCACGCCGCAGCCGCCAACCAGTGGCGCGCGCTGTGCCAGTTGTCGACGGCGCGAGGCGCTGTCGATATGGGCGACCTGAAGACGGCAGAACGGCAACTGCTCGCCGCCGGTGCGAGCTCGCCGCTGACCACCGCCTACCAAGACGGCCAACCCCAACTGATCGACAGCTTCGGCAACCACTTCCAAGGCGCCGCCTTCGCGATCCACTTGGCGCTGACCGAGAGTGGCGACGACGCCTTGGCGCGCACGCTCGGCTTCAACGAACGAGTGCTGCAGCAGTACCCCGATCGCTGGGGCTTTCTCTACAACAACGCGGCGCTGGCCGCGCGCGACCTCGGTGTGCAGAAGGCGCAGGCGGGCGACACCGCCGCCGCCAAGGAACTGTGGGAACGCAGCTATCGCCACTACGAGAAGGCGGTCGAGCTGTCGCCGACCGACGCCCGCATCGTCAACGACTGCGGCCTGATGCTGATCTACCACCTCGACCGCGATCTCGACCACGCGCGTTCCCTGTTCGAGCGCGCGATCGAACTCGGCAAGGGCCAACTCGCCGCCATGCCGCTCGATGCCAAGCCGCGCGACCGCGAATTGCTCGAGGAGGCCGTCGGTGATGCCTACCAGAACATCGCGGTGCTGCTGAAGGAGCAACAGCAGCGGCCGTTCGCGGAGTACGAGTCCTTCTGCAAGGAGGCGGTGAAGTACTTCCCCTACCAACGGCGGGAAGCGGCGGCGCTGCTGCGCAACGAAGGCGAAACCGAACTCGGCTCGACGGCGCGCAGCGCCACCGCCGTTCGCTTGCAGGCGCAACAAGGAGGTGCGGCCGACGCCATGCAGAAGTGCGCCTTTGCCGTGACCGCCAAGGTCACCGCCGAGGACTTCGACGGCGCCCTCGCCGCGCTCGACGGCATCGCCAAGGAATGCAAAGACCACGCGCCGTTCCATCTGCTGCGCGGCGAGATCACGCTGAAGCTCGCGGCGCAAGCACTCGCGACGGGTCGCAAGGGTGTCGACCTGTTCTTCCAAGATGCGGTCGTCGCGTTGAAGCGAGCGGTCGAGCTCGATTCCGAACCCAGTGGGCCGCGGCAAGTGCTGGCCGAAGCGCAGTACCGGAGTGGCGACACCGAGGCCGCCACGCGCACACTGACTGCGCTGCTACTGCACCTGCAATCGCAAGGTGGCGGCAAGCCCGAAGAGTTGTTGGCGCTGCACACGCTGCGCGCCAACGCCGCCGCCCGCACCTACGCGCAAAAGAAGCAGGCTGGCGAAGACGACAAGGATCTGCTGACGGCAACGCGCGCCTCGTTCCGCTTGCTCGAAGAGAAGGGCAAACTCGATGCGGTCCTGTTGCAACTGTGGTCGGGCACGGAGCAGTGGGCTGGGGCCGGCGCCGAGGCGGTCAACGTCTATGCGCGCGCCCTGCAGCGCACACCAGACGACACGACTCTGTTCGACGCGCTGCTCAACACCGCTGGCCAAGTGACGCAGTTGCCGGTGGCGATCGAAGTGCTGCAGCAGCGACCCGACGCGACCAGTCTGTGGTATCTCGGCAAGGCGCGCTTCTGGCTGGCTGACGTCGAACGACAAGCCGGCAAGAACCCGGACGCACAGAAGACCCTCGATGCAGCGCGCGCCAACTTCGCAGCCTCCGTGCAGAAGAACGCCGCCTTCCGGGACAGCTGCGAGCAATGGATCGCGATGTGCGTCGGCAAGAAGGGCAACATCGCCTTCTGGAGCAACGACCAACCGAACGCCGAGAAGTGGCTGCTCGAAGCCGTGCGCGCGCGTCCGGACCAAGTCGCCACCGACCTCGGCATGGCGGAGACCACGAAGACCGGGCTGATGCGCGTCGCCGACAAGTTCTTCAAAGCCGACGATCTCGGCAAGGTCGAGGCGATCTACCGAGCTGCCGCCGATGCCGCCAACAGCGACCTCGACTTCCTCAACAACTCAGGCCTGTTCGCGCGCGACTACGGCAACCAACTCGAGCGCGGTGGCAAGGCGAAGGAAGCGATGGGAATGTATGAGCAGAGCTACAAGGCCTACAGCCGGGCCCATCAGCTCGATCCGCAGAACGTTCGCCTGCGCAACGACTGCGCCCTGATCGCCATCTACCACCTCGATCGCGACTGGGATCTCAGCAAGCAACTGCTCGACAGCGCCATCGCCGATGGCGAGAAGACCTTGCGCGACAACCCGCCTGAAGACGCCAACGACAAGCAGATGCTCGATGAAGCCGTTGGCGACTGCTACGAGAACCTGGCGCTGTGGAACTTGAAGCACAAGAAGGACGGGGCAGCGGCAAAGGCAGCGGCCCAGCAAAGCAAACAACACCACCCGGGCGAACGGCGGCCCGGGGCGCGGCGCCACCTGCAAGCAGCGGAACAGCTGTTGCAAGGCAAGTGACATGAAGTTCGCTCGCTGTGCTGGGTTCGTCGTCGCCTTCGCCGCCATGGTGTCGGCCCAGGTGCCATCGCCGCCGGGCCAATCGCCGCCGAGTCATGCGGATGTGGGCAAGGGTGAGGTGGTCACCGCCAAGCAACAGGATGAGTTGCGGCAACAGGCCTACGCCGCCGAGAACAAACAGCAGTTCGCGGTCGCGGCCGACGCGTTCCTGGCCTTGCGCAAAGCCGATCCGCAGCGAGTCGAATGGCTGGTCGCAGCCGGCCGCTGCCTCGGTCGCAGCGGGCGATTCCGCGAAGCCGTCGACTTGTTGGATGCCGGCCGCAAAGAGTTTCCTGGCGTGATCGAAGTGCCAGCGATGCTAGCCCGCACGTTCCTGCTGCAGGCCGAGACCGACCGCGGCGTGCTGCACCCCGAGATCCTCAGCGCCGATGCGGCACAACTCGCGGAGGAAGTGCTGCTGGCTACGCCAGACGATCCAGAGTGTCGGCTCATGCTGGCGCAAGCGCGCTACTTGCTCGGCGAATGGGAAGAGGCGGTGAAACATGCCGAAGACGCCGTTCGCCGTCACCCGCAGCGAGCCGGGGCCCATGTGCTGCTCGGCCGCATCGCCGGCGATCGCCTGCGCGAACAATTGCGTCGCTTCCAAACCCAAAATCCCAAGGGGCAAGACGCCGCCGACCAGGTCGGTGCGATCGACCAGCAGCGACAGGCCGCCATTCGCAGTTACAGCAAGGCCGCCGAGCTGGACCCGACGCGAGCTCACCCGCACGTCGCCCTCGGCGAAATCTCATGGCTCGACCTTCGCTTCGAAGCAGCCCGCACCCACTTCGCCAACGCCCTCGCCATCGACCCGGACGTGTCGCTCAACCACGACCTGCTCTGCCAAGGGCTCGATTGGCAAACCCGGGCAAGTTTCTACGAGAGCGTCCGCAAGCGTTACGCCGTCGGAACAAGCAGCCGGGTCGAGAAGGTTGCGACCCTGCAATTCCACGAAGGGCGCGCCCGGTTTGACGGCAGCAACTGGAACGAGGCCGCGAAGTGCTTCTCGGCAGCGCTCGCCGGCAATCCGGCCGGCACCAACGCCCGCTACTACCTGTTCCTTTGCGCCTACCACCGCGGCGACCTCGACGGCGCGGAACAACACGCGACCTCCTACGCCGCGCTCGGCGCACCCGCGTTTGCCGACGTCATCCGTGCCCTGCCCGGCGATCGCCGCGGCGAAGTGGGTGCGATCGTGCAGTTCCTCGGCGACCGCGCCTATGGGCAAAAGCGCATCGATGCCAGTCGCGATATCAACCACGTCATCGCCTGCCTCAAGGACAGCGCCGACGCCTGGAACAACCATGCCTTCTTGTGCCGCGAGACCGCCCGCTTCGACGACGCGCTGTCGTCCTACCAGCACGCGCTTGAGAAGGAACCAGACTCGCCGCAGTTGTTGAACGACACCGCGGTGATCCTGCAGTACCACCTGGTCTCCGCCGACAACAAGGCGAAGGCCAAGGGCATGTATGAGCGCGCGCTGCAGGCGGCCGCCAAGCAACTCGCCGATGCTCGCATCACCGGGACTGCGCGCGAACGCGCCGAGAAGGCCAAGGTCGACGCGCAAGAGAACCTGCGAGCCCTCGGCAAGTAGCGGCGCGAACCCGTGCCGCGCCGTGCCGCGCCGCCGTCAGTCGGTAGCGGGATCGGGCAACAGCCGACGGCCGAGGTTGCCGTAGTTGCGGTACTCGGTGACGTCAGGGGCACCGGCCGCGTACCGCCACAGCAAAGCCTGTGCATCACCGGCACGGATCGCTAGCAGAGAACTCGACACCGTGCCGTAGTGCTCGCCGCGTTTGCAAATCGCGTGGTGGCCATCGCCGCCGCGGTCGCGCAGCACCTGAGTCAACGCAGCCAACCGCTGCTCGAGGTTGAGGGCTGGCGCCAACGCCAACGACAGCCCTCGTGGTTCAAGCTGCCCGGGTTCATGTTCATTGGTGACGACGAGCCAACGTTCTGCCCACTCGATCACTCGCAACTCGCCACGTGCGTGGTGCACGATGAGCAGTCGGCTCGCATCACCGAGCACCAACTGAAAGCCGGCGTATGCATGCTCGCGCACGCGCTGCCGCACCGCGGCAACGCCCGCCTCGAGATCCTGCTGGTCGAGCGCCAAATGCACCAGATGGCCACGCGACGGCGCCTCGGGCACCGGCGGCACTCTGGCCAGGTTGGTGATGCCGGCGAAGCACCCCCGATCATCGATCGCCAACCACGTGCCGCCCGCTTGTCGGTCGCGCGGTGACAGCAGACGGCGACGCGTGCCAACCCACAGCCCCGGCGGTGCCGCTTTGCGATCGAAGCGTTCGTCGCGATTGCCCGCGACGACGAGCGAGGGCTCGGCGTGCAGCCCGCGCATGACGATGAGAATGCACATCGATTCGAGTCCCAGTGGGCGCCAGCCCGCGGCTTTCAGTCTAGCTCGACGAACGTGAAGCGCCACGCCAGCCATACCTGCGTTCACGGCGCCGGGGAACTCGCGCGAGTCGTCACCGCCCGCAGCAGCAACATGCCGAGGCCTGCAATCAGGCACAGCCCGGCGGCCCACACAAAGGCGCGCGAGAATGCCAAGGGCCCCGTCGATTCGGCAACAACGAACGCCCCCAGCATCGGCCCGATCGCCAACCCGAACTGGATGCAGCTCTGCACCATGGCGAACGCCAGCGTGCGGTTCTCGTCGGCGACCCGCTGGCTCGCGGCCGCGTAGGCCAACGTCATCGAGCCAGCCATCAAGCACGCGATCGCGGCCCGCAACCACAAGAACTGAGAGATGGTCGTGACCGTCGCCATCACCGCCAACAATCCCGCCAGCAGCAGGCTGAGGATCGCCAAACAGCGCAGGGCGCCGAAACGATCCGCTTGTTTGCCCCACCACGGCGTGCACACCCATTGCGCCACCGCCAGCAACCCGAACGCGAAGGCCACGGTGCGATCGATCGCCAGCGCCGGCGTCGCACTGCAGTTCGCCAACCACGGCGCTGGCCCAAGGTCGCGCACGTACAACGACAGCAGCGGCTCGAGCATGTTCTGGCCAAGCCGCAGCACGAGCAGCAGGGCAAGCAACCAGCCAATCACGGGATGGCGCAGCAGCCCGAGGGAAGCGCGGACAAAGTCGGCCAGGAACGGCCCGCGCTGCGGCGAAGCCACCGGCACTTCCTCCTGCGCAAACAGGTGCAACTGCAGAGCGGCAAGCCCACTCAACACACTGGCGAGCCAAAACAGCGCGCTGCGACCAAACCAATGCGTCGCTTCCGCGCCGATGATTGGCCCGAGGAACGAACCCATCGCCATCGTCACCTGCAGCTTGGCGATGACCCGGCCATGTTGTTCGCGCGGCACGCCTTGCGACACCAGCGACATGGCTGGTGCGACGTAGCCAGCTAGCACGCCTTGCAGCGCGCGCATACACAGCAACGCCATCGGCGTCGGCATCAGGGGCATCGCGGCCGTCGTCAGCGCGATGGCGACGTTGGCACGGATCGCCATCGGCTTCTTGCCCGTTCGGTCCCCCATCGCGCCCCAAATCGGCCCGGCGAGGGCGGCGGCCAGCGGTGCGGCGCCGTAGATGATGCTTGCCCAAAATGCCAGTTCCGGCCCTTCCTCGATGTGGAATCGCTCCTGCACGTAGAGCGCGAGCACGGGCAGGAACGCCATCAAGCCCATCGAGGTGGCAAACAGGCTCGGCCACACTGCGTGGAAATTGCGCCGCCCGGGTTCCAAGCGAACGCTTCTAGCCATGCGAACCATGCTCGTGCAAGCGATCGCCTCGGCGGCAGCGGCTTCGACGACGACATTTTCTTGCGAATTGCCGCTCGAAGTTGCTGCGCAATTTCCACAGGAGGCATGAGCCACATCCCATTCCTGCTGTCGTTCGTCTTGCTGACCATCGGGGCCATCGCCCAGACGGCGCGCACCACCATCGAAGGTGCGATGCCAGAACTGCAACGGCTGGTCGCCGCCTGCCGCGCCGCGATCAAGACCCCGGCCCCGCCCAGCGGCCGACCACGGGCCATGTGGGTGCTCGCCAACCTGCGGCTGGCAGATGCCGAGGGCAGTGCGAGCGCCCTCGCCACGGCCAAGCTTGAGGGCCCCGAACACGAACTGCCTTGGCTGGTTGCCGCCCACCTCTGGCACGTTCGCGCCACCGGCCAGACCGACCTCGCGATAGCGCAATGGCAGCACCTGACGGCACGGGCCGCCGCAACGACCGCGGCGCCGCAGGCCGCGACCTTCCTCGACGCCGCCATGCAAGTGCACTTGCTGTTCTGCCTTGGCGCGCTGGCGGACGCGATCGACCAGGCCGCGCATGCCGAACGCTGGCAACTTGGCACGCCGACGGCACGACCGGGAGCGGCGTGGACGCAACGTGCGATCGATCGCCAGATCGAACTGGAACGCCAAGCCTGGCAGCCAGGCCGCGAGCACTTCCGCGCCAACCTGACGCACGGCGCCATCGTGACGCCGGAGTCGGGTGACGCGTTGACCCTCGTGCCCGCGAGTGCCGGCCTGTTGTTGGCGACTAGCGATCGCATGCGGCGCCATCTCGAACACGTCGCGAACGACGTCGACCGCGACGACACCACGCTCGACGACGTCGCCACGGCCGCCCTGCTGCTACTCACCCAGACGCAGTTGATGTCTGACAGCGGCCGCCAACGCGCCTTGGAACGGCTGCTCCGGGCGACCGCCGGACGAGTGTCGGCCGACCATGCGGGGCTCGTGCTCGATGCCGTGCTGTTCGCAATCACGGGCGTGCGCGTGGCCACCGGTGCGGGGCTCGATGAGGCCTGGCAACGATGCACGCCATGGCTGCCGCCTGGCCACGCGCAACTGCGCGTGCGCAACCTGCTCGCTGGCGGTGCTCGTTACGACCTGCAGTTGGTCGCGCGCGATGGCTCACGCCAGGTCGACGAACAGGACGCCTCCGCCAATGCCCACAGCGACTGCCGCCTGCGCGTCACCGTGCGCTGCCTTTACACCGCCGACGGCCGCGCTCGCACCGTGCTGGTTGCGGAGAGCGCGATGCAAACGATGCATTGGCTAGCGGTCGGCGAGACGTTCTCTTGTTCGTTACCGCGGGCGCAACCGAATGCGCAACACGACCCGCAGGCTGTCGGTGGCAGCCGCCCCGGCATCGACCCCAACCGGTGACGTCGGCGGGGCGACCGGTGGCTCCGCGGGCGCCAAGGTCTCGCCATTGCGCAACGTCCATTGCCGGTCGCGCGCGAACGCGGCCAGTCGCGCCAGCAACGTCTGCACGTCCGCGCGACGACCTTCCACGAGCCAGGTGCGCTCGGCCAAGGCCACGGCCGCCAATTCCTTGCGGAGCGACGCCGAGTTCTTGGCGTCGTCGGTCAGCAGTTGAAAGATCTCGCGATCGACCACGGGCGAGGCGCGCAAAGGCCCTTGCGGCGTCGTCCACATCTCGGCCTTGGCGTCGCCATCCACCACGGCAGCACTCGCCAAGAACGCATCGAGTCCGGCCACCAAACCCGCCGCATCCAACACCAGCTCGGCCGTCTTCTTGTCGGCATCCGCGGCGCCAGCTGCAGGCAAGCCCGTCGACCGCTTTTCACCCGGCACCTCGTCCTTGCCCTTTGGCGGCACCACCGCACGACTTCGTTCGCCGACTGCCTTCTGGTCCGTCGCGGCCGGAGTTGCCTCGACAAAGCCATCCACTTCGACCATCGCCAGCACCGGTCGAGTCACTTGGCGCCGAGCCTGGCCTAGGTAGAAATCATCCGACCCAGTCCGCGGGAGATCTGTCCGTGGGAGACCAGTCCGCGGGAGATCTGTCCGCGGGAGATCGTCGTTCTTGGCCTTCTCACGCACCGATTCCCCCGTCGCCCCCAACTTCTCCGCGTCGAGAACCGCCGCGGGAGCAACCGCAGGCGCTGGTGCTGACGGCCCCGCCGGGGCTCCCGTCGCGGGTCCACCTGGCGCCCCTGGCTGCGTTGGGGCGCGACCGGTCGGACCACCGCCCCCGACTGCACGCCCTACTCCACGATCGGTCGGTGCAGCGTCCTTCGACTTGGTTCCTTCGGCCACTTCCACGCCCGGCGGCGGCACGAGTGGCGCGGATACTGGGTTCTGAGATTCGTTCGTCGCGAACCCGGCAATCGGCTTCGGCACCGCCGCCTCTTGCAGATCTTCTGGCTGGTTGCCTGGCGACTGCTCGACGGTCGGCTGCTGGACGGTCGGCTGCTGGCCGGTCGGCTGCAGCTGCTTCGCCACTCCGCCGAGGCCGCGGGGCTCGTCGTCCGCCTTGCGGAGTTCGCTATTGCCCGCCGCCACCTCAGGTGCAGCCGCCGCGCGCCCATCTGCATCCAGGGTCGCGATCGTCACCGAGTTCGGCTCGCCAGACCACGCATCGATCCACAACGCACAGACCAGCAGTGCCGCGGCACTCGCCAGACTCCACCACGCGCGATGCCACGAGATCGCGCGCCGCTGGATCGGAGCCGTCGCTTGGCTCTTCACCGCCGCCATGATGCGATCGGTCATCGGCGACGGCCCCGTCGGGGCGCGCAACGCCGCGCGCAGCACCCCTACCGTTCGTTCGTAGTCCTCAAGATCCTGGCGCAACTGCGCATTGACGCGCAGTTCGGCGACGAAGCGCTCGCGCTCGCGCGGGCTCAGGCGATCGTCGACCCAATCCGCCAACCGATCGTCAGCCTCACGTCGTGGTTGGTCTTTCATCGATCGAACCCTCGCAGCATCTCTTGCAGCAACAACCGCCCGCGGTGAATGCGCGACCGCACGGTGCCGGGCGGCAACTGCAGCGCTGCCGCGATCTCCTCGTAGGAAAGCGACTCCATGTCGCGCAAGACCACGGCGGCGCGAAACTCATCGGGAAGCTGGCGCACACACTCGCGCACCCGCGCCAGGAACTCCTGTTGGTGCGCCCGTTCGCCTGGATCCACTTCGCGACCGCTCGGGGTCAGGTAGAGGTCGTCGGTGCCCGCGATCGGCGCATCGATCGATACCGTACGGCGATCGCGCTTCATCGTGCGGCGACGGCGGTACTCACTGATCGCCACGTTCATCGCGATGGTATGCAGCCACGCAACAAAGCGGCCTTCCCCGTCGAACTCTGGCAGTCCCTTGAACACGCGCAGGAAGACCTCTTGGCAAAGGTCTTCGGCCATCGCTCGGTCGCAGTGCAAAACGGACACCATCACGCGCATCACCCGGTCAGAGAACATCTCGACGAGCACGCGGAAGGCCTCATGGTCACCTTGCTTGGCCCGCAGCATGGGTTCGCGAGCCACTTCCACGTCGTCGTCACTACCCGTCGGCCGCTGCACATCGCGACGCCCGATCGGCTGAGAAGTTGGCGCCAGACGCACCGGTCCAGGCGGAGTTCCCTCGGTGCGTGGCTTTTTCTCGGCGGTCACTGGTCAGGCTTCTTCGCTGCGCGC
>CANEYR010000141.1 GCA_947444055.1 Planctomycetota bacterium
CCGCCTTTGCCGTTTGTATCAGCGCCGGCAGTTCCGCTGCCCGTTGACGATCCTCGCCTCTAGGTATCCGCAGGACCGGCGGCGAGTCCTTGACGTTGCCATCCAACCCAGGCTGGGTGGTGTTACGGAAGTACGCACTCATCGCGTAGAAGTCCCGCTGCGAGATCGGATCGAATTTGTGGTCGTGACACACCGCGCAGTTGGCTGTCAGGCCGAGCCAAACCCACGCGGTAGTCTCGACTCGATCGCGCGCGTAGCCGACGAGGTTCTCCTCCTCAATGGTGCCACCTTCATTGGTGGTCATGTTGCAGCGATGAAAACCCGTGGCGATCCGCTGCGACGGGGTCGGCTCCGGCAACAAGTCGCCAGCGAGCTGCTCGATCGTGAACTGATCGAAACGCTGGTTGGCCTGGAACGCATGGATCACCCAATCGCGATAGGGCCACATTTCGCGGTAGTTGTCGAAGTGATTGCCGTGCGTGTCGGCGTAGCGCGCCGCATCAAGCCAGTAGCGCGCACGGTGCTCGCCATAGTGCGGACTGGCGATCAACTGGTCGACCAGCTGCTCCAAGGCGTCAGCACGCGGGTCGTCGACGAAGGCCTGCACCTGCTCCGGACTCGGCGGCAAGCCGATGAGATCCAGGCTCAGCCGCCGGGCGAGGGTGCGGCGGTCGGCCTCGGGGGCCGGCTGCAGCCCAGCCGCCTCGATGCGGGCCAGCACGAACCCATCGATGGCATTGCGCCCCCAGTTGGCATTGCCGACCTTGGGTGCGGCCACACGCTCGGGTGCAAGGAAAGCCCAGTGCTGCTGCCATGGCGCGCCCTGTTCGATCCAGCGGCGCAGCATCTCCTTCTGCGCTGGCTTGAGCTGGACGTGGGCGTCCGGCGGCGGCATCACCTCGTCTTTCTCGACGGCCGTGATGCGCTGGTAAAGCAGGCTCTCGAGCGGCTTGCCCTTCACGACCACGAACCCGTGCTTGCGGCCGACGAAGAAGTCCTCCTCGCGATCGAAACGCATCTTGGCCTTGCGGCTCGCGGGATCGGGGCCGT
Source organism: Planctomycetota bacterium (assembly GCA_947444055.1). Classification (GTDB taxonomy): domain Bacteria; phylum Planctomycetota; class UBA1135; order UBA1135; family UBA2386; genus UBA2386. Next base: position 1,051 of record CANEYR010000141.1, read on the forward strand.
GGCAGGAAAAACACGCCGCGGCCAGTATCGGTCGGATGTCGCGGTTGAAACGCACCTCGCCATCCGGCGCCGCCATCGTGACCGTGGGGACCTCCAAACCAACGCGCCCCAACAGGGCAACGAAGACGAGCGTCAGGAATCCCGAACAGGCCTTCGTGATCACGAAATGGTCCCCGTGAAGGGCGGAATCAGGCACTCGGCGGCGCGCTGGGGCCAAAGCGGCCTCGCAACGCAAGACCGATGACAGCACGGCAACAAGGCGAACCGGAACTCTGCAGTAGGCATGGGCAGGCACTCGGTGAGACGGACGCAAAGTCGTAGCGGTCGGAGATGGACCGCGCAAACTCCGGCATCGACCGCCTGGGAAGTGAGTCGCGGCTCGCGTCAGGCGGTGCGCCCGACCTCCCGCAAGCGCCGCATCAAGTCGACGGCGGCGAAGGGCTTGGTGAGGATCGGTACGCGGCACCGCGCCGCGAACTGCGCCGCCTCGTTGGAGGCCAGATCGCCGGTCACGAAGACCAGGCGCGAGAGCCATTGGGCGGCGCGCTTCGCCAGTTCATCATGCAGGCCATACCCCGACATGCCAGGCATGCGCAGGTCGCACACGATCGCGTCAAAGCGAGCGTCGCCTGCCAGCAACAACTGCAGGCCACTCTCGCCGGAGTCCGCTTCGACCACGTCCCAGCCGTCGACCCTGGCTTGCCGCGCGATGGTCGCACGCACCAGCGCGTCGTCATCGATGACCAACAATCGCGCCCCAGGTTTCAGCGGGGCCATAGGCTGGTCGGAGGGGGTCGCCGGTGACGCTGCCAACTCGACGCCGGCGTCGGTGATGGGCCGCCACGGCCACGTCACCAAGAATCGCGCGCCGCCGCCGCCGCTGACGTCGCCGACTTCGATGCGCCCCCCGTGAGCACGCACGATGGCGTCGACGACGGCGAGACCAAGCCCCTGGCCTTGCCCTTCCTTCTTGCTGGTCCAGAACGGCTCGAAGATGCGGGTTCGATCCGCAGCGGGAACACCAACGCCGCGATCGCTGACCTCCAGCAAGAGGCCGTCGCGACCGTCGCTCACCGAGACCGTGACCACGGCGCCGCGAGGCGAGGCGTGCACGGCGTTGCCGATCAAGTTCGTCAGGACCTGTTCGACACCGGTGGCGTCGGCAACGAATCGGTGTGAGAGCGCGACCGAGTTCACCTGCAGCCCAACGCCGCTCTGCTGCAGCTGCGGCGCCAAGCCGCGCGCCACGCGATGCACCAGTGCCACCATGTCGACTTCGACGGCGACCAGTGACGCACCACGCCCGAGCAGCGACATCCTCTGCACGATCAGGCGACAACGCTCCGCTTGCTCGCGCACGATGCGCGCCGCCCGAACCCGCAACAGCGGATCTACCGAGGCAAGGTCGTCGGTGAAGCCAAGGATCGAAGTCAGCGGGTTGTTGATCTCGTGGGCGACCCCACCGACCAAGGTCGACAGGGCGCGCAGCTTGTCGTCACGTTGCACCTGCTCGCGCAGACGATCGCGTTCTCGCAAGGCGTCGATCACCGTGCGGTGCGAGTCGTTCAGCACTAACACGATGAGGCTGCATGCCAGCACGACCTGCAGAACAAGATCGATCAGCGAATTCAACTGCAGCAAGAAGATCCACGGCGCGACTGGTTGTGGGCGCAGAGGGCCGACCACGAGGACGGCCACGAAATAGGTCCCCCACGCCAGGGCGAACAGTGCCAGCACGCGCACGACCACACGCCGCCAGACATCGTCGCTGCCAACACTGCGGCGCTGCAGCACGCGCGCGGCGTGCGCACATCCCCACGCGAACCACGGCGCCTGGACCAACAGAATGCACTCGACCGTCGGCAAGGCGAGCCCCATCGCGAAGCCAACTGCGACGATGGTCGGGGCCAACCAGCCACGCTGCATCCAGGGCACACCGCACAGGCCGTACACGCCGGCCACCAAGCCCCACGCAAAGAGAACCTTGCCGGCGCAATAGAGGCCGTAAAGCAGCCGCACGGCGAGATCACCCTCGGACATCACCGCAGCACCAGACGCAGCATGGTGCGCCAAGGTGAAACGCACACACAGGGCAGTGAGAGCAATCCCCAGTCCGAGGAAGGCACCCTGCCAACTGCGCAGCCAGGCGCCTCGGCCCCGTGACAGGGCGCCGAAAAAGCCCGCGAAGATCCATGCCATCCCACACTGCACCAGCAGGCAAATCAGACTGAAGAAGCCAGTGCTGTCGAGGAAGAACATGATGGCGCGAGGCGGCGACGCAGCCGTGAATCAGGGACCCTGGTCGCACGTTGCCAAGCCAGCCGACCGCTGCCAATGGCAAAGATGGCGAACTAACGAAGCTCCGCCCACGCAAAGCCGCGCGCCGGAATCTTTACCGGAATGCGCGCACGGTGGCGCCGATCGACGGCGACTGGCACCCCCACCGCAGCCCCGCCCGCGTGCAGCACGACGCGGTCGGCGACGCCGGCATACGTCAAATCAACCTCCAGCACGCGCTCAGCCGCGGTAGCCAACGGGTTATGGGCAACCAGCAGCGCCTTCGTCGCCAGCTTCGGATTGACGTGCAGCAGCCAATCCACGTCGCGGCCATCAGGCCGCCGACCATGCACGACATCCGATTCAAGAATCGCCCGCCGCTGCTTGAACCACGTCGTCCACTTCTTCACCGCGTCGCGCGTTCGCACGGTGTCGTAGAGGCGAGGCCCGCGCCAACACGCTTGCACGCCAGCGCCAAGCAGGTTCGCGAAGCGCGCTTCGTAGTGATCGAGGTGCGCATCGAGCGGCTCGATCGTCGCCGCGGCACCACCGCCGTGGTACTCGCTGAGCGGCACGAACATCCAGCCCATCGTCGGCGTCTTGCACCAGGTGCCGTCGAACACGTTCTGGCGTTCGATCAGCAACTGGTCTTCGCGCGGCAACGACCAGTTGGTTTCGCGATAGCCCATGCCGGTCTTGCTGCTGCCGCTCAAGAAGTACCAATCGGGCACGTTCAGATAGATGCCGCGGCCACGGGCCCAGCGATAGAAGTCGCGAATCATCGTCCACTGGCGCCACTGTGAGTCCGCATGCCCTTCGTGCCCTGGATGCGTCGTGGCCGCGCATACATCGCCAGGGTAGGAGCCGTCGTGTTCGAACACGTCGAGGCCTGTCACTTCGTAGAGGTGCCGCAGCTTCGCGAAGTAGCGCTGCCCCCACTCGCTGCACAGACAAGGTGAGTTGCCGAAGGTCGCGAAACCACCCGGCTTGCCGGTCGCTGGATTGATCACGTCCGTCGCCGCATCCACCGATCGGCTGGCGAGCAGCGAGTAGCCCCCGAGTGCGATGCCCTTCTCGTGGGCGTAATCGGCCAGCGACTTTAGGCGCTGCAAATTGGCGTCACTGTCATCTTCGGCATCGAAGCCGCTGCCGAAGGTCATCAGCACCAGCTCGAACCCCACCTCGACAGCTTGGTCGATCGCCGCGCGCACCGACACGTCGTCGGCTTGGCGCACGTGAAAGATCAGCGGGTTCTCGGCGACCCACGGAGCGATCGTTCGATACATCGCGCGCCGCGCCAGCCCGCGCCGTTCGCGGTCGCTGCTATCGAGCACGAGCTCGAACACACGGAACGACTGCCACGTCTCGCCGCGCGCGATCGAGATGCCCGGCCCCAGCCGCGGCGCGCAACGCAAGAGACACGGCGTGCGCCGTTCGTAGTGCACCTGCGAGTCGTATTCGGGGTCCGGCACAAACTGCACCGAAGGATTGTCGGCCGTCGCCTCCATCGCCCCGCCAAACGCGTAGTCGGTCTCGACATGCAACGCGCGCAAGTCGCGATGGCCGACGTCGGGATCACCACCCACGGTCGAACCGGTCTCCGTCAACGCCAAGACCTCCGCCGCGAAACGATCGAGCCGCACCGCCTGCTCCCCTTCGTTGTGCAGTTCAAGCCGCTTCATCAGCAACGGGATGCCGTCGTAGAGCTCGTAGATGATGGTGGCGCTGACTCGCGGCCCACCGGCTGGCGGTGCGAACTTCAATGCCAAGCCAACACCTGCTGGCGGCCACGTCGCGGCCGCCGTGAGCCACTCTCGGCGTTGGCGCCACGGGAACGGTGCTGCCACCGCGCGCTGCTCGTGCCCAATGCACTGCAGCGCGGCAGGATCGCTCGTCAGTGCGGCCTCCGCCGCCGCGGTCAAGAAGTTGCGCACGCGCTGACCCGACAGACCACCGATCGCGAAGTGCTTGCCATCGATCGTTACCTCGGCCTCGGGCTTGACGGCGCGCACCAACGAGGCGCCAGTGACAAGGTCTTCGAAGGCGACCGTGGCGGCATTGGGCTGCAAGCGAAGACGGCGCGCGAGCAAACCGTTCGTCAACGTCACCGAGCTGGCATCGGCCGCCACTTCGATCCGGGCTCGATACGGACTCGCATCAAGCAACCAGTCCGCTGTCTGTGCGCGCAGCAGTGCGACGACAGCCAGAGGAACGAGCGCACGCAGCGTCATCGCGACCATGCGAGCACCATACCCACCAGATGTCTCGCCACCGAAACGCAACAAGCCCACGCTCTCGTTGCAGAGCGTGGGCTTGTTGCCGGGATCGAGCCCCTAAAACGGCAGCGCCGTTCCGCTGTTCAAATCACCAAGCGCCGACGACCGTAGCGATGGCGTTGCTCGTCGTCAGGCCGAACGCGTTCTGGCCGTTCGGCAGCGAGTTCGGAGTAAACAACGCGGCCGACTGGGAGAAGAAGTGGAAGCCCGGCGGCAGGCCCGCGGGCAGAACAAGGGTCACGGCCGCCGAGGCGCTCGCGCCAACCATCGCTTGCGTGATGTCGAGTGACGCCACCAGGGCAGCACAACCTGGCGCACCGAGGAAGCCGAGGTCGAGACCCGGGGCTGGCACTTGGGCAACACTCAGGATGTTGATTGCGACATGCAGGCCCGAGGCCGGAGCAAACTCGGGGATGTTGCTGGTCATGTAGGTGATCGTCGAGCCCAGGGTCGGCCTGGACACCGGGGCGCCGGTCGCGACGAGGCTCAGGTTGCTCATCTGCTGGGCCGTGAACGTGAGCGGCAGGCCGGTCGCGAAGGTGGTCGAACCGAGGTCATTCGAAGCGCCACCAGGCGAGTACCCGACCAGGTGCGGTTCGCCGCTTGAGAATCCCGTGTGCGCGTTCGCCGACACCGTCTGGTAGACGACCCTCACGATGCCGCTTGCGCAATCGAACTGAAACTGGAACCTGCTGGCATCCGCAGCGGTCGTGCCGCCGTAGTTGAAGACGCCGTCCCAGGTGATGTAGGCCACCGAGCCAACCTGTTCGAACTTGACCTGGCCACTGCCAACCGCCGTCGGGTTGTAGTCGTGGTACGAGTACCAGGCCGTCTGCAGGTTGCTGAGCATGGTGGCGACCACGGGGGCATAGCCGGGCGGATTGCCGGCTGTCGCGGAGACAAATCCGTTCGAACACACATTCAAGGTCACTGCAGTGCCACCGTTGAAGGGGAACGCCGTCGTCAAGGTTGGTGTCGCGACCGCATTGTCGTCAGCCAAGACCAACGCCGTCGCCGCGATCGACGGAGCAACAAACACGCTGCCGCCCTGGATGACGGTGTAACCGGTGCCATTCGGGATCATGGTGATCGCCGTGTTGGACAGGGCCGCCGACGACGCCGCGGGAGCGACGGTCAACTGATAGAACGAGTCGCTGCTCTTGTAGCAACCCGAGCCGTACGAGGCGTGGGAGCCACCGCACGTTTGCGGCACCCAGGCGTAGCCGAGGCCCGCTGGCGCAAACCGGATCGTCTTGCCAGCCAGGTCCAGAGGCAGAGCGCCGCTGTTGAAGATCTCGAAGTTGGTCGTGATTGCGGTGACGTTCACCGTCGAGAAGTTGCTCGCAGCCGGAACCACGACGCCACCACCCCTCGACATGCCGACCACGAAGTCGCCTGCGGTCCGCACCGCACAGCGACCGTCATAGGCGAAGTAGATTTCGCCCGTCGCCAACAACTGCATCTGCACGCTGAATCGGTTGCTGCCCGCGTCGCCATACTCAATCGCGTTCTCCCACGTGATCACGGTCTTGCCCGGCAGCGCGTTGAACTTCACGCCGGCGCCATTGGCAGCAATCACGTCCAAGTCACTCCAGTACGGAGCGATCCTTGGCGACCCAGCCACGAGCGCGGCGGCCGTAGCCAAGTAATCAGCACCACCAGCAGCGGGAACACCCGCATTCGACAAGTAGACGAAGCCGTTCGTCGTGACGTGGATGTTCGTGTAGGTCACGCCACCGAGTGCGAAGGCGAAGCCGAGCGGTTGCATGCCAAACACCACGTCGTCACCCACGCCAAGCGAGGCGCCGGTGTTTGGTTCGTAGCATTGGGCTTGCAGGGATGCGCTGGCTGCGACGAGCGCGCCCAGAACGAGAGTGCGAACGGTTGATTGCATAGCCTGACTGGAAAGGAGCAAGCGAGCTCTCGGCATGGGGCTGCCGCGATACAGGGCGAGGAACCCTATCCCGTAGGCCACCGCCCACAAACCGCCCATAGGGCTTTGGCGCCCATTCCGCCGCTTCCGCACGTGCGCAACAAGGGCAAGTGGCTGAGCCGAAGCCGCGCCGCCCAAAGCAACACTTGCACCGCATGCGCCCGGTCGCAATCTTGGTCGCCCCCATTGTGGGACCAACCCAAACCATGTCAGCGACTACCGAGAAGCACGTTTTCCAAGCCGAAGTGAACGAGGTCCTCTCGCTCGTCGTCAATTCGCTCTACTCCCACCGCGAAGTGTTCCTGCGCGAGTTGATCAGCAACGCCGCGGATGCGATCGACCAACTCAACTTCAAAGCCCTCACCGACCACACCGTGCTCGGCGAGGACAAAGAACTGCGCATCGAACTCATCCGCGACGATGCAGCCGGCACGCTGACGATCCGCGACAACGGCATCGGCATGACGCGCGAGGAACTGATCAGCCACCTCGGCACGATCGCGCGCAGCGGCAGCAAGAAACTGATGCAGTCGCTGTCCGCCGAGCAAAAGAAAGACCTGACGCTGATCGGGCAATTCGGCGTCGGTTTCTACAGCTCGTTCCTGGTCGCCGACTCGGTCACGGTCGTCTCGCGCAAGGCGGGCAGCGACGACGTCTGGGTGTGGGAAAGCCAGGCGAAGGGCGACTTCGAAGTGCGCCCAGGCGAACGCGCCGGTCGCGGCACCGACGTGATCCTGCGCCTCAAGGAAGACGCCAAGGACTACTTGAACGAATGGCCAGTGCGCGAAGTCGTCAGCAAGTACAGCGACTACGTGCGGTGGCCGATCCGCATGGAGGTCGAGCGCTCGGGCGGCGATGAGAAGAAGCGCGAGTGGACGACGATCAACCAGGCTCGCGCCTTGTGGACACGCGCCAAGAGCGAAGTCGACGACGCGCAGCACCATGAGTTCTACAAGTCGCTGTCGCGCGATTGGAACCCACCGCTGGCGTGGACGCACTTCAAGGTCGAAGGCGCGCACGAACTGACCGGCCTGCTGTATGTGCCGCAAAAAGCGCCATTCGACGTCGTGGAACGGCGCAAGAGCGGCGTCAAGTTGTTCGTGAAGCGCGTGTTCATCATGGACGACGCGCAGGAGATCGTGCCTGAGTGGCTGCGCTTCGTGCGCGGCGTCGTCGACAGCGAGGACCTGCCGCTCAACGTGTCGCGCGAGATCCTGCAGCAAGACGCGACCACGCGCTTCATCAAGAAGCAGGTGGTCGGCAAGACGCTGACGCTGCTCGAGGAGTTGGCGGCGGAAGGTGAGCAGGAACGCGAGGTCGACGGCGAGAAGACGAAGGTCGATCGCTACCTGCAGTTCTGGGGTGAGTTCGGCCGCTTCATCAAGGAAGGCGTCTACCACGACGTCGACGCGCGCGACCGCCTCAGCAAGCTGCTGCGCTTCCGCAGCACCAAGAACGATGGCTGGCACGGGCTGCAGGCCTACGTCGCGCGCATGCCGAGCGAGCAGAAGGCGATCTACTATGTCGCTGCCGACAGCTTGGCGACCGCCAAGTCGAGCCCGCACATCGAATCGCTGCAGAAGCGCGGCTGCGAAGTGCTGTTGCTGACCGATTCGATCGACGAGTGGATCATCGATGCGCTGCGCGAGTTCGACGAGAAGGCGTTCGTATCGGCGAGCAAGGGCGCGCTCGATCTGCCGGAGACCGACGAACAAAAGCAGCAGAAGGAAGCCAAGCAGAAGGAACTGACGCCGGTCACCGATCGCATGCAGAAGGCGCTCGACCAACACGTCAAGACGGTGCGCGTCACCGACCGCCTGACCGATTCGCCCGCCTGTCTCGTCAGTGACGAGCACGGCATGAGCGCACGGCAAGAGCGCGTCTTGCGCGACGCCGGCCACGAAGTGCCGACGCAAAAGCGCATCCTCGAGCTCAATGCCGACCATCCCGTGGTGAAGAAGCTGGCCGAGCTGAGCGACGAGACGACGTTCGGTGATTGGTCCGCCCTGCTGTACGACCAAGCGCTGCTGGCTGAGGGTTCGCTGCCCTCGGATCCCGCGGCGTTCTCGCGGCGACTGACCGCTCTCATGAACCGCGCCTGAGCCTTCATGCCAACGCTTTCCGCAACCGACGTTCTCACCCAACTGAACTGGCGCTACGCGACCAAGCGGTTCGACGCCACGCGCACGATCCCGGCCGAGCAGTGGGCGGCGCTCGAACAGGCCCTGGTGCTCGCGCCCTCGTCGTTCGGACTGCAACCATGGAAGTTCCTGGTCGTGACGACGCCGGCGTTGCGCCAACAACTGCGGGCGCAATCGTGGGGCCAGACGCAGGTCACCGAGGCCAGCCACTACTTGGTGCTGACGGGACTGCGCACGACCACCGCCGACGACGTCGATCGCTACTTGCAGCGGCAGAGCGAAGTGCAGGGCGTGCCGATCGAAAAGCTGAGCGGCTACCGCAAGGTCGTCGTCGACTTCGTGCAGAAGGGGTGGGCCGCGGGGGATCTCGCCGGCTGGAACGCGCGCCAGGTCTACATCGCCTTGGGCCAGTTCATGACGGCGGCGGCGATGCTCGGCATCGACACCTGCCCGATGGAAGGCATCGACAAGGACGCCTACGACCGCACGCTCGGGCTTGACGGCTCGCGCTACGCGACGTTGTGTGCCTGCGCCGCTGGATTCCGCGCGGCCGAGGACAAGCACGCCACTGCGCCGAAGGTGCGTTTCCCGCTCGATCAGGTCATCGAGAGGCGATGACACGTTCGTAAGCGAGCCTCACAGATACGTGTAGCTCGTCGACGACGTGCAGCCACCTGGCGTCGTCAGCACGACGGGTTGCACACCGGGCGTTCCCGGCGGCGTGCGCACGGTGACCACGGTGGCACCGACTGACAGGATCACCGCCGCCGCCCCACCGATCGTCACCGTGGTGCCGGTCGCGTAGCCGCTGCCCTGGATGATGAAGATCTGGTTGCCCGCGGCGACACCGCTGCCGAGCAATGTGCCACTGACGGTCGGTTGCGGGTTGAACGGCGACGTGATGCCTTGGCTGTCGGGGTTGATGACCGCCAACTGCGACCCGCACGCCAAGCCAGCGGGATACGGGAACGTGATCTGCGTCGCCGAGCTCGAGGTCGGCACCACCGGCGAGCCGTTCACCGACAACACGAAGCCGGGCAAGAAGCGCGTGCCGGTGATGACGATCGGAAGGCCGCCGGCCGCACTCAGCGGCGCCACCGTCGTGATCGTCGGCGGCAGGGACGGCACGAACGAGACGTCGATCGCGTTCGTCACCCCGAGCGCGAACGGGCTCGCCGAAGCAAGCGTCACCGCTTGCAGCGTGAACGCCAGCGGTGCGGTCACGAGCCCCGGCGGCAGGGCGATCGTGTACGGCGTCGGCGCGGCGGGCAGCAGACCGGGGAAGAGGCCGAAGGTGTCGGCGAGCACGAGCTCGGTGCCGCCAGCCGGCAACACGGGGAAACACGTCTCGCCAAAGCCGAGCTGCGTGCCGATCGCTCCCGGCTGCGGCAGCAACGACAAGAACAACGCATACGGCGCACCTGGGCCGAAGGCAGGCGGCGAGGCGATGCCGATACCGAACGACTGGTGCGTCGCCAGTTGCACGCGGCGCTGGGCGCCACCACTCAAGCCGCCAATCGTCAACGTGTCCTGGCCGAGCGTGCCCGCATAACACGGATGCGCGAGCGGCGTCGACGTCCACGACCACGACAGGATCTCGACCAGTTCCGTCAGCGTGTTCGCTCCGGTCGTCGCGCAAAAGCCGACGAAGGCCGTGCCGTTCACGAGATTGGTCGCAGGTGCGACCGTGTTGTTGGCGTAGAGCCCGCCCGTCGTGAAGCTGAAGGCGCGCGAGATCGCGGGCACCGCGGCGCCATTCACGAAGACGTCGATGGTGCCAGGCACGTAGCGCACGCGCAGCGAGTGCACTTGGCCGTTGCTGAGGATGGTCGCCGGCGTGTTGCGCGCGATCGA
>CANEYR010000142.1 GCA_947444055.1 Planctomycetota bacterium
ACGCGCACCAGCGCATCGAGCACGACCATGCCGCGCTGCCGTTCGGTCGCGGCCGCAGCGCGCGTGCCCACCAGCATGGGCACCAGCGGCCGCAGGAAGCGATTGCGCAGGGCATCGCTCATCGCGTCGTTGCAAGCGCGCACCAAGGCACCGATCACCGGAGAGGCGCAACTCGGCTCATCGCTGTGCGGTTCGTTGGCGAGCCACGCGACCATCTCCATTGCGCACATGCCATCGCCGCGAGTGGCGTGGGCACCGGCGTGCAGAGGAAGTTGCGCGATCGATCGATGCATGAGAAGGGCTGGCCTTCTGCCAGCAAACGCAGGCAGGGTCACGACAAGCCTATCTCACGGTGATGCGCGCCGTCGGCGAGCGCCCCGGGCCCGCAACCCGCAACCCCTTGTCACCGCGCGTTACTAAGACTCGCAGGCACAACATCGGTGCTGTGCGGCAACCGCGGCAGGCCCAGCAACTGCGCGAACCAAACCGCGCCGAATCCTGGCGTCACGGTGGCGGCCACGCGGCTGCCGGCGGGCACTCCCGGGCCAAACGCGAGGCCGATCACTTCGCGGTCGTAGGCGTGGGGCGTACCGTGCGAGGCCGGGGTGGCGCCATCGAGCCAGTTGGGCTTGATCACCAATTGCACATCGCCAGCGCGGCCTTCGCACAGCGCATCCACCAGCGAACGGCGCAACGCGTCTGGCGCACCACCTGCCGCCAACAGGTCCTCCGTCGCAAAGGCGGCGGCGATGCCGCGCACGTTCGGCGCCACCACGGCGACAATTCGTGCCGCCTCCAATCGCACGTCATCAAGTTCACGATCCCCGCGCACGGCATCGAGCACCGCGTCGTGGAAGAACACCGAGTACTCACCAATGTGCGCCAAGTAGCGCTTGCGCGCGGGCGGCGGTCCGAGTGCATCGGCCAACACCTTCTCGGCCGCGGCCCCGACCATCGTCTGGATCAGTCCGCGCCCCGCATCGAGCCCCTGCGCGCGCGCCCATTCTGGCGTTGGCCCGACGCCGTGGTCGGCGGTCAAGAACATGGCCCACTGCCCCTTGCCCACCTGCGAATCGAGGAACTGCAGGAACGTCGCCAGCTCGCGATCGAGCCGCAGCAAACCGTCGCGCGCTTCCACCGAGTCCGGCCCAAAGCCGTGCCCGATCACGTCCGTCGAGGAGAAGCTGACACACAGCAAGTCCGGCGTCGCATCGGCACCAAGCTGCATGCCGCGCACAGTGGCTTCCGCCGCCAGCCGCACCACCGTGTTGCCAAAGGGCGAGGCATAGATCTGGTTGTAGAACGGAAGCCCAGGCTTCGCCTCGCCGCCCGTCAACGGCTGCGGCAACGTGCGCGCGTTGCTGCCGTTCGCATGCGGCGTCTCGTAGGGCCGATCATCGACGAGGCCGACGTACGCACTGTCCGGTCCGGTGCGCGTCCACACGGTGCCGAACAACCGGTCGATGGGTGCTTCCGCGTGCAACGCCAAGAGCCAAGGTGGCGTCTGCCTCACCCACGCGGTGTTGGTGACGAAGCGACCCGTCGTGGCCTCGCACCACAGTGCGAGGTCGGCCTTGGGCCCCGCCATCATGATCGCTGAACGGTCCTTCCACGACACGCTCGCCGCCAAGCTGCCGGGCACGTTCGCCTTCAGCAACGTCGCCAAGGTCGGTGCGAGCAGCAGGCCGGCGCCGCGGTTCCTGCCTTCGGGCAGGTCGGGCAGTGGCGCCATCGGTTCGTCGACGCAGTAGATCGCGGCCCCGAGCTTCGGCACCCACCACTTGTTGCGCACGATGCCGTGCACCCGCGCCGGCACCCCGGTCGCAATGGTGGCATGGCCTGGCCCGGTCTCCGTGCACGCGTGCTCGTACTCACACTTCGCAAACTGCGCGCCGTCGCGCAGCAGTCGACGAAAGCCGCCGTCGTCGGCGAAGTGCGGCTGGGCCTGATCGAACACCCAGGCCGCCAGTTGATCGACCGCACACAGCACGACGAGGCGCGGCGGCGCCGTCGTGGCGGGCAATGGCTCCTGCGCGCCCGAGCACCCAGCCACGACACCAGCGAAGACAGCAACCAGCAAGCACTTCATGCGGCGAGCATCTTGGCGACCCGTTCGATGGTCCGCCATGGCAGAAGCCCGAGATGGTAGATCGCCAGCGAAGCTGTGCCGTGGCTAGCGCACAGCTCGCGCAAGCGGCGCAGGTCGTCGTCGCTGCCAAACTGCGGTGCCTTCGGCCAGATGCAGACGCGTTTAGGCGAAGCCGCAGCCGCTTGCATGCCGTCGTGCGCGAGCAGCTTGGCGATCGCGTCCGGCCCTTCGCCATAGCAAGTCAACACGCGCTCGACCGGCACCGGGAACGCGGCGGCAGCGGTGACCGACAACTGGCTGCCGGTGAACCACGGATGCGGATGCACCTGCACAGCACTGGCCAGCTCGCCCGCATTCTTCTTCACGATGGCGGCCAAGCGCTGCGCCGTCGCCGCCCGACTGGCGAGCACGGGTGCGAGCCACGGCACGACCAACGCCGACGCGGTCAGCTCCGCAGCTCCCGCCGGCAACTTGGGCGGCGCCATGGCGTCCGCCTCGCCGACGTTCGCGCGCACGAACGCACAGACGTCCGCGCGCAGTCGCGGCACGTCGTGGCCCGCACTCGCCATCACCGCGGTGCACGCCGAACAGAAGCACGCCGACAACGCCGCATCGAGCAAACCTGACGGCGTAAAACTGGCCTTGTCGTGATGACTCGAGTGCTTGAAGCCCATCTGGCCAAGCGCTTCGAGTTCGATCGTCGCCACACCTGGATGCGCGGCGAGGTCTTTGACCAAGGCAGCGATGTACTGTTGCACGGCGGCCTGCGCCGGACACAGCGCGTAGCGGTAGCGATCGTCGAAGGCGTTCTGCACGCACTGGTCTGGATGTCGTTCGCCGAGCCGCGAGTTGTGCGTGAACACCGTCCAGGCCCGCACGCGCAGCCCGTGCTGCTTGGCCTCGGCCGCTAGCAACTCCAGCGGCGACGGTCCGGTCGAGGGCACACTGGTCGAGGGCTGCGGCGCCAACAAGCCGTAGTCCGCACGCGGCCGGAAGTGCACGGTGCCATCTTCGAGAAAGCGCACGCGACCCGCCGGATGCCACGGCATCAGCCAACGACCATCGTGGTAGCTCGTCGCCATCACGATCTCCGCGAACCCGAGGTCGCGCAGACGGGCAAGACCTCCTGCCGCCGGCAACGCCTGCAAGTCGAATGGATGGGCGTAGAGAGCAAGCTGCATCGACGCAGCGTAGGGCGCCATCGACTCGGCGCTACCGCTAGCTAGCTGGCTCGATGGCTCTAGCATCTGGCCGTGCGCTTCTTGTCTCTGCTCGTCCTTCCGCTCGCCGCCTGCACCTCGCTGCCAAAGCCAGCCGTCGACAGCTTGGCGCTGGCGAACGGTCGCGTGGTCGCGCAGCTCGTGCATGCGACCTACGACGTCAAGGACCACGCCGCGACCTGCAAGCCGTTCCATCGGGTGTTCGCTACCGATGGTCGGCAACTGACCAAAGACCTCGGCGGCCTCTTTGATCACCACCGCGGGATCTTCGTCGGCTGGAACCACGTGACGTGCGAGGGGCGTTCGTTCGACTTCTGGCATTGCCGCAAGGGCGAGACGCAGCGCGTCGTGCGCCTCGCTGCCACCAGCGATGGCAAAGGCCACGACGCGCACATCGAGTGGCTCGCCGACGACGGGGCCGCGATCGTGCGCGAGCAACGCACGGTGACGGTGCACGCACTCGATGACGAAACGTTCCGCCTCGATGTGCTGTGCTCGCTGCAGGCGGCGGCGGCCGCAGTCGTGCTCGGCGGCGATCCTCAGCACGCAGGCTGTCAGTTTCGCGCGCTGCAGGCGTTCACCGAAGAGGGTGCCCCGAAGGTCACCTATCTGCGGCCGCCGTCGGCGCAAGGCGGCAAGGACGATGTCTGGACCCACTGCGCCTGGATCGCCGCCGTGTTGCCAATGCCGCAGGGCGCAGTCACCGTGCTGCGCGTCGAAGCCGCCACCAATCCCAGTGCAACTTGGTCGACGCGGCCCTATGGACGCTTTGGCGCGATGAGCAAGGCGACGTTGACGGCGGCCGCACCACTGCAGCTGCGCATTGCCTATGTCGTCAGCCTCGGCGCGCGCGATGCGGCGTGGTGCGAACGCCTGGCCGCCGCCGCCCTGCCGCGTTGATCAATCGCCCATGTGCGGCGAGCTGAGGCGCACGAAGTCGGCCTGCAGCTTCTTCACCTGTTGCTCCAGCGTCGCGACGCGTTGTTCGAGGGCCGTGGTCTCGATCATGCGTGTCTCGATCATGCGTGTCTCGACCGCGCGGCTGACCGCGACAGGTGCCGCCGACTCACTGGCGTCAGCACTCGCCACCAACTCGGTGCCGTCGCCGATCAGATGCCGCCACCGACGCTCACGTTCACGCGGGCCCAGCGGCAGCAACTCCACCAAGGACGGCATGCGAGCGGCCATCTGCCGCAGCAGCGCTTCGATCTGCTCTGGCGGCGCGTGATACCCCATGCGCGCCACCCGCAGCTTCAGGGCTCCAGCCGCCTGCGGCCCGCGCAGCAACAACTCCGCCAGCACCGCCAGCTCGTTCGCCGTCGCCGGCAGCACTTCGTCGAGCTTGTGCCGAAACTTCGCCACCCGCCCACCACCATCCACCTTGCCGACGACGCCCTTCTGCTGCAGCGCCATCAAGGCACCGGCAATCTGGAACGACACCAGCTCCGTCACCGGGTCGCGGTTGCTCTTCTGGTTGCAGCCATCGACTAGCGCGTTCTCGCTGAGGGGATAGGTGTCGGGCACGGTGCGCTGCTTTTCGATCAGCACGCCGACGATGCGTTGTTCGGTGCAGTCGAGCTTGACCATTGGCTTACTCCTTCTTCTCGCCGCCGCCGCCGCCGGGCAGCTGGAAGCCACCGGGCAGCTTCTTCTTGACGGCATCCAGCAACTTCTGCTTGGCCGCGTCCTCGGCTTTCTTCTGCTCGGCGGCGAGCTTGGCCTTCGCCTCGTCGGCCAGACGCTTCACCTCGGCTTCGGCCTTCGCCTTCGCCGCGTCGACGTTCTCCGTCAGCGACTTGTTCGGATCGACGATGCCCTGCAGGTTGACCGGCAGCCCGCCGAGCAACTTGCCAGCTTGGCCCTGCACGAAGGTCGCGAGTTCTTTCTGGCCGGCCGCCAGCAGCGCATCCTGCAGCACCTTGTCATCGAGCGAGATGGACGGTCGCGTCATCGGGCCGCGCAACCCGATCGGCAGCAGCAGCGAGTCGACCTTGGTCTCCTTGCTGCCGGCGAACGCAAAGGTCGTGTCCTTCATCGCCACTTGCAGCGGCAGCTCCATCGTCAGCGCCTGGCCGACCACACTCGTCAGCGAGCCCTTGGCGGCAAGGTCCATGGTGCCGCCGCGCACCGGCGCGGAGCCACCGATCTTCAACTGCCCGAAGATCGAGTCGACTGGCAGTTGCTTCATCGCGAACGCGAAGCCGAGATCGCGCTTTTGCGCGGTGCGGCCATCGAGGCTGAAGGACATCGCGTCGGATTGGGCCTTGAGGGACAACGACATCGCGTCCGCCAGCAGCGACGGCGCGTCCGACAAGTTGCGGGCGCGCAGGTCGAGCTTGTCGGCCTTGCCGTTGATCGAGTAGCCGATGCCTTCGATGTCGATGTTGCGGATGACGACGCGCGGCGTCTTGTCGAGCAGGTGCGTGGCGACCACGCGCGCCAGCCCGGCCTGTTCCTGGACCTTGCGCTCGGCGTCGCGCTGTTCTGGCGTCGGCTCAACCGGCGTCGCGTCGTCGCCGCCCGCGATGGCCTCGATCCATTCCCGAGCTTGTTCAAGGCGCTGCTTCCAGACTTCAAAGTCCTTGACGTAGTCCTCCATCGTCTTCTCACCAGCCGCTGGTGGCGGTGGTTCCGGCGGCTTGGTCGCGCCGGGAATGACGATGCCTGGCAGGGCGCGGCCGCTGCCGCTGCGCGCATTGCTCGCCTTCACCTGGTCGATGACGAAGCGTTTGCGCAGCAGTTCGCCCGTGTCGATGGTGGCCGTGACGACGTCGGCGGCGATCAGGTCTTTGTCGAGGGCTTTGCTGTCGGCGATCGCCAGCCCTTCGAGCAGCACTTGGCCATCGCCAAAGCCAATGCTCGCCGCCCGCAGATCGACGGAGGCGCCGTTCATGCTCTCAAGTGTCGACTTGATCGTGCGGGTCAGGATCGGCGTCGAGAACCACGACTGCAGCACCCAGACACTCGCGACCAGCACCGCTGCCGCCAACAGCCCGCCAAGGCGCACTGGCATGCCGAACTTCTTCTGTTCAGCCAGCTCCTTCCACGTCTTCTTGCCCTTGCCCTTGCCGAGGAACAACCACGTCAGGAAGCGCACCGAACGTTTGCTCGAGTACTTCTGGTAGCGCTCGCTCGATTCTTCGAGTCCCGCCATGTGCGCCCGCAAGGCGCGGAGCGAACGATTGAGCAGCACGCCGCTCAGCACGCCAAACAGCAGCCCTAGCACGAGGCCACCGCTGGTGGCGTAGTACTCAAGCCCGAACCAAGCGGTCACCTTGCCATTGATCATGCCGCCGAAGAGGCCTTGCACCGGTCCATCGAGCAGCCAGGTGCCGACCGTGTACGACAGCGGCAGCAGCACGAGGCTGAGCAGCTTCGCCAGCAGCGTGGTGATGCCGAAGACGCCGAGGTTGGCGTTGAGCACGAGCACGCAGCAGAGCAGCAACAGGATGAGACCTGGCGCCTGCAGGAAGCCGCCGCCGAGGTCACCAGGAAGGAAGAAGCCGGGGATGAAGCCGAGCAGGCCGCCGAGCACCGTAGCGAGCAGCACCTGCAGGGGCGTCGCCTGGCCTCGCAGCACCGAACCGATCTTGCGCGAAAGGAGCATGCCGACAACGTAGAGGCCAACGCGGGTTGGCGCCAATCAGCCGCTGCCAGCTCCCGGGTGCAAGCGCTCAAGCTGTTCGGCAAAACGCAGGCGCAGAGCCTGGTGCAGCGGGGCCAGACGCGGCTGCGGGCGCACCAGATCGCCGAGGCGAACAAACGGGCTGGCGATGGCGTCGATGGTGCGATCGGGCTCGCCCGCCGCGCGCGCCACCGCCCACATCGCTTGCAGGGCAGCGCCGAGTGCCGCTGACTCGGGCTCCAGCAGCACGCGCACCGGCACCGCAAAGACGTCGGCAAGAATCTGCCGCCACAGCACATTTTGCGCCGCCCCGCCGGTGAGGCGCACTTCGTCGACCAGCAAGCCGAGCCCGCGCAGGCGATCGAGGCCAGCGCCGAGGTTGAGGGCGGTGCCTTCGAGGGCCGCGCGGTAGAGCAGTCCTGGCCGCAGCAGACCAGGCCGCAGGCCGAGCAGCGAGCCGGTGGCTTCGGGCAAATTGGGCACCCGTTCGCCAAGCAAAAACGGCAGCCATGTGAGCCCACTGCTGCCAGCCGGCACCGCCGCCGCGGCCGCCGTCAGGGCGTCATGACCGAGGCCCGTCAGCGCCTTCACTTCTTCGGTGACGCCGGTCAGGTTCATCACGCACAGCAAGGGCAGCCAGGCGCCATCGCTGCTGCAGAACGGCGCGATCAGGCCATGCGGGTCGATGACGGGACTCTCGGTGCGTGTGAAGATCGTGCCCGACGTGCCCAGGCTGGTGACGACGACGCCGGCTGCCGTCGCACCACTGCCGATCGCCGACATCATGTTGTCGCCACCGCCCGTCGACACCGGCACGCCCGGCGGCAACCCCAGAGCGGCGGCGGCGGCGGCAGTCAGGCGGCCGGCGAAGGTGCCGGGTGCGCGCAGCGGTGGCAGCATCGCTGGCAGTCGCGCATCGATCGCGGCCATCGCCACCGGGTCGAAGGTGCGCGACGTCGCCGAAAAGAATCCGGTGCCCGAGGCATCGCCGAATTCCATCGACGACTCACCGGTGAGCCAGCGGTTGACGAAGTCGTGCGGCAGCAAGACCGACCGCACCCGCACCCAGTTGGCAGGTTCGTGGCGCGCGAGCCACAGCAACTTGCTCGCCGTGAATCCGGTCGGCACCGGGCTGCCGATCGCGGCCGACAGCTCGCGCGCTTCACTCGCCGTCGCCGTGTCGCACCACAGTTTTGCCGGGCGCACGACGCCACCTTCTTGGTCCAGCACAACGCAGCCGTGCTGCTGGCCGGAGACGCCAATGCCGGCGATGCGTTGGCCGTCGACCTGCGCCAACACCGTCCGCGCCGTTTGCACGATCGCATCGAGCCACTGCTGCGGATCTTGCTCTTGGTGGCCTTGGGGCAGGCCTTGCACCATCGCATGCGCATGGCTGGCCCGCGCCACCACGCAGCACCGCGTCGCATCGACCACCAGCGCCTTCGTGCTCTGCGTGCCGACGTCGAAGCCAAGGAAGAGCGACCCGGACCGCGTCACTACTGCCCTCGCACACCGAGCAGGTGTTCGACCATCAACTGGTCGAGCCGTTCATATTGCAGGCCACGCTTGGCCACGGCGTCGACATCGATTTTCAAAGCCAGCAACTTGCTCGCGCGCTCCTTGCTGTAGCCACCCTGCAGCAACGGATCGATCTGAGCATCCTTTGGCTCGGCGATCAGCGCCTTGACCTCGGGGTCGGCATCGAAGGCGGCGGCTTTCTGGGCGAGAATCTTGTAGGTGCGCATGCATCCCTTCGCGAACTCCCACACGCCGGCTTCGTCTTCGCTGCGATAGGCGTGGGCGTCGAAGTGCCGCGGACCGGTGTAGCGCTCGCCACCCAAGGTGCCTTCGAGCAGTCGCACCAACAGCAGCGCCCCCTTCTGGTCTTCGCTGCCAAACCGCAGATCCTGGTCGTAGCGGCCGATTTTCTGGCCGTTCAGGTCGATGTGGAACAGCTTGTTGCAGGCCATCGCCTGCGCGACGTTGTGGGGGAACGACAGCCCCGCCATCACTTCGTGCGCGACCTCAGGATTGACGCCAACCATCTCGTGGTGCTGCAAGGTCGAGATGAAGTGCAGCATGTGCCCGGTGGTCGGCAAGTAGAGGTCGCCGCGCGGCTCGTTCGGCTTGGCCTCGAGTGCAAACCGCAGGTCGTAGCGTTGGTCGCGCACGTACCCACACAGGAAGTCCATCGCGTCGCGCATGCGCTGCCAGGCGGTGCGCGGATCGCGACAGGCATCGGCCTCGCTGCCTTCGCGGCCGCCCCAGAACACGAAGATCTTGGCGCCGAGTTCGACGCCGAGGTCGATCGCGCGCATCGTCTTCTGCAACGCGAACGCCCGCACCTGCGGATCGTTGGCGGTAAACGCCCCGTCCTTCCAGATCGGGTGCGAGAACAGATTGGTCGTCGCCATCGGCACGCACATGCCGGTGTTCTTCAACGTCTGTTGGAACTCGCGCACGATGCGATCGCGTTCGCTCGCCGTCGCGTGGAACGGCACCAGATCGTTGTCGTGCAGGTTGACGCCGTGCGCGCCGATCGCCGCCAGCTTGCGCACCAGATAGTTGGGGTCGAGCACAGGCCGCACCGCGTCGCCGAACGGATCGCGGCCGGGATTGCCGACGGTCCACAGGCCAAACGTGAAGAGGTCCGCAGGAACAGGGTCGAAGTTCGCACTCATCGCGCCCGCAACGTAACCAGACGTTCACTTGGTGCCGAGCAGTTCTTCTTGCGTCCACGGCTCGCGGCGCTGCTGGTTGGCGGCGCGGATCGCGGCGACGTCGGCTACCGGGACCGGCGTGGCGGCATGGCCGAAGGCGCGGCGCACGTAGCTGAGGGCGGCCGCCAATTCGGCATCGGTGAGGTGCTGCTGGCCAGGCATCTCAAGCGACCACGTGGTGCCGTTGACTTCGATCGGCCCCTTGATGCCATGCAAAACGATGCGCGCCAACCGCGACGGTGGGCCGAGCACCCATTCCGAATCGCGCAAAGGCGGCGCTTGGCCCGCCAAGCCATTGCCGTCCAATTGGTGGCACGCGGCGCAGGCGCGCGCGAACACCCGTTCGCCGAGCTTGACTTGCTGTTGTTCGGGCTCGGTCAAGGCCAGCACCGCCGCCGGCTGCGTCTCGCCGACGATCGTGATGGCGGCGATCAGTTCCTGCGCCGTGCTCGCGAGCGCGCGATCGGCGCCGTTCGCCATCGCCAACAAGGAATGTGGGGCCACCGCGAAGACCAGCCAACCTTGGCGCGCAGCCCCCTTGGGCAACGCCTCGACCATGCCCTGCAAAAGTGCGTGCGCGGTCGGGCGCGGCGCCAACTCGACCGCCAGCCGGAGCAAGTCGGCGTGCAGATCGGTGCGCTTCTGTTTCGTCGCGCGGGCCGCCAAGTCGCGCACGGCCGCCGTGGGTGGCGGCGCTGGCGCTGCCGCGAGCCAATGGCGCAAGACGAGAACCAGATCGTGATTGGCCGCCGCCGCCAGGGCGCTGCGCAACATGGCATCGTCGGCGTGCGCCGACAACGCTTCGCCCCACAGGCGCACGCGCTGGTCGCGGGAGCCCGCGGCCCCGGGCAACGCGGCAACGTCACCGAGGGCGAGCACCGCTTGCCAGCGCACACAGGCCGGCCCTGCCACGAGGCAGTGCTCCAACGCTTGCCAGAGGAAACGATCGCCAGTCGCCAGACTGGGAGCGATGTGCTGCAAGGCGAACGTTCGCACGCCCACGTCGAGGTCGCGCAGGGCCGCACGCACGTCGGTCGCGGTCAACGCCTGCAGCCCCACTTGCGCCGACAAGGCCGCGATGCGAGTGGCCGCGCGCCCGTGCGTTCGCTGCATTTCTCGCAGGGCATCGACCGTGGACCGCTCCTCGCGCTGCACCAGTTCGCGCAGAGCGAGATCCCGAACGGTGCCGTTGTCGCTGCCAAGCGCGGCGACCAGAGTCGTCGGGGGCGCCGCTAGCAGGGACGGCGCGCGTTGGCGGGCCGGCACGTCCGCCGGAACGATGCGCCAGATGCGACCAAGACCGATGGGGCGTTCGAGCCCACGCTGCACGATCTGGCTGCGCAGGAACGAGGTCACGAAGTTCTTGTGCTGGATCACGCCGCGATACATGTCGACCACGTAGAGGGCGCCATCGAAACCAGTTGCCAGACTCACCGGCCGGAAGCGCTCATCGGTCGACGCCAAGAACTCGCCGCGTTCGGCTTCGTAGACGTTCTCACCTTGCAGCCGTTCGTCTTGGTGATGAAGAGCGATGCGCCGCACCAAGTTGCCGGCTGGCTCACAAACAAACACGTCGCCGTCAGCGGGCAACCAACCGCCGCGATACACATGCGGGGAACACACCGCGGTGTGGATGGCGAGCACCCAATCGATCAAGCGGCCCGGTTGGTAGCCGCGGTTGACGCCGGGCGTGCGGCGAATCGGCCACACGGTGCGGTCCGCGCAGACGCGATG